>NZ_JBYSVX010000001.1:167842-361532 GCF_058986605.1 Pseudomonas sp. GW821-FHT07E12 | reverse complement strand
GGCTTTAGCCGCGATGAGGCTTTACCGATAAAGCCTCATCGCGGCTAAAGCCGCTCCTACAAGAGCCGGGCCCGGACGACCGACACGTGGCTTGCCGCATGAAGGGAGAATGCAGTGGGTCTTGCAACGTTGGACATCGTGATCGTGCTGGTCTACCTGGCCGGCATTTTCGTACTGGCGCAGGTGGTCTCGCGCGAGAAGGGCGGGCACAACAAGAGCGCGGAGGATTACTTCCTCGCCGGCAAGTCGCTGCCCTGGTGGGCGATCGGCGCCTCGCTGATCGCGGCCAACATCTCGGCCGAGCAGATCATCGGCATGGCCGGATCGGGCTATGCGATCGGCCTGGCGATCGCCTCCTATGAGTGGATGGCGGCGGCGACGTTGCTGATCGTCGGCAAGTACTTCCTGCCGATCTTCCTGCGCAATGGCATCTACACGATGCCGCAGTTCCTCGAGCAGCGTTACGGCAATCGCATCCGCACGCTGATGGCGGTGTTCTGGCTGGGCCTGTACGTGTTCGTCAACCTGACCTCGATCCTGTGGCTGGGTTCGATCGCCGTCACCCAGGTCACCGGCATGGACCAGATGCTGGCGCTGGCGTTGATCGGCGTGTTCGCGCTGATGTACCAGCTGTATGGCGGATTGAAGGCGGTGGCGCTGACCGACATCGTGCAGGTCTCGCTGCTGGTGCTCGGTGGCCTGCTGGTGGCCGGGCTGACCCTGGCCAAGATCGGCGATGGTGCCGGCGTCGTGGCGGGCTTCCAGCACTTGTGGCAGCAGCATCCGGAGCACTTCCAGATGATCCTGTCCAAGGACAACCCGTTCTACAAGGATCTGCCGGGCCTGGGCGTGCTGATCGGCGGCCTGTGGATCATGAACATCAGCTACTGGGGCTTCAACCAATACATCATCCAGCGCGCGTTGGCCGCCAAGAACATCGGCGAGGCGCAGAAGGGCATGGTGTTCGCCGCGTTCCTGAAGCTGCTGATGCCGGTGGTGGTGGTGGTGCCGGGCATCGCCGCGGTGGTGCTGGCGCCGGATCTGGCCAAGCCCGACCAGGCCTATCCGACGATGATGCAGTTGCTGCCGACCGGCGTGCTGGGTCTGGTGTTCGCCGCGCTGGTGGCGGCAATCGTGGCCTCGCTGGCGTCCAAGATCAATTCGGTGGCGACGATCTTCACCCTGGATTTCTACGCCAAGTCGCGTCCGCAGGCCGATCAGCAGAAGCTGGTGCGCGTGGGTCGTATCGCCGCTGCGGTGGCGGTGGTGCTGGGTATCTTGACCGCACGGCCGTTGCTGGGCAGCTTCGACCAGGGCTTCCAGTACATCCAGGACTTCACCGGCTTCTTCACCCCGGGCATCGTGGTGATCTTCATGCTCGGCCTGTTCTGGAAGCGCGCCAACGAGGCCGGCGCGTTGAGCGCGGCGATCGGTTCGTTCGCGTTGTCGATCCTGTTCAGGCTGGCGTGGCCGGCGCTGCCGTTCATCGACCGCGTTGGGTTGGTGTTCCTGCTGTCGCTGCTGCTGGCGGTAGGTGTGTCGTTGGTCACGCCGGCGGCGCCCGGACGCGACCTGATCCGTACCGACGACGTGCGCTATGGCACGCCGGCCAGTTTCAACATGGGTGCGGTGGGCGTGGTGGCGATTCTGGTGGCGCTGTATACGTTGTTCTGGTAACCGCGACGAAAGTACGGAAAGCAAAAGCCGCGGGCATCCCCGCGGCTTTTTTCGTTATTCCGATTGCCAGTGAGCCGCTCCTACGGTTCATGGGGATGTTTCCAGTCAATGCCCCGGATCGCGCAGTGATGCGGGGCTGGGGCGCTTGGTCAGCTTGCGCTGCAGCGAGCGCCGATGCATGCCGAGCAGGCGGGCGGCGGCGGAGACGTTGCCGCCGGTTTCGTGCAGTGCTTGCTGGATGTGCTCCCACTGCAGGCGGCTGAGAGGGGTCATCATCTCCGGGGCTTGCTCGTCTTCTTCCGGCGGCTCGTTCGGGTCCTCGTCCTCTTCGCCGATCGCGCGCAGGATCGTGGCGATGTTGGCGGGTTTGGGCAGGTAGTCGTCGGCGCCGAGCTTGATCGCTTCCACGGCGGTGGCGATGCTGGCGTAGCCGGTGACCAGCAGGATGCGCATGTCCGGCCGGATCGCACGCAGGGGCTGGATCAGTGCCAATCCCGAGTCGTGGCCGAGCTTGAGGTCGATCAGGGCGAAGTCGGGCGGGTTCTGGCGGGCGAGGGTCAGCGCGGCGGCGGCATCGGCAGCGACCTGGGTTTCGATGCCGCGACGGGCCAGGCTGCGTTGCAAGGTGCGCAGATACAGGCCGTCGTCATCGACCAGCAAACCCTTGGGCGTGGTCTCGTTCATGCAATCGCTTCCTTATCGTGTAAGGGCAGGCGGAATCCCACCCGGGCGCCGCTGCCTTCGGCAGGCAGCATCCACAACTCTCCGTGCAGGCGTTCGATCGTGGCGTGTGACAGTGCCAGGCCGACGCCCATGCCATCGGTTTTGCCGCTGTTGAACAGCTTGCCGGGCAGCATGGCCTGCTGGGTGTCGAAGCCGGGGCCATAGTCGCGTACCTCGGCCTGCAACTGGCCGTCCTCGATGCGCAAGGTCAGATCCACCTGCGGGTGGCCGGTACGCTCGCCAGCATCGGCGGCGTTGTTGAGCAGTACCAGCAGCAGATGGCCGACGCTGGGCTCGAGCATCAACTGCATCGGCGCCTCGGGATTGCGCTGCAACTGGATGGTCGGGCGCACCAGTCGCCATTGTTCGAGCACGTCCTGTACCGCCACTTCGCTGGCCAGGTTGCCGTTGTCGGCGGGGGCGGCCAGGGCCAGCACGCGTTCGTGGCATTGCACCAGCAGTTCGCGCACGGTTTCCAGGTCTTCGCGCAGCTCCGGCTGCTCGCACTGCTCGGTGGCATCGTCGACCAGCAGGGTCATCGTCGCCAGCGGCGTGTTCAGTTCGTGCGCCACCGATGCGGCATGCGTGGCGAGCGCGACGATGCCCTCGTTGCGGGCGAAGCGTTCGCGCAGCGTGGAGATCTCGCGTTCGCGTTCGCGCAGGGCGAACGCCAGCTTGGTCGAGAACACCAGCACGACCAGCGTGGAGATCAGGAAGTTGGCCGCCATGCCCCACAGGTGCAGGCTGAGCGGGTCGAAGCTGCCGGAGGGCAGTGGCATGCCGAACGCGGCGCTGACCGCATAGCCAGTCACGCAGGCGGTGGCCACGGCCATGGTCCAGTTCAGCGGCAGCGCCAGCGCTGCCAGCGCGATCAGGATGAGGAACAGCGAGCCGAACGGATTGGCGATGCCGCCGCTCCAGCCGACCATCCAGGTCAGCACGGTGATGTCCACCAGGATGTGCCCGAACGCGGTCGCCGGCGCGGCACCGTCCGCATGCGAGACCCGGATCTGCGCATACAGGTTGAACAGTGCCAGCGCGACCACGCCGGACCACAGTGGCACCTGCGGCAGCTCCAGGCGCATCAGGCCGGTACAGACTAGGATGGTGGCGGCCTGGCCGGCGGTGGCCAGCCAGCGCAGGCTGCACAGGGTGCGCAGGAACGAAGCGTCGGATGAATTCATGAGGCCTCAATCGTAGGCACCGGCCGGCAAAGCCGAAAGCCGTTGCGACAAACCGTCGCACGACCGGTGCAGGTTCAGTTTCCCGGCATCATGAGCCGTTTTCGGGCACGACGGGCACTTGCCGGGACCGCGCAGGCGGGCGGCTGCGCCGGCCACGAGCCGCCCGCGCTTTGATTTCCCGCAACGGCAGCCTGCCGTGATGCCTACTTGCGGGTGAGCGATCGTGGCGCTCACGCTAGAATGCGCGCCATGCACGACGCCGTCAGCCGCCCCACGCCGCCCGCTTCCTCCGCCCCCTGGGCTCGCCGCATGACCCAATCGGTCAGGATCGGCAATGTCACCGTCGGAGGCGGCCACCCCGTGGTGGTGCAGTCGATGACCAATACCGATACCGCCGACATCGCCGGCAGCGTCAAGCAGGTGGCCGAGTTGTGGCGCGCCGGTTCGGAAATGGTGCGCTTGACCGTCAACAACGCCGAATCGGCCGCGGCGATCCCGCGCATCGTCGAGAAGCTGGCGATGATGGGCATCGAGGTGCCGCTGATCGGTGACTTCCACTACAACGGCCACCAGTTGCTGACCGCCGAGCCGGCCTGCGCCGAGGCGCTGGCCAAGTACCGGATCAACCCCGGCAACGTCGGTTTCGGCAAGAAGAAGGATCTGCAGTTCGGCCAGTTGATCGAGTTTGCGATCAAGTACGGCAAGCCGGTGCGCATCGGTGCCAACTGGGGCTCGCTGGACCAGGCGCTGGCGGCGCAGCTGATGGACGAGAACTCGCAACGCGAGGAGCCGTGGGATGCCGGCCGGGTGCTGCGCGAGGCGCTGATCCGCTCGGCGGTGGATTCGGCCGAGCGCGCGGTCGAACTGGGCCTGGCGCGCGATCGCATCGTGCTGTCGGCCAAGGTTTCCGGCGTGCAGGAGCTGATCGCGGTGTACCGCGACATGTCGGCCCGCTGTGACTTTGCCCTGCACCTGGGCCTGACCGAAGCCGGTATCGGCAGCAAGGGCATCGTCGCCTCCAGCGCGGCGCTGTCGGTGCTGCTGCAGGAAGGTATCGGCGACACGATCCGCATTTCGCTTACGCCCGAGCCGGGCCAGTCGCGCACCCAGGAAGTGATCGTCGCGCAGGAACTGCTGCAGACCACCGGCCAGCGTGCCTTCACCCCGATGGTCACCGCTTGTCCGGGCTGCGGCCGCACCACCTCCGAGTTCTTCCAGGAACTGGCCAAGGTGGTGCAGAACCACGTGCGCGAGCAGATGCCGCTGTGGCGCATTACCCATCCGGGCGCGGAGAACATGACCCTGGCGGTGATGGGCTGCGTGGTCAACGGGCCGGGCGAGTCGCGCCACGCCAATATCGGCATTTCGCTGCCGGGTACCGGGGAGGCGCCGTCGGCGCCGGTGTTCGTCGATGGCGAGAAGAAGGTGACGCTGCGCGGAGAGAACATCGCGCAGGAGTTCGTCACGCTGATCGATGAGTACGTCGAAACCCGCTATGCGCGTCCGGTCGGCTGAGACGCCGGCCGGTTTCCGTCATTGGCTGCGCGACAATGCGTGGCGTCTCGTACTGTTGTTTGCCGGCGTACTGCTGCCGCTGGGCGTGTTCGTCGCGCTGGCTGACGATGTGCACAAGTTCGAGGATGCGTTCTTCGACGAACCGCTGCTGTGGGACATGCGCGACATGGCGTCGCCATGGCTGGATGCGTTCTTCGTCTTCATGTCCAGGCTGGGTTACCAGTACGGCGTGATCCCGCTCGACATCGTGATCGTGATCGGGTTGCTGACGTTGCGGCGTTGGCGTGAAGCCTCGTTCGCGGGGTTCGGCTTCGTCGGTTCGGCGCTGCTGAACCTGGGGGCCAAACACTTTTTCCAGCGTGAGCGGCCGAGCCTGTGGGAGTCGATCGCGCCGGAGAGCACCTTCAGTTTCCCGAGCGGTCATGCGATGGGCTCGATGACGTTGGCGGCGGTGGTGATCGCGCTGGCGTGGCGGACGCGTTGGCGTTGGCCGGTGGCGGTGATTGCGACAGTGTTTGTGCTGTTGGTGGGAACGTCGCGGATCTATCTCGGTGTGCATTACCCCTCCGACATCCTCGGAGGTTGGTGCGCGGCGCTGGTGTGGGTGGTCGGGCTGTATCTGGTGATGTTTCGTGGCGCGCGGCGGCCGCGTTGGCGTCGCCGCGATGTGCGTTCAGAGCAGGCTGCGTAGCGCTGCTGCCTCCGCGTGGAGTGCCGTGGTATCGAAGAGCGGCACGCTGGCATCGCCGGCCTGCACCAGCAACGAAATCTCGGTGCAGCCCAGGATGATGGCCTGCGCGCCAGCACCTTCGAGCCGAGCCATGATCCGGGCGAACGCCTGCCGTGATTCGGTCCGCACCAGGCCCTGGCAAAGCTCGTCGTAGATCACCGTGTGCACCAGGACGCGGTCGTCGGCCTCGGGAACCAGTACCTCGAAACCACGCTGTTGCAGACGCTCGCGATAGAACGCCTGTTCCATCGTGAAGCGTGTGCCAAGCAGGCCCACGCGTTGTATGCCGGCAGCCACGAGCGCATCGGCAGTGGCGTCGGCGATGTGCAACAAGGGCAGCGGGGTAGCCGAGACGATGGCATCGGCCACACGGTGCATGGTGTTGGTGCACAAGATCAGAAAGTCTGCACCGCCTGCCTGTAGCGCCCGCGCGGCAGTGGCCATGGCCGATCCAGCCCCGTCCCAATCGTCGGCGCGCTGCAAACGTTCGATCTCGTGAAAGTCCACGCTGTACAGCAGCAAGCGGGCCGAATGCAGGCCGCCGCATTCGCGGCGGACGGTCTCGTTGATGTGCCGATAGTAGGGCAGAGTGGATTCCCAACTCATGCCGCCGATCAGGCCGATAGTCTTTGAGGGTGTTGGCATGCACGCACTATAGAGCGTGTCGTCATCCGCGCCGTAGCAGCCAATCCAGCACCCATTGGAAGCGTTTGCCGTAGGGCGGCGCCAGCAGGGCGGCGCCGTTGAGGCGGGCCTGGGCGAAGACGGGTTTGAAGTGCGAGAACGTGCGGAAGCCATGTTCGCCGTGGTAGCTGCCGGTGCCGGATGGACCGATGCCGCCGAACGGGAGTGCGTGCTGGGCGACGTGGTACAGGGTGTCGTTGAGCGTGACGCCGCCAGCGATGGTGGTGCGCAGGATCTGCCGCACGCGACGCGGGTCGTCATCGAACAAATACATCGCCAGCGGATGCGGGCGAGCGGCGATGTAGGCCAGAGCTTGTTCGAGCGTGTCGTAGGGCACCAGTGGCAGCCAGGGGCCGAAGATTTCCTCGCGCATCACCGCCGCCTGCTCTGGCACGTCGAGCAGCAGGGTCGGGGCCAGTCGGCGGCCGTTGAAGGGGCCGGTGGCTTGAGCGTCGTCGATGCCGAGGGCGAGTGCGGTGGCGCCGGCGCTGACGGCCTGGTCGCGCAGATTCAGCAGGCGCTGGCCGTGGCGCTCGGAAACGATGCTGGTGTACAGCGGGTTGGTGGGCAGGTCGGGGTACATCCGCGTTACCGCTGCGCGTGCCGCGGTGACGAAGCGGTCGATCTGCTCGCGCGGCAACAGCACGTAATCGGGAGCGACACAGGTCTGTCCGGCGTTGGCGAGTTTGCCGACGAGGATCCGTTCCACCGCATGTTCGAAGCGTGCGCCAGGCGCGATAAGCGCCGGCGATTTGCCGCCCAGTTCCAGCGTCACCGGAGTCAGGGTTTCGGCGGCGGCATGCAGTACCTGTGGGGCGATCGCGGTCGAGCCGGTGAACAGCAGATGGTCGAAGCCGAGCTTGGCGAAGGCCTGCGCGACGCTGGCGTCGCCGTTGACCACGCGGACCTCGTCGTCGCCGAAATGCGCGTGCACCAGCTCAGCAAACAGTGCCGAGAAGCGCGGCGTCAGCTCGCTCATCTTCAGCATCGCTCGGTTGCCGGCGGCGAGTGCGCCGATCAGCGGACCGATTGCCAGATACAGCGGGTAGTTCCACGGCACGATGATGCCGATCACGCCGAGAGGTTGCGGCAACAGTCGATTGCGCGCGGGAAAGAACGGAAACCCGGCCCAGCTGCCGCGTTCGCACATCCAGCGGCGGCCATGGCGCAGCGCGTAGCGGATCTCCGACAGGCTGGGATACAGCTCCATCAGCTCGGTTTCCTGCGCCGGGCGACCGCCGAAATCGGCATCGATCGCGGCGCAGATATCGGCGCGGTTGTTCAGCAGCAGCGTCTGCAATCGTTGCAGCCGTTGCGCGCGTCGGGACCAGTCGGGCATCGGCTCGCGCGCATGGGCTTCGCGCAGGCGTTGCCGGCTTGATTCCAGATCGTTGTTCAAAAGAAGGCTCCGGTATTCAGAAATTGGCCCTGAATTCCACACCCCAGAATCGCGGCGGGGAAATGCGGGCGTACGGCGTGCCCAGGGTCGACAAGGTGATGTTGTCGACGCCGGTGACGTAGCGCTTGTCGAAGGCGTTGTTGACGTAGAGCGCGACCGCCCAGGCGCCGGTCGGTGAGCTCCAGTCCAGGCGTGCATCGGTGCGCTGCTGCGCGGCGCCGATGGAGAAGTTCGGGCTGACGTCGCATTCGCCTTGTTCGACCGACTCCAGGTTGCAGCGCGATTTGCCGCGATAGGCTTGCGAGAGGTCGAATTCCAGACTGCCGCCGAACACGTTCTGCCAAGTGTAGGACATGCCTGCGGCGAACGAGAATGTAGGCTCGCCGGTGGGCTGACCGGAGAGATCGAGTCCCTCGTCGGTGGTGGCCTTGCGGTAGGTCGAATCGATGTAGGCGCCGGAGAGATTGAACTTGAGCGCGGTGCTCGCGCGCCACTGCAGGTCCACGTCGAGGCCCTTGGCTTCCTGGTCGGAGACGCGGGTCAGGTACAGCGGCACGATCGACTCGGTCGAGGAATCCAGCGTCAACGACTGGATGTTGTCGTAGCGGTAGTAATAGGCCGAGGCGCTGAACTGCAGGTGGTAGCGCGGGAGGTTGGCCTTGTAGCCGATCTCGTAGTTGGTGACGTCCTCGGGCTGGAACAGTGAGCCGACCTCGACGCTGTCGTAGCCGCCGGCCTTGTAGCCCTTGCTGAAGGAGCCGTAGACCATCGAATCCGTGGTCAACGCGTAATCCAGCACCACACGCGGGCTGAACTTGGACCAGGTGTTGTTCATCGCCACACGGGTGCCGATCGCGTCGGTGTAGATCAGGTTCGAGCCCAGCGCGGCCAGGATCGCCTGCGCGTCCTCCGGAAGCACGCCGGTGATGCCGTAGTCATTGAGCGCTTGCAGCACGCCGTCCAGCTCGTCGGCGCGACGCGGCGCGTTGTACCAGGAGAAGCGCTTGTGATCGCGGGTGTAGCGCAGGCCGGTGGTGAGGTTGAGGCGGTCGGTCAGATGCCAGATGACGTCGCCGAACGCTGCCCACGAATCGTAGTTGAGCCGGTTCTGCATCGACTCGGTCCACGAATAGCCGAGCAGGCTGTACGGAAGGTCGAAGGCGGCCAACGCGTCACCGATGCTGGCCAGCGGCTTGTCCACGCCATAGGCGTTGCCGAGCAGGGTGTCGAGCGTGGTGGTGTTGGTGTCGACCTGGCTGGTCTGGCGTGCGCGTTCGCGGTAGTAGCTGGCGCCGGCCACCCAGTCGATCAGCTCGGTGTTGCCGGAGAATTTGAACTCCTGGTAGAGGTTGCTGTTGTGCTCGATGTTGGCGGTGTCGAGGTAGGTCGCGACGTGGTTGGTGCCGTCGTAATCGCCGAGGTTGTAGGTGTCGAAGCCGTGCCAGGCAGTGGTGGCCTTGAGCTCACCCCATTCGAAGTGATGCACCACGGCGAGGGTGGCGGCGTCGTAGGTGCGCGACTCGCCTTCGTTGATCGCATCGTTGTACAGCGGCGCATGCAGCGGGTTGAGATAGGTGGAGGGATCGGCCGGATAGGGCGCCGCATCGCTGCTGTCGCTGGACATCGGAATCAGCCCGATCGCCGGGCGCGCGGGTTGGTCGAGGCGCTCGTGCTCCCAGCTCAGTAGCACCCGGGTGTCCGGGCTGAGATTCCAGCGCCAGACCGCGCGGGTGCCCCAATCGTCGTCGGATTTGTAGTGCTTGCCGGTGGCGGCGTCCTTGATCCAGCCATCGCTCTGGTTGTCGTAGACGCTCATGCGCAGCGCCATGGTGTCGTTGAGCGGCAGGTTCACCAGCGCGTCGCCGTAGCGCTTGCCGTAGTTGCCGGCGCGCAACCGCACCTTGCCTTCGAAGCTGTCGCCGGGTTCGTTGGTGACGATCGAGATCGCGCCGGCGGCGGTGTTGCGGCCGAACAGGGTGCCTTGCGGGCCCTTCAGCACCTCGATGCGCTGGATGTCGTTGAACGCCAGCAAGGTGGCGCCGGAGCGGCCGGCGTAGACGCCGTCTATGTAGATGCCGACCGCGGCATCGGTGCCGATCCCGAAATCGACGGTGGAGATGCCACGGATCTGGTACGAGGGCTGGGTTGGCTGGTCGGCTTCGACCACCAGGCCGGGGACGTACAGCGCCACCTGGCTGAGGTCGGTGGCGGCGAGCTTGTCGATCTGTGCGGCGCCGACGATCTGCATGGCGATCGGCACCTTCTGCATCTCCTGGCTGCGGCTCTGTGCGGTGACCACGACGGTGTCCAACTGCGTGACGGAGTCGTCGGACGTGTTTGCGTTCGCGGCGGCGGGCTGGGACTGAGCGGCGGCGCCCTGGCTGCAACCGAACCCGATCAGGGCGCAGGCCAGGGCCTTGGAAAGCGAGGTGCGATTCATCGTCTTCATGGATTCAGTCTCTGCTTCGCTGCGGTTGGGACGAACGCCCGGGGCGGCGGGCCGCCTGCGTGGAGGGTCGCGTGCGGATTCATTATCGGGAGCGGCTCCGGATGCGGAGGGGGCATGCTCGCCAAAAAAGGGGGGATATCCGGCCAGTTGTTTGGGGCGCGGGGATGACGATAGAGAGAGGGTGTGGAAGTCGCTGGGTTCCCGCCTGCGCGGGGATGACGGAGTTAGGTGGATTACCGGGGGAGCCGGTGTAGGGCCGGGTTGGGCAACAGGACCACGATCAGTCCTATGCTGGCCGCATGCCACGGCCCCGTCTCGAACCGCAGCAGTTCGTCCCGCAGACCGATCCGGCGCTGCTGCTGGCGTTGATCGAGTACGCCACCGCGAACGGGATCGAGTGCGAGCGGCTATGCGCGAACCTCGGGTTCGGCGTCGCCGAGCTGCGTGGCGGGCATCTGGTATCGCGGCGGCAGGCCTGGTGGATCATCCGGCGTGCGCTGCGGCTCAGTGTGCGGCCAGACCTGGGGCTCGAAGTCGGGCGCAGCCAGGGGCTGCACTGTTTCGGTCTGCCGGGCTACGCGATGGCGGCGGCGCCCGATCTGGCCGAGGCGATCGAGATCGGTGTGCGCTACCAGCGTCAGGGCGGCGGTCTGCTCGATGTAGATTGGCGGGTCGAGGACGGCACGGTCAGTCTGGTCGCGCGTTCGAGCTTCAACGATCCGCTGGTGCTGCGGTTTCTGGTCGAGGAATTGTTTGCCAGCCTGATCGCGCTGGGCCGGATCCTGCTCGGCGAGGCGCCGCTGCCGCTGCGGATCGATCTGGTCTATCCCGAGCCGGCGCATGCGCAGCGCTATCAGGAGCTGTTCGGAGTGATGCCGCGCTTCGGTCAGGATGGCAATCGCTTCGTTCTCGACGCTGCATGGCTGCGCCGGCCGCTGCGCAAGGTCGCGCCTATCCCGGTGGAATTGCTGCAGCTGCTGGAACAGCGCGATCAAAGCCAGCCGCATGACGCGGTGCAGGCGTTGGAACAGTTGCTGGCGCAGCCGGGCCTGGCCGCGCTGTCGGCCGAACGTGCGGCGCGGCTGCTCGATCTCAGCGTACGCACGTTGCACCGGCGCCTGTGCGAGCAGGGCACCTCGTTCCGTGTGGTCAGTGCGCGGGTGCGCTCGCAGATGGCGCGGCAGTTGCTGGGCGAAAGCGGCATGACGGTCGCGGCGGTCGGGCAGGCACTGGGTTTCAGCGACGCGCGGGCATTCCGGCATGCGTTCAAGCAGTGGTGCGGGACCAGTCCAAGCGCGCTGCGCAACGTCGCCCGGTAAACCTTCGGGTGTCGTAGAGCCGAGCTTGCTCGGCTGCTCTCCATTCCGGCATGCATGACGTAAAGGGCAGCCGAGCAGGCTCGGCCCTACAGGGGGCAAGCCCGGAGGGAGTTTTGGCCGAAATTATCCCTATGGCCGGCGCGCCCGGCTGTGGTGCAGTGATGTGAAGCCGATCCCGGCTCTCCCGCAGGCGCCGATACCGATGCCGACCCGTTTCCGCGTTCTGATCCTGTACGCCTGCCTGCAGGCGGCGATGCAATGGGAATGGCTGCGGCTGGCGCCGGTCACCGACGATGCGGCCGCGTTGTACGGCGTGTCGGTCGGGGCGATCGGCATGTTCTCGCTGGTGTTTCCGGTGTTGTTCGTATTGCTGGCACTGCCGAGTGGTGCACTGATCGACCGCTGGCCGGTGCGGACCTCGTTGCGGTTGGCGTCACTGGTGATGGCGATCGCCGTACTCGGGCGCGCGCAGGCCTCCAGCTACGCCGAGGCGCTGGGATTCCAGGCATTGCTCGCGCTGGTGCAGCCACTGGTGATGGGGCTGGCCGGGCGCCTGGCAGCCACCTGGTTCGACGACAGACAACGCTTGCTGGCGACCGAGATCAGCAGCATGGCGTTGTTCGTTGGATTGGGGTTGGCCTTCGTGCTGGTGCCATTGGCGGGGGGCGGCATGCTGCGTGCTTCGTTGTGGGCCGATGTGGTCGTGCTCGCGCTGCTGGCACTGCTGGTGTTCGTGGTGGTTCCGGCTGATCCACGCCCGCCGGTCGCCACATCGGTGTCGGTCGCGAAAACGCTGTGGCGTGGGCAGGTGCTGCCGTTGCTGAAGACACCGCCGCTGCTCGCGGTGCTGGGACTGATCCTGCTCGGCAACGGCTATTTCAATGCGGTCTCGACCTGGATAGAGCCGATCCTGCAGCGTCATCGCATCGATGCACTGCATGCCGGGCTGGTCGCGCTATGCATGCTGGCCGGTGCCATTGCCGGGATGTTCTGGATCGAGGCGCTGCGTCGCCGGGTGGGCCTGCGTCGGCTGCTGGTGCTGGCCTCGCTGGGGAGCACCGGAATCACCTTGCTGCTGTTCACCAGCGGCAATTTCATGGTCCTGTGCATGGCGGGGTTGCTGCTCGGTGCGGCGTTGCTGGCGCCGCTGCCATTGCTGGTCGCCACGGTGGTCGACGCAGCCGGCGCGGCGCGCGCGGGCATGGCGCTGAGTCTGTTCTGGCTGGCAGGCAACATCGGTGCGTCGGCCGCGGTGTTCGCGCTGTCATGGGCAGCGGATCACGCACGCTGGGATCTGGGCGCCGGCTTCCTGTTGGCGGTGCTGTTGGTGCAAGCAGTGATTGCCGCTTACGGCTTGCGACGAGTGCTTCCATCGCCGCAGCCCGCACCGGGACCGCCATGAATTCGAATCCCGCAACGACGCCGTGGCGCAACTGGTCCGGTCTACAGCAGGCGCGACCGGCGTCGATCGTGCAGCCGGCCGACGAACAGGCGCTGACCACGCTGGTGCGCGATGCCGAGCAACTGCGCGTGGTCGGCGCCGGTCACTCGTTCACCGCGCTGGTGCCGACCGCAGGCACGCTGGTATCACTGGATCGCTTGAGCGGGCTGATCGACCACGATGCCGAACGCCATCGCGCCCGCTTGTGGGCGGGCACCCGCCTGCATGAGGTCGGGCCGCTGCTGCAGGCGGTTGGGCAGGCGCTGCCGAACATGGGCGACATCGATCGGCAGAGCCTGGCCGGGGTGCTGTCCACCGCGACCCACGGTACTGGTGCGCAACTGCCATGCATTGCCGCCAGTCTGACCGAACTGCGCCTGGTCACCGCGCAGGGCGAGGTGCTGGAGTGCAGCCGCGAGCGCGACGCCGACCTGTTTCGTGCTGCGGCGGTGTCGCTCGGAGCGCTTGGGGTGATTACTCAAGCACAGTTGCAGAACGTTCCGAGCTACCGGTTGCGCGAGCGGGTATGGGCGTTGCCGCTGCCGCAGGTGTTCGCAGAGCTGGAGCAGCTCAAGCGCGATCATCGCCATTTCGAATTCTGGGCGTTCCCCGGCGGCAAGGTGGCGATCGTCAAGGTGCTGGATATCAGCGAGGACGCCGTCACCGAACAGGAGCAGGGCGCCGATTCGCAGGATGGGCTGCTGCAGCTGTGCAGCGAGTTGAGTCGATTGTTGCCGCCGCTGGCGCCCCATCTGCAACGGCTGGTGGCGCGCTTCGTCAAACCCAGCGAGCGGGTCAACGAGTGGCACCGGATTTTCCCATCGGCGCGCAACGTGCGCTTCAACGAGATGGAATATCACGTGCCGGCAGAGCGTGGCCCGACGTGCATGGATGAGGTCTGCCGCGAGCTGGCACGCGACGGCCGCGGGGTGTTCTTCCCGGTCGAATACCGCTACGTCGGCGGTGATGACTATCTGCTCAGCCCGTTTGGCGATGGTCCGCGCGCGTCGATCGCGGTGCATCAGTACTACAAGCAGGATCATCGCCCGCTGTTCGAGCGGATCGAGCCGATCCTGCGTCGCCACGGCGGGCGGCCGCACTGGGGCAAGCTGCACACGGTCGATGCCGCCGGCCTGCGTGCGTTGTATCCGCAACTGGGCGAGTTCCTGCGTCTGCGGGCCGAACTCGATCCGCGCGGCAAGTTTCTCAATCCGTATCTGCGTGTTCTGTTCGGAGTGGACTGAGATGACGGCTGCACACGATCGCTACTTCACCGGTCTGCAAACGGCACTGCGCGAGGCCGGCGCGGCTTGGCCGGTGCTGGTGCTGGACCGCGCGCGGATGCATCGCAACGCCGCGCGGATGCGGGCGCTGTTTGGCCCGGGGCAGCGTCTGCGTCTGGTCGAGAAATCGCTGCCGGTGCCGCGCATGCTCGACGAATTGATGCAGCTGACCGGCACGCGTGCGTTGATGGTGTTCCACGAGCCGCAGTTGCTGCAGACTGCGCGCGCCTTTCCTGTTGCCGATCTGCTGCTTGGCAAGCCACTACCGGTCGCAGCGGCGCGACACTTCTACCGGCATCTGGGCGAAACCGCGTTCGTGCCGGAGCAGCAATTGCAATGGCTGATCGATACGCCGCAGCGCCTGCACGAATATGCGGCACTGGCGCAGGAGCTGGACGTGGTGCTGCGGATCAACATCGAGATCGATGTCGGTCTGCATCGCGGCGGTATCGAAGACGCCGCCGGCATGGAGCAGATGCTGCAGTTACTTGGCGAATATCCGCAGCGACTGCGCTTTTCCGGGCTGATGGGCTACGACGCGCATGTCGGCAAGCTGCCGGCACTGGTCGAATCGCGTGCGCATGGTTTCGCCAGCGCGGTCGAGACTTATCGCCGCTTCCAGCAACAAGTCAGTGAAGCGTTGCCGGAGCAATCCGCGCATGCCTGCTGGAACGGCGCCGGTAGCCCGACGATCGTGTTGCACAGTGGTGGCGATTCGCCATTGAACGATGTCAGCGCGGGCTCGGCGCTGCTCAAACCGAGCGATTTCGATATCGATCTGCTGGCCGAGTTCGAGCCCGCGCTGTTCGTCGCCACGCCGGTGCTCAAGCGCCTGCCAGGCGTACGCCTGCCAGGGCCGCAGTGGTTCTCGCGGTTGCTGGTCGGCGGACCACGCGCGGCGCGGCAGACCTACTTCATCTATGGCGGCGGCTGGCCGGCGCAGGTTGCCTCGCCACCGGGACTGCGTCGGCCCGGTGTGTTCGGCACCAGCTACAACCAGGCGATCTACACCGGGCCGACACGGCCGGCGTTGGCGGTGGACGATCTGGTGTTCCTCAGGCCGCATCAGTCCGAGGGCATGCTGCTGCAGTTCGGTCCGGTCTGGGTATTCGAGGACGGCCGTATCGTCGATCGCTGGACGCCGTTCGAGGAACAGTGAATGCACGACGACGGCGAATTCCCGCGTTTCCCGCCCATGTTCCAGTGGGGCGTGGCGACCTCGGCGTTCCAGATCGAGGGCGCGACCGAGGAGGATGGGCGCGGGCCGTCGATCTGGGACGCATTCTGTCGCGTTCCCGATGCGATTGCGGGTGGCGAAGATGGCCGCATCGCCTGCGATCACTATCACCGCTACCGCGAGGACGTCGCCCTACTGCAACGGTTGGGTGTGGATGCCTATCGCTTCTCGATCGCCTGGACCCGGATCCAGCCGGAAGGGCGTGGGCCGGCCAATCCGAAAGGATTGGATTTCTACCGTCGCCTGCTCGACGAATTGCAAGGCCGCGGCATCCGGCCAGTGCCGACGCTATTCCATTGGGATCTGCCGTTGGCCTTGCAGGAACGCGGTGGTTGGACCAATCGCGACACCGCCGCACGCTTCGCCGAGTTCGCCGAACTGCTGGCAGTAGAGTTCGGCGATCGAATCGGCGACTGGATCACCCTCAACGAGACCTTCGAACACACCGTACTCGGTCACGCGCTTGGCGTGCATGCGCCGGGCGAGCGACGCGGTCTTGGCATGTTTCCGATCTGGCATCACCAACTGCTCGCGCACGGCATGGCGGTGCAGGCGCTGCGTGCACGATTGCCAGCGCAGGCGCGGATCGGCATTGCACAGAGCATGGCGCGGACACGACCGGCTTCGCGCGGACTTGGTGACCATCTGGCCGCGTGGTTGCTCGAACACCTGCATCTGCGCGGGCATATCGATCCGCTGCTGCTGGGGCGCTATCCGCGCGGCTTGCGTCTGTTCGGCATCGACACCTCGGCGATCATGCCCGGCGATCTGCAACTGATCGCGCAACCGCTGGATTTCCTCGGGGTCAATTTCTACAACGCGCAATACGTCAGGCGTGCCACCGGCGAGGTGCCGATCGAGGCGGCCGATCCGCCGGAAGCGTTGGAGCGCACCGAGATGGGTTGGCCGGTCACCCCGGAGGGCTTCACCGAGCTGCTGTTGTACCTGCGCAAACGCTATGGCCAGCGACTGCCGCCGCTCGTCATCACCGAGAACGGCGCGGCCTTCGCCGATGCGACGACGCCGGCGGGCGAGGTGGACGATCCGCGTCGCATCGCCTACCTGCGTGCACATCTGCAAGCGCTGCGCCGGGCGATCGACGCCGGCGTGGACGTGCGCGGCTACTTCGTCTGGTCGTTGCTGGACAACTTCGAATGGGCCGAAGGCTATCGGCCGCGCTTCGGCCTGGTGCATGTCGATTACCCCAGCCAGCGACGCACGCCAAAAGCCTCGTTCGAGTGGTATCGGCGTTGCATCGCCGCACAACGATGAACACGGCGCCGCACGCTGAGGATGGCGACGTCGCTGTCGTGCTCGCGCCGGTGAACAAGCGTTTCATCGCCGGTCTGGCGTTGGCCAATCTCGGGGTGTGGACCGGATTCTTCGGGCCGTTGCAGGTGCTGCTGGCGGCGCAGGTCGGCGTGCTCGAGCCGCTGCACAAGGAAGCGTTGCTGGGCTGGATCACCGGTGTCGGTGCGTTGGTGGCGATGCTGGCCAATCCGTTGGCCGGTGCCGGTTCGGATCGCACTCGTTCGCGCTTCGGCCGACGTCTGCCGTGGATATTCGGAGGCGCCGTCGCCGGAGCGCTGTGTCTGGTGCTGCTGGGCCAGCAGCAGGGCATCACCGGCATGGTCTTGGGTTGGTGTGCCGCGCAGCTGTCGCTCAACGCGATGTTGGCGGCGCTGAACGCGTTGATTCCAGATCGGGTTCCGGTCGAACAACGTGCGCTGTGCGGGGCCTGGGTCGGGGTGATGCAGCCGCTCGGCGCGCTATGTGGCGCGGTGCTGGCCGCCACCGCCGGCAGTGTCGCGCAAGGTTATGCCGGCGTCGCGCTGTTGCTGTTGCTGTGTACGGTGCCGATGCCGTGGTTGGTGGGGAAGAGCGCGACACCGGTGATGTCACGGTCCTCCGAACCACCCGCTGCGAGCAGCAGTTGGTGGATCGATCCACGCCGACACGCGGATTTCGCCTGGGCCTGGCTCATGCGCTTTCTGGTCAATCTCGGCAATGCGATCGGCACCTTGTACCTGCTGTACTACCTGCGCGACCGTCTGCAGTACCCGCGCTTGTTCCCTGGCCAGAGCGCCGAGGATGGCCTGATGGTGCTGATCGGGCTGTACGCCGCCGGCGTGATCGTCGGCGCGCTGGCCGGCGGCTGGCTTTCCGATCACCTGCACCGGCGCAAGCCAATAATTCTGGTCGCCGCGGTGGTGATGGCAGTGGCGTTGTCGGTGCTGGCGGTGAGCAACGACTGGCGCTGGGTGATGCTTGCCGCGGCGCTGGAAGGGCTAGGCTACGGCGCCTACGTCGCGGTCGATCTGGCATTGGTCTCGCAGGTGCTGCCGCGCGCACAGGACCGCGGCAAGGACCTGGGGCTGATCAATATCGCCAGCGCCGCCCCGCAGGTGGTCGGGCCGGCGATCGCTGCGCTGCTGGTAACCCGGCTGGGCGGCTACCCGATGCTGTTCCTGGCCGCCGCCGTGGCGACGCTGGCCGGTGGACTGGCCGTGCGCAAGGTGCGTGCGGTGCGGTGAATGGCCGATCTCTCCGGTCGGCGCTGAAACCTTCTGGTCACATCGTGGCAGGCGTGCTAGAAAACCCATCTGCGTGTGTCGGGGAGAGCTGGGCATGCCGAGGCTGTCGAACATCACGGAAACCGACGATTTTGCCGCCGTAGCGGCCGGGTCCGCGCGCCGGGACTTGCGCTATACCGCCGCCGAGTACGGCCCGGACAAGCTGCTGTCGATGGTCCGCCTGGCCGATGCGCGCGGCATCGCCTGCGAGCGCTGGTTCGACGGCCTGCCGTTGCGACGCGAGCAACTCGCCGATCCCGACCTGCGCGTGTCCTACCGCACCGCACACCAATTCATCTGCCGCGCAATGCGCGCACTGGACCTGCCTGACGCCGGGTTGGTGATCGGTCGCGAAGGCGACATCGGCGATTTCGGCCTGCTCGGACTGGCGATGCTGACCTCGCGCACGCTCGGCGAGGCGCTGGCCGCTGCGATGGAGAACTATCACGTCTGCGGCTGCCTGCTGGATCTGGCAATCGAACCGGCCGGTGCCGGCGAACTGGCGATGGTCGCCAGCGTTCCGTTCGACGATGTCGAGCTGGAGCCGTTCTTCTGCGAGGAGCTGTTCGCCAGCTGCATCAACGTGACCCGCAAGTTGTCCGGTTCGGCGTTCCGGCCTTTGCGACTGGAGCTGCGTTATCCGGCGCCGGCGCATGCCGACGAATATGCGCAACTGTTCGCTTGCCCGTTGCGCTTTGGCGCATCCAGGAACCGCATGCTGTTCGAGACGCGCTGGCTCGACTATCCACTGTCCGGCCACAACCCGCTGACCACCAGCCAGGCACTGGCGTTGTGCGCGCAGCGGCTGGCGCCCGAGCACGCCGCGCCGAGGCAGGAGATCGTGGTCGCGGTCGAGCGACTGCTACGCGAACGGTTGGACCAACATCCGCGACTGGCCGACGTGGCGCGGGTGCTGAACCTGAGCGAGCGCACGCTGCGACGCAAACTGGCCGAGAGCGGGCAGGTGTTCCGCGACCTCCACGACCGCATCCGCGCCGAGCACGCGACGCAACTGTTGCAGGAGCACCGCCTCAGCGTGGCCGAGGTCGGGGTCAAGGTGGGCTTCGACGACCCGCGCGAATTCCGTCGCGCATTCAAGCGCTGGACCGGCATGGTGCCGAGGATGGCGCGCGGTGGTGCGGTCGCGGAGTCGGCGGTGCATTCCGGCGAAGAGCGTGTCCGGGAGTTGGAGGCGTTGGGGTAGCGGGCCGCGATTTCCTGCACAGGCGCCTTCGATGTTGGCTACTCCATCTCGTGTCTGTTGAAGATGGAATGCCAGGCCACGCCGTCATGGAAAGCCGCACCATGCATACCGGCCATCAGCAGCGTACCGCTGGCCGCTGACAAGTTGCCCGCGCAGACCGCAATGGTAGAAGGCAGGTCAAGCCGGGTCACCACATCGCCGTCGATTTGCCATAGACCGTAGTCGCCGGTCGCCCACACCTTGTCTGCGTGCCAGACGATGTCCTTGAAAGGCAGAGTCAGCTCGCCGTGGTGCACGAGCTTCCATTCCTGTCCGCGGCCGCGGAACACCGTGCCCGATTGCGCGCCGATGTACACCTGTCCGTCGCCCGCACAGCACACCGTATGCAGCAGCATGTTCGAGGGAAAGGCGAGTTGGGTCCATCGATCTCCGTCGTAGTGCCAGACGCGACCGCGCCCCGCGACGGCGTACAGGTCGCTGGCCGAGAAGCCGTCGATATCCTCGAAGGCCATGTTGGCCGAACGCTCGACATCGTCGGCATCGGCCCGGGTTTCCAGCGGAAGGTTCAGGCACAACGACTCCCAGTCGTTGCGGCCTCGGCGACGGCAGACGGTGTGGCCGCTGCCCACGGCATGGAGCACGTCCCCGATCATGCGCAACCGCTGAATGGCACCGCGTCGCGGACCTTCCTTGCGCTTGGGAATGTTCTGCTCGGCTTCGGATGTACCACCGCCGGTGCTGAATACTTCACCGTCGGCGGCCACGCAGATGGCTTTGTCTTCGTTGTACTGGCTGGCGCCGATCACTATTTGCTCGTATCCGTCGAATTCACGCGCGCCGAGCCGGTTGCCCTTTTCCTTCTGGGGATAGAACACGACCATCAGCTTCGGCACGGTGGCCTCAGAGATGACACTGGCGTTCTCCGAGGCTTCGATGTTCCGAGCGATGAAATGCAGAAAGTTCCTGTTGCGCACAACGCAGTCGGTGATCTGGTAGCCGCGCAGGTACTTGTCGTACTCAGCCTGAGTGATCATGGGGTTCCTCTCGATTTACTTGCCCGGGCCGCCGGAGCCCGGCCCTTGCTGTCACCCAAGCCCGCTACGACGGGCAACGGCTTGTTACATATAACCCCGGGATGAAAATCTCGTACTTCATCGCAGGGTGGAGCGTGTGCATCAGCATTACGGTCAAGATGGGCCCGGTTCGCTCAGTTTCCGCGAGCAGTCGTGAGAGCGGCCAGCACCTGTGACCGCTCAGTGCTCAGGGCACCTTCGCGTCGGTGGTAGTCGCCGCCGAAGCCTGGGTACTGGAAACGAGCAGGTTACGAGCCAGAAAGGCCTCCAGCCGCTGATAGAACGCCACATTGTTCTCGTCCTTGTAGAAGCCGTGGCCTTCGCGGGGCACCGCCATCCACTCCGGCGTATTGCCGGATTTCTCCAGCGCCGCACGCATCGCCTTAGCCTGCGCGAAGGGTGCGCGCTCGTCCTGCTCGCCGTGTGCGAGGAAGACCGGGATGTGGATCTTCTCCGCCAGATTCACCGGCGAGTTCGAGGCAAGCTCGACCGGATCGCTGCCGATGGCGCGTTGCAGATAGTTGCGCCCGTATTCGCTCTCACGGATATCGCCCTTGTCGTACATCATCTTCAAGTCATAGATGCCGGCCTGACCGGCCGCGCAGCGGAACATCCCGGGTTCGCGTACCGCCACCATCATCGCCGCGTAGGCGCCGAAGCTGCCGCCATACGAGCAGATGCGCGCCGGATCAGCCAGGTGCTCGGTGATCGCCCAGCGCACGCCGTCGATCAGGTCATCCTGAATCGCCTTGCCCCATTGCCGGTAGCCAGCCTGCTCGAATCGACGTCCACGTCCCCAACTGCCGCGGTAATTGACCTGCAGCACCAGGTAGCCGCGGCTGGCCAGAAACTGCGCATCGCTGTCGAAGCGCCAGTCATCGCCGGGCGCGTGCGGCCCGCCATGCGGCAGCAGGATCATCGGCAGCGAGCCGCTGCCGGCTGGCTTGCCTGGCGGAAAGGTCAACACCGCGCCCAGCTTCAGCCCATCGCGGGCGGTGAAGCGCACCATCTGGCGCTCGCCGAGTTGCCCGGGCTGCAGGTCGGGCCGGGCCATCAGCAGGCGGTGGACCTTGTTCTGGTCGCGATCGAACAGATACCAGCCGCCTGGATCACGGTCGCTGTAGAGCGCGAACAACACGCGCTTGCCGTCGGTGCTGTAGTCGAGGAACTCCACCGCGCGGCCGGGTAATGAGGCCATCAGCGAGCGGTGCAGCTGGGCCTCGGCACTGTCGTCGAGATAGTGCGGCGAGGGCTTATCACGGCCCATCTGGACGGCGAACGGGGTCATGTCCGGGGTGTTGCGCCATTCGACATCGCCAACGCTGAAGAATGGGTCCGACGCCAAGGTGATGCGGTTCTGGCCGTCAGGATCGCTCGACACCCACTGGCTGGGGCCGCCGTCGCTGCTGTAGTCGCCGAACACGCGCTTGCCGTCGGATGAAAACGCGGCCGGAATCCAGTGGCCCTGCAATTGCGTCATCGGTTGCCAGTTGCCACGCCCATTGCTCTGGAACAGCAAGCTGTGGTCATCGTCATCGACACCATAGGCGTAGCGTGGCGTGCCGTCTGCATCAAGCACGAAGTCGAGGTCGGGAACGGCGATATCAGTCACCAGCTTGCCGGTGCCGGTGTCCGCATCGACGTCGTATAGCATCGAGTGGCGGGTTTCCAGCGACAGCTGGCGCATGTAGAAGCGGCCATTGGGCAGGCGCGGCAATCCAGCGATGTAGCCGAATCCCCGGCTCAGGCCACGCAAGCGACCGGTCTGCTCATAGCCGTAGATATAGGCCTGGCGGGTTCCGTCCAGATTGGTGGCGATGATATCGCCGCTTGGCCGGGGTTTTTCCAGCGCGCCGAGCTTGCGCGCCTTGGCGATGACGATCCGTTCGTTGTTCACCCAGACGATCTGGCTGGCCAGCTCGAAGCGCGGGAAGCGCAGCATCGCGGTGGGTTTCATGTCGGCGATGCGGTAGACCAGCACCGCGTAGTTGCCATCGTCATAGGCGGCATTGACCGCCAGGTGCTCGCCGTCGGGCGACAGCCGCAACGAGGTGAACGGCGAGGATTTCGCGAAAACCTCGACGGCGGGTGGTTCTGCCGCTTTCGTGGCGATCGGCGTGAGCGCGCCCGCGACGACTCCGATCCACAGCACACCGACTATCACTCGCCGCATCATTCGCTCTTCCCCCAGAGGCTCGTTGTGTCGGGAAGATTAAACCGGTGTGAAGGGGAATTCACTACTCATGCGAACGTGGCCGAACTCACTCCCCAGGCTTGGCACCCTCGATCGGTGCATGTGTCGCCGAGCGACGCGCCAGCACCGTCTCGCGGTGGGCGATGTAGAGATTGGCGCCGAGGATGATCGCTGCGCCAAGCACGGTGTAGCGGTCGATTTCCTCGCCGAACAGCCACCAGCCCAGCAGCACCACCAGCGGTAGCTGCGTGAAGCCGATCGGCTGCAAGGCGGAGACTTCGCCCAGTCGCAGCGCACGCGTCCAGAACAACTGCCCGGCAGTGCCGAGCACGCCGGTCGCGGCCAGCCACAGCCAGTCCCCGCCGTGCGGCCATGTCCATTGGAACAGTGCCGGCAGCAGCGACAGCGGCACCCAGAACACGTAGGTGTAGAACACCACGGTGTCTGGCGGGTCCAGATGCGAGAGCTGCTTGATCTGGATCGCGACGATCGCACCGACCAGCGCTGCCGCCAGCGCGATCAGCAGGCCGGGGCTGAATGCCTCCGACCAGGGCCGCAGCAGCACCAGCACGCCGACGAAGCCGGCCGCCACTGCCAGCCAGCGTCGCATCCGCACCACCTCGTGCAGCCAGAACACCGCCAGCACCGTGGCGAACAACGGTGTGGAGTAAGTGAGGGTCACCGCCTGCGCGAGCGGCAGGTGCCCGATCGCCCAGAATCCGCACAGCATCGACACCAGGCCAACCATGGTGCGGACCAGATAGCGCGGTAGATGCCGGGTGCGCGGCATGGGGCGGCCGCGGCCGAGCAGCAGCGGCAACAGTGCGAGCAGGCCGAAGGCGTTGCGGAAGAACGCGATCTGGGTGGTGGCGATGTCGGCCGACGCATAGCGGATGCTGATCGCCATCATTCCGAACGACAGCGTGCTGAGCAGCATCAGCAGTGCCGCATGCAGCGGCACGGAAGCGGGATTCACCAGCGCGCTCCGATCAGTCGCGGCTCCGGTTCCAGCACCACGCCGAAGCGCTCACGCACCGATCCGGCGATGCGCCGTGCCAGCTCCAGCAACTCGGCACCGCTGGCGTGACCATGATTGACCAGCACCAGCGCGTGATCGGGCGAGACACCGGCATCGCCGTCGCGATGGCCCTTCCAGCCGCATTGATCGATCAGCCACGCGGCCGACAGCTTGGCGGTGCCGGGCTGGTCTGATGGGAACACCGGCAACGCCGGATGCTCGTGGAGCAGGGCGTCGACCTGTTCGCGCGGCAACTGCGGGTTCTTGAAGAAGCTGCCGGCGTTGCCGAGTACATCGGGATCCGGCAGCTTGCGTCGGCGGATGTTGATCACGGCCTGGGCGACATCGCCGGCTTCGGGTAGCTCGACCTGCATCGCGGTCAGTTCCTCGCGGATGCCGGCGTAGTCGAGTTTCAGTTCGTGCAGGAGCGGCAGGTCCAGTTCCAGCGCGGTGATCAGATAACGATCCGGTTCGCGCTTGAGCACGCTGTCGCGGTAGCCGAACGCGCAGGCCTGTGCGTCGAGCCGGACGAAGCCACCGTCGCGGCGGTCCCAGGCTTCCACCACGTGCACGAAATCGCCGACCTGCGCGCCGTAGGCACCGATGTTCTGGATCGGTGCGGCGCCGGCGGTGCCGGGAATCAGCGCGAGGTTTTCCAGTCCCGACAGGCCCTGTTGCAGCGACCACATCACCAGTTCGTGCCAGGGCGTGCCGGCACCGGCGCGCAGGATCGCGTGGTCGGCATGCTGGGCGATCAGTTCAAGTGTGCGATTGGTGAAGCTCAGTACCGTGCCATCGGGATCGCCGGCCAGCAGCACGTTGCTGCCGCTGCCGAGCACCAGCAGTGGGCCGCCAGTGACTTCCGGCAACGCCAGTGCTTCGGGCAGTGCCAGCGGATCGGCGATTTCCAGCAACCGTGGAGCGGTGGCGGTGACATGGAAGGTGTTGAGGTCGCGCAGCGGGGCGTGTTCGACCAGCGTCCAGGCGGGCGACGGGATAGGTTGGTTCATAGCGCGGAAACGGCTCCGCGGCTGGGAGCCTCGCGCCGGCGGCGGATCGCCTCGACACACTCCCCGATCAACACCGGGCCGCGGAAGATGAAGCCGCTGTAGAGCTGCACCAGCGATGCCCCGGCCGCCATCTTCGCCGCCGCATCGGCGCCGGAGGCGATGCCGCCGACGCCGATCAGCGGGATCGACTCGGGCAGGCGCGCGCGCAGGCGACGCAGCACCAGCGTCGACTGATCCAGCAGCGGCGCGCCGGACAGCCCGCCGGCCTGCTGCGCCAGCGGATGCTGTTCGACCCGCGTGCGGGCCACGGTCGTGTTGGTGGCGACCACACCGTCCACCGCCAAGTCCGAGAGCACCCGCGCTGCCGCGTCGATGTCGTGGTCATTCAAGTCAGGCGCGACCTTCACCAGCATCGGCACACGCTTGCCGTGCCGCGCCGAGAGCGCTTCCTGCGCCTCGCGCAGATCGCCGATCAGCTGGCGCAGCGCCTGTTCCTCCTGCAATTCGCGCAGCCCGGCGGTGTTGGGCGAGGAGATATTGACGGTGATGTAGTCCGCCAGCGGATAGACCTTCTCCAGGCAGTGCAGGTAGTCGCGCGCGGCGTCTTCGTTTGGCGTGTCCTTGTTCTTGCCGATGTTGATGCCGAGCAGCCCACCACGCCGGCGTGAACGCTCGACATTCTTCACCAGCGCATCCACGCCGAGATTGTTGAAGCCCATCCGGTTGATGATCGCCTGGTGCTCAGCCAGCCGGAACATGCGCGGCTTGGGATTGCCGGCCTGCGGACGCGGCGTGACCGTGCCGATTTCGATGAAGCCGAAACCCAGCGCCAGCAGCGCGTCGATGTGCTCGCCGTTCTTGTCCAGCCCGGCAGCAAGGCCGACCGGATTGGGGAAGCTCAGGCCAAAGACGGGTGTCGGCAGCGGCGCAGGCCGGCTTGCCAGGAGCGAGGTGGTACCGGTGCGGTAGGCGAGCTCCAGGCCGTGCAGGCCCAGGCCATGAGCGCGTTCGGCCTCGAAGGCGAACAGAAAAGGACGTGCTAGGGAATACATGGTCTCAGTTCAACGTGCCGGCGAAGGCGCGGGTGCGGTACTCGATATCGACATGGCCATCCTGCGCATGGCGATCGAACAGCGTGCGCAGCGCGGCCAACATGGGGTCGTGGCGTGGATCGCCGGCCAGCGGCGCGTAGGACGAGGACAGCAGGCGGCCGCGCAGCGCGTCGAAATCCATGTGCTGCACGTTGGGCAACTGGATCGTCGCCACCAGTCCGGTGCCGAACCAGCGCTTCATCGTCTCGTCGTCGGCATAGCGCTCGGCCACGGTGATGTAGTCGGTGCCGTAATCCAGCAGCAGTTGTTCGTAGTCGCGCTGGAACGGTGAGGCGTCGAGCAGGCGTGAGTTCCAGTAGATCACCGCCAGCCCGCCCGGCACCAGGATGCGCGCCCATTCGCGACGCACCGCCTCCGGATCGAACCAGTGGAAGGCCTGCGCGGCGGACACCAGCTCGACGCTGGCCGCATCGAGCGAGGTCGCCTCGGCGCTGGCATCGACGGCATGGAAATGCGGATAACCGGCCAGCCATTCTTCGGCGGCGCCGCGCATTTTGGCATTGGGCTCGACCGCGAAGACCTCGTGACCGGCTTCCAGGAACATCCGCGTGGAGATGCCGGTACCGGCACCGACGTCGGCGACCCGGGCGGTGGACGGCACATGCAGCTCGCCGTGGATCCACTCCATGAGCGCCGGTGGATAGCCGGGCCGGTAACGGACATAGTCCGCGACGCGGCTGCTGAAACGTTGTTGGGAGGACAGGTCGTTCATCAGGTCAGGACGCGCTATGCGCGAGCCAGGCCATCCCTCCGAAGAACAGGATGAACACCAGCACGCCGATAACCCAGGTTGCCACCGACAACCAGCCAAGGATCAACCCGCCCAGTGCCAGACCGTCTCCGCCCAGGCGCGCCGGCTCGCGCCGGATCTCGGCCCGCGCCAGATGGCCGGTGATGATCGCGCCGATGCTGCCGAGGAAGGGCAGCAACGTCCAACCCAGAATGCCGGCAACCAGGCTGACGATGGCCAGAGTGCTGGTCTGACGGGAAGTGCTCATCGGTGACGCTCCTTGCAGTAGGAGGGAACGTAGCGATTATCCCCCAAGGGGACACGTAGGAGCGGCTTTAGCCGCGAGGGCTTCACCGGTGAAGCCTCATCGCGGCTGAAGCCGCTCCTACGGAACCCGGCCTTACAGATCGAACTTGATGCCCTGCGCCAGCGGCAGTGAATCGGAGTAGTTGATCGTGTTGGTCTGGCGGCGCATGTAGACCTTCCACGCGTCCGAGCCGGACTCGCGGCCGCCGCCGGTCTCCTTCTCGCCACCGAACGCGCCGCCGATCTCGGCACCGCTGGTGCCGATGTTGACGTTGGCGATGCCGCAGTCGCTGCCGGCGGCCGACAGGAACTTCTCGGCGGCCTTCAGGTTCTGGGTGAAGATCGACGAGGACAGACCCTGCGGCACGCCGTTCTGCAGGTCGATCGCCTCGTCCAGGGTCGAATACTTCATCACGTACAGGATCGGCGCGAAGGTCTCGTGCTGGACCACCGCATCGGAGTTCTTCAGCCCGGTGACGATCGCCGGCAGCACGAAGTTGCCGGGACGGTCGATCGCGGTGCCGCCGATCTCGACAGTGCCGCCGCTCGCCTTGGCCTTCTCGATCGAGGTCAGGAACTGCTCGACCGCACCACGGCTGTTGAGCGGGCCCATCAGGTTGGCCGGATCGGTCGGATCGCCGATCTTGCCTTCGACCTGCTTGTAGGCCTTCACCAGCGTTGCCAGCACGTTGTCGTAGATCGATTCGTGCACGATCAACCGGCGCGTGGTGGTGCAGCGCTGGCCGGCGGTGCCGACTGCGCCGAACACGATGCCGGGGATCGCCAGCTTCAGGTCGGCGCTTTCGTCGAGGATGATCGCGTTGTTGCCGCCCAGTTCCAGCAGGCTGCGGCCCAGCCGGCGCGCGACCTTCTCGGCGACGACGCGGCCGATCTGGGTCGAACCGGTGAAGCTGATCAGCGGCACGCGGGTATCTTCGACCAGCTTCTCCGACAGCGTGGTGCCGGCGTCGTTGATCAGGAAGAAGAGGTCCGGGAAACCGGCTTCCTTCAACGCCGCGTTGCAGATCTTCATCGTCGCGATCGCGGTCAGCGGGGTCTTGTTGGACGGCTTCCAGATGCACACGTCGCCGCAGATCGCCGCCAGGAAGGCGTTCCAGGCCCACACCGCGACCGGGAAGTTGAACGCGCTGATGACGCCGACCAGGCCGAGCGGCTGGTACTGCTCGTACATGCGGTGGCCGGGGCGCTCGGAGTGCATCGTATAGCCGTACAGCATGCGGCTCTGGCCGACCGCGAAGTCGGCGATGTCGATCATCTCCTGTACTTCACCGTCGCCCTCGGGCTTGCTCTTGCCCATTTCCAGCGCGACCAGCGAACCGAGCGCGTCCTTGTGCCGGCGCAGCGCCTCGCCGCACAACCGGACCGCCTCGCCGCGACGCGGCGCCGGAGTGGTGCGCCAGGTCTTGAAGGCTTCCTGGGCGCGGACGATCACCAACTCGTAGTCTTCCGGCGTGGTCGCCTGGACCTGGGCGATCACCGCGTTGGTGGTGGGGTTGAGCGGCTCGAGCACGCCGGCGCCGGTGGCCTGCGACCACTGGCCGTTGCCGAGGTAGGTGCCGGCGTTGGAGGCGGCAAGATCGAGCGCCTTGAGCAGGTCTGCGGACATGGAATCTCCTGGAAAAACAGTGCGACAGGGCGCGCCGGCGCAGGTGGGGGATGCGGCGCGATTCAGCCGCCAATTCTAGCAGAGCGCCCCAACTCGACCTTGTCCCAACAGGGCGCGCGACTTGGCAAAATGAGCGTTCATGCGACAATGCCGCCCTTGGCCCCGTAGCTCAGCTGGATAGAGCGGTCCCCTCCTAAGGGACAGGTCGTGCGTTCGAATCGCGCCGGGGTCACCATCTTGAGACATGATCGTGTCACCTCAGGCTGGCCAGATGGCAGTGCCAGCTCGCAGTGCTTTGCCGGATTGATGCATTCATCGATGCATCTACGGGTTTATGTTCGAGTCGGGGCGATTTCTCGGGGGCGAGGAGTGCGCAGCGTGGCGTTCGCTCAATACACCTATGCCTATCGCAAGATCCGTGGTTGGCACGTGGACGTGCTGCGCTCCGCGTGGCTGGCGCTGAGGTACTCGCTGTTCGGGGACACCGGACGCTTTTCGTCACATGACGGCTGGCGCGTTTCCCGCCTGCATCGGAAGAAGGACGAAGAAGAGGACTGACGGCGGGTCTTCACTCATGGCACAACCGCAGAGCCGCGATCGATCGTGGCCGCGCGCGACCGCGCAACCGCAGGCGCGACTTGGTTGCCGACGTAATCAACGCGCGGTTGGTTGCAAGTGCAAGTCGCTGAACAGGTGAGGTTTTCGCCGTTTCCAGCAGGTCCCGCAGCGGATGTCGCAACGCAACACTTGACAGCCCCGCGACGCCTGATGTCTTGTTGCCGGCATGCTGAATACCACGCACATCGCCTTTGCCACCCGCACCGCCATTTCCGGCGCGGCGGGTACCGGTGTGCTCGGTACCACCACGATTAGCACCATTACCACCGGCACCATTACCCCGGTGCGGTCCGTCGTCTTCGCGTAACTTCCGAAAACCACGGCCCCGCACCCGGATCAGGATGCGGGGGATCCCCACAGCCTGAAGCGGACGGGGCCTCCCCAACGAGGTCTGTCGATGTCATCGCCTGCTGTTTCGCCACAACCCGAATCTCCTGCCAAACCGGCCGCGCCGCGCACTGTCGTCCACAAGTTCGGTGGCACCTCGGTGGCCGACGCCGAGCGCTACCGGCATGTCGCCCGGTTGCTGCTGGCGCGCCCGGAGCCAGTGCAGGTCACCGTCGTATCGGCGATGAAGGGGGTCACCGACGCACTGATCGAGCTGGCCGAACTCGCCGCTGCCGAGCGTTCGGAGTGGCTTGAGCGTTGGCACGAGCTGCGGGCCCGCCATCGCGGTGCGGCGGTGGCGCTGCTGGGCGAGAACGCCGGCCCGACACTGGAATGGCTGGAAGCACACTTCGAGAAGCTGTCCGAGATCCTGTCCGCACTGGCGGTGATCGGCGAGCTGCCGCGTGAAGTGCTCGATCGCGTGCAGGGCCTGGGCGAGGTCTATTCGGCCCAGTTGCTGGGCAGCCATCTGCAGGCGCTCGGCGACGATTGCGCGGTGCTGGATGCGCGCGACGTGCTGGTGGTCAATCGCGGCGAACTTGGCGTGGACGTGGACTGGGGCGTCAGCGCGGAGCGCCTGGCGAGCTGGCGCGAGCGCAACCCGCAGTCGCGGGTGGTGGCGACCGGTTTCGTGGCGCGCGATCGCGCCGATCGCATCACCACGCTCGGCCGCAACGGCAGCGACTACTCCGGCGCGATCTTCGCTGCGTTGTTCGAGGCCGACGAGCTGCACATCTGGACCGACGTGGACGGCGTGCTTTCGGCCGACCCGCGCGTGGTGCCCGAGGCGGTGCAGCTGGAGACGCTCAGTTACGACGAGGCCTGCGAGCTGGCCTACTTCGGCGCCAAGGTCGTGCATCCGCAGACGATGTCGCCGGCGATCGAGCGCGGTCTGCCGATCATCATCCGCAACACCTTCCAGCCCGAGCATCCGGGCACGCGCATCACTGCCAGCAGCGACGTCAGCGGGCCGATCAAGGGGTTGACGCTGAGCCCGAACCTGGCCGTGCTGAACCTGGAAGGCACCGGCCTGATCGGTGTGCCCGGCACCGCCGAACGCGTGTTCGCCGCGCTGCGCAACGCGCGGGTGTCGGTGGTGATGATCTCGCAGGGCTCCTCGGAACATTCGATCTGCTGCGTGGTGAAGGAAGAAGAGTCGGCACGCGCGCAGGAGGCGCTGCTGTATTCCTTCGCCCATGAGCTGGCGGTGGGGCAGGTGCAGCGCGTGCAGCTGACCACCGGGATCAGCGTGCTGGCGGCCGTCGGCGATGGCATGGCCGGGCAGCCCGGCGTGGCCGCGCGGCTGTTCGAGTCGCTCGGTCGTGCCCAGGTCAACATCCTGGCCATCGCGCAGGGTTCTTCGGAGCGCAACATCTCGGTGGCGATCGACAGCGCGCATGCGACCAAGGCGCTGCGCGCCGCGCATGCCGGCTTCTGGCTGTCACCGCAGACCTTTTCGGTCGGTGTGATCGGACCGGGCAACGTCGGTGCGGCGCTGCTGGATCAGTTGCGCATCGCGCAACCGCAATTGCTGGCCAAGGCCAACCTCGATCTGCGCCTGCGCGCAATCGCTTCGCGCAGCCGCATGCTGCTCGACGAACGTGGTCTGGCCGGCGACTGGCGCGCCGCGCTTGCGACCAGCACCACGTCCAACGATCTGGACCGTTTCACCGCGCACCTGCAGTCGGCGCATCTGCCGCACGCGATCATCATCGATTGCAGTGGCAGTGCCGAGGTCGCCGAGCGTTATGCCGGCTGGCTCGCCGCCGGCATCCACGTGGTGACACCGAACAAGCAGGCCGGCTCCGGCCCGCTTGCGCGCTTCCTGGCGATCCGCGAGGCGGCTGCGAGTAGCGGCGCACGCTTCCGCTACGAAGCCACGGTCGGCGCCGGCCTGCCGGTGATCACCACGCTGCGCGATCTGGTCGATACCGGCGATGAGGTGACTTCGATCGAAGGCATCTTCTCCGGCACCTTGGCGTGGCTGTTCAACAAATACGACGGCAGCGTGCCGTTCTCCGAGCTGGTCACCCAGGCGCGTGCGATGGGCTACACCGAGCCGGATCCGCGCGATGACCTGTCCGGCGTGGACGTGGCGCGCAAGCTGGTGATCCTGGCGCGCGAGGCCGGGCGCGAGATCAGTCTTGAGGATGTGGCGGTGGAGAGCCTGGTGCCGGCATCGTTGCGCGAGGCTTCCGTGGACGAATTCATGGCGAGGCTGCCCGAGGTCGACGCGGTGTTCGCGCAGCGTCTGGCCGATGCGCGCAGCCGCGGCAACGTGCTGCGTTACGTCGCGCAGTTGCCGCCCGAAACTAAATCCCCGCACCTGGATGTGCGGGCTTTGGCAGAGGGAACTGCATACGGTGCGCCGAGCGTCGGTCTGGTTGAGTTGCCCGTCGAGCACGGTTTCGCCAACCTGCGGTTGACCGACAACGTGGTGCAGTTCACCACTCGCCGTTACTGCGAGAACCCGCTGGTGGTGCAGGGGCCGGGCGCTGGCCCGGAGGTCACTGCCGCCGGCGTATTCGCCGACGTGCTGCGGGTTGCGGCGGGCGAGGGGGCCAGGCTGTGAGCGAGGTTGCGATGTCCACGACGCAGGTACAGACAAGGAGATCCGGATTGCGCGAGGCACGGGCATTTTCGCCGGCATCGGTGGCAAACGTGGCGGTGGGTTTCGATTTGCTCGGTTACGCGGTGGCGGGTGTTGGCGACACCGTCACGGTGCGTCGGATCGAGGCGCCGGAAGTACGTATCGCGGCGATCCGGGGCAGCGCCGTCGCGCTGCCGCTGGAAGCGGCCAGCAACACCGCAGGAGCGGCACTGATCGCGCTGCGTGAGGCGCTGGCGTTGCCGTTCGGTTTCGCGGTCGAGATCGACAAGGGCATTCCGCTCAGTTCTGGCATGGGCGGCTCCGCTGCCTCGTGCGTGGCGGCATTGGTCGCGGCGAACGCGTTGCTGGACGAGCCGCTGAGTCGCGAGCAGTTGTATCTGTACTCGCTGGAAGGCGAGGCGGTCGCCAGCGGCAGTCGCCACGGCGACAACCTCGGGCCGATGTTCCTGGGCGGGCTGGTGCTGTCGACGCTGGAGCGATTGGTGCCAGTGCCGGTGCCGTCGGGCTGGCACAGCCTGCTGGTGCATCCGGATGCCGTGCTGGAAACCCGTCGCGCGCGCGCCGCGCTGGCTGGCGATTACGCACTGAAGGAGTTCGTCGCGCAGAGTTCGAATCTTGCTTTGGTGCTGGCTGGTTGCCATGCCGGCGATGCCTCGCTGGTGCGGGCCGGTCTGCGTGACGTGCTGGTCGAGCCGCGCCGTGCGCCGCTGATCGTCGGTTTCGATGCGGCCAAGGCCGCGGCGTTGGATGCCGGTGCGATGGGCGCGAGCATCTCCGGCGCTGGCCCAAGCGTGTTTGCCTGGTTCGAGACGAAACAGGCCGCCGAGGTCGCTGCGCCGGTGGTGCAGGCTGCCTTCGCCGCCGCGGGCTTCGACAGCCAGGCTTGGGTGACGCCGCTCCTACGAGAACAGAACGTCTCTGTAATTTTCTTCACGGAACCACGATGAACTTCATCTCCACCCGCAACAACGCCCCGGCCGCCACGCTCAGTCAGGCCATCGCCGCCGGACTGGCACCGGACGGCGGTCTGTACGTACCAGCCAAGCTGCCGGAGCCGCGCACCCTCGCGCCGGGCGCGACGCTGGCCGCTACCGCTACTGAATTGCTCGCGCCGTTCTTCGCAGGCGACGGCCTGGAAGGCGAGCTGGCCACGATCTGCCACGAGGCGTTCGATTTCGATGCGCCGCTGGTGCCGCTGGCCACACCCGGCGATTACAGCCTGGAGCTGTTCCATGGTCCGACTGCGGCGTTCAAGGACTTCGGCGCGCGCTTCCTCGCCGCCAGCCTGAGCCGGCTGCGTCGCGATGCTGGCCGTCCGTTGACGATTCTTGTCGCCACCTCCGGCGACACCGGCGCGGCGGTCGCGGCAGCGTTCCATCGCCAGCCGGGGTTGCGCGTAGTGGTGCTGTACCCGGATGGGCGGGTGTCGCCGCGTCAGGCGCATCAGCTCGGCTGCTTCGGCGACAACGTCAGCGCCTTGCGCGTGGCCGGCTCGTTCGACGACTGCCAGGCGCTGGTCAAGCAGGCGCTCAACGACACCGATCTGCAGGCGCAGGTGCCGATGAGCTCGGCCAACAGCATCAGCCTCGGCCGGTTGCTGCCGCAGATGAGCTATTACGCGCACGCCGCGCTGAGCCACCGCGCACGCCACAGTGCGCCGCTGAACCTGGTGGTGCCGACCGGCAATCTCGGCAATGCGCTGGCAGCGGTGCTGGCGCGTTCGCTGGGCGTGCCGCTGGGCCGGATCGTGCTGGCGACCAATGCCAACCACGTGTTGCCGGACTACTTCGCTGGCGGCAACTACGCCCCGCAGCCGAGCGTGGCGACCCTGGCCAACGCGATGGACGTGGGCGCGCCTAGCAATTTCGAGCGGCTGCGCTGGCTGTACGCCGGTGACGATGCCGAACTGCGCGCCGGCTTCACCGCGTTGTCGGTGGATGACGACACGATCCGCCGCACCATCGTCGAACGTCACCGTCGTTTCGGCGAGGTGTTCTGCCCGCACACCGCCACTGCCGTGCACGTACTGGAGCAGATTCGCGCCGAGGGCGCGGAGGAAGATGCAGGTGACTGGGCGGTGGCGGCTACCGCGCATCCAGCCAAGTTCGAGGGCGTGGTCGAACCGTTGATCGGCGAATCGGTTGCCGTGCCGACGGCGCTGGCCGAGCTGCTGGCACGGCCGGCGCAAGCTGAACCGCTGGCGCCTGAATACGCGCAACTGAAGGCACGCTTGCTGGCCGGCTGAGCACAGCTCGAACGTGAGGGAAGGCCCCGGCCGCAATTCACGGCCGGGGCTGTTATCTGGGGCAGAATGCGGGCGCCGGAACCGGATGTCCGCAATTCCAGTCCGCTTCCGGAATACCCTCTGATGCACCCTGTGCTGAGATTGACCGCTGTTGCCGCGTTGTCCTGCGCCGCATCGGCCGCTCCCGCTGCTCCATCACCGTCATCGCAACCGGCGCCCGCCTCTGATCTGGTCGGCGCACTTTTGCTACAGGCCCCGACGTTGGATCGCCACGTGCTGACGCTGGCGACCGAGGCACTGCAATGTGCGCGACATCGAGGGCAGGTAGCCGGCGATGCCCGGCTCAGCGTGATCGATTACTCGCGTCCCTCGACCGAGCGTCGGCTCTGGGTGTTCGACCTCAGGCAGCAGCGCCTGCTGTTCCAGGAGTGGGTCGCGCACGGTCGCAACACCGGCGACAACGTGGCGACGAAGTTCTCCAACGACGATGGCAGCTACATGTCCAGCCTTGGTGCATTCGCCGCAGAGGAAAGCTACACCGGTCACAACGGCTACTCGCTGCGCCTGAAGGGACTGGAGCCGGGGTTCAACGATCGTGCCCGTGACCGCGCCATCGTCATTCACGGCGCGCCGTACGTGAACGAGTCGATCATCCAGAGCCAGGGCCGCCTGGGCCGCAGCCTGGGCTGCCCGGCGGTGCGTCCGGCGATCGCGCACCAGCTGATCGATACGATCCGCGATGGTTCCTTCGTGTTCGCCTACTACCCGGATCCGAACTGGCTGCATCACTCACAGTTGCTCGGCGCTGATTGCGGGACTTCGTAGGGGACGGTTCCGGACATGGGGGCGATGGATTTTGCCGGTAAGGCCCCATCGCGGCTTGAGCCGCTCCTACAGGGAATCGGCATTCGATTGGATTGTCCGCTCATTCCCTTCTCCCGCGAGAGGGGGAACGCCTGGCGCACTGCGCCGGCGCGCGGAGTGAGGTGGCGCACAGCCATGGATGAGAGGGGCGTCCTTGGCGCTTGCGCTTCTACCACGCGCCCTCCGGCCCGCAGGCCGGATAGAATTACGGTCTTTCGCCCCCGATTCGCAGGAGTCCCGCTCGTGATCAAGCCCCGTACGCCGCCCGGCATCATGGAATTGCTGCCGCGCGAGCAGATCGCGTTCCAGCGCATGCTGGACGTCATCCGCCGCAATTACGAGCGGTTCGGGTTCCTGCCGGTGGAGACCCCGGTGTTCGAGCTGTCCGACGTGCTGCTGACCAAATCGGGCGGCGAGACCGAGCGGCAGGTCTATTTCGTCCAGTCCACCGGTGCGCTGGCCAATGCCGCCGCCAACTCGACAGAAGCGGGGGGCGAGAGCGGCCTGCCGGAGCTGGCGCTGCGCTTCGATCTGACCGTGCCGCTGGCGCGCTATGTGGCCGAGCACGAGCACGAGCTGGCGTTCCCGTTCCGTCGTTACCAGATGCAGCGCGTCTACCGTGGCGAGCGCGCCCAGCGCGGCCGCTTCCGCGAGTTCTACCAGTGCGACATCGATGTGATCGGCAAGGATGCGTTGAGCATCCGCTACGACGCCGAGGTGCTGGCGGTGATCCATGCGGTGTTCGCCGAACTGGGGATCGGTGATTTCCGCGTGCAGTTGAACAACCGCAAGCTGTTGCGCGGTTTCTTCGAGAGTCTGGGCGTGGCCGAGGGCGAACTGCAACTGGCGGTATTGCGCGAGGTCGACAAGATCGACAAGCGCGGCGCCGACTATGTGCGCGAGACGCTGGTCGGCGAAGGCTTCGGCATTCCGGCGGCGCAGGTCGAGAAGATCCTGGCGTTCGTCGCGGTGCGCTCCAGCGGCCATGCCGATGCGCTGGCGCGATTGGACGCGCTGGCCGCAGAAGCCGGCCCGAGCGAGGTGCTGCGCGAGGGCATAGCCGAGCTGCGCGAGGTGCTGGAGCTGGTGCGGGCGCTGGGCGTGCCTGAAGGTGCCTACTGCCTGAACTTCTCGATCGCGCGCGGCCTGGATTACTACACCGGCACCGTCTACGAGACGACGCTGACCGACCACCCGCAGATCGGCTCGATCTGCTCCGGCGGCCGCTACGAGAACCTGGCCAGCCACTACACCAGGTCGAAGCTGCCGGGCGTGGGCATCTCGATCGGCCTGACCCGTCTGTTCTGGCAGTTGCGTGATGCCGGCCTGATCGCCGGGATCGAGACCAGCAGCGTGCAGGCGCTGGTGGCGCTGATGGACGAACAGCACATGGCCGACTCGCTCGACATCGCGCGCCTGCTGCGTGCCGGTGGCATCAACACCGAAGTGCAGATGGAGCCGAAGAAGATCGGCAAGCAGTTCCAGTACGCGGCGCGTGCCGGTATCCGCTTCGTGGTGCTGTCCGGCGAAGACGAGCGCGCGCGCGGCGTGGTCGCAGTGAAGGATCTGGTGCGTGAGCAGCAGTTCGAGGTCGCGCGCGAGGAGCTGGCGAGCACGCTGCAGGTCGAGTTGGAGCAGGCCCGGGTGATGTGAGGGCGGCTGTTCTAGCTCAATCGCGCAACCTGCCAGGCATCGGCGGTTCGCGCAGCGGCAGCTGGCGACAGCGTGGATTTTCTCCATCCACGCTGGTTACTCGATATCCCTCACGCACAAGCACAATCAGGTGTTCATGGGGGCGCCCGGTAGCAGGGTCATGCCTTCCGTTGCTTCGAGAGGCACGCTGTCCCCTGTTTCCTTGGCGTATTCGACGCGATTGCGTCCCAGCGCCTTCGCTCGGTACAGCGCGGTATCCGCCTGCGCGATCAATTCGTCGGGCGTGACCGTGTGGGTGGTTTCGGCGATGGCCACGCCCGCGCTGCAGGTCACGTGCAGCTTGTAGCCTGCGTCAGCCAGGACCGGTTCGATGCTGATCGCCTGCTGCAGCTGGACGATCCAGTCGCGACAGCCGCGGCCATCGAAGCCGGGCAGGACCAGGGCGAACTCTTCGCCGCCGTAGCGACCGATGCTGTCGTACGGATGCAGCATCCGCGCGAACCGCCGCACCAACTCCTTCAGCACCGCATCACCGGCAGGATGGCCGTGGGCGTCATTGATCCGCTTGAAGTGGTCCAGGTCGACGAGCATCAGGGTCAACGGTGTGCGGTCGCGCCGGCTTTGCACCAGTCCCTTCTCCAGCGCTTCCATCAAGGCCCTGCGGTTGAGCGCCTCGGTAAGGCCGTCACGCGACGCGAGTACGTGCAGGGCTTGGCGTGACTCCTCCAGTTCCCGGGTGCGCTCCTGTATCAGTCTTTCCAAGGCCTGCTGGCGCGCCACCACGCGCCGGAGCCGGTAACGGTGTGCCCACAGGATGCTCACCAGCAACGCCAGCGCGCAGGCGACATGGAAGAGCGGGTTCTGCCACCACAAGGGGCGGATTTCCAGATCGATCTCGACCATGTCGGAGGCCGTCTGCAGCGCAGGGTTCACGGCCACGATCTGCAGGCGATAGTGACCGGGTGCCAGGGGCGGGTAGTGCAGCACGGGCGAACGCGAAGTCGTCCACGAGTTCTCCAGCCCGACCATCCGGTAGCGGAACAGCAGCGCCTCCCGATTGCGGTACGACGGTGCGGCCAGTTCGACCTGCAAGGAACTGCGTTGCCATGGGATATCCAGCTGTGTTCCTGCAGGAAGCACGGTTTCGTCGCGGGCGATGCGCTCGATCACAAGATTCGTCCGGACGTCGGTGAACAGGCGCTCGGGTTTCAATATGTGCGAGGCGCCGTTGGAGGTGCCGATCCACATCGAGCCGTCGCCATCCTCGTACAGGGCGGCGTTGCCGTCGTTCCAGACCAGCCCGCTCTGTTGGTCGAAGATCCGCCACTGCGTGCCGTTCCATACCGCAACGCCATAATCGGTCGTGGCCCACAGCCAGCCGCGGCTGTCTTGGTACAGCGCGAATACCAATCGCTGCTGGAGCAGCGCAGGCGTCGAATTCACCGCGTCCGGCGTCGCTGCTTCCGTGTGTATCTGCCAGATGCCATCGTTGCCGCCGCCCAGCCAGACCGTGTCGTCGGTGTTTGAGCAGGCAATGGTGCGGAAAGGGAGTGGCGTGGAGAGCGATGCCAGGGGAAGCCGGCGCCAGCCGGCAGCGTCGAGACGCAGCAGTCCGGAGGGGGTCAGGAACCAGAGTGTTCCCTGGCGTCCTTCGCACATGCTCTGGACTTGCTCTGTATCGCGTCCGGTCAAGGCAGTCAGCGCAGCCACCCGTACCGGCGTGGTCTCACGCTCGGGATGTCTGACGAGATACAGGCCAGTGGCCGTGGCGATCCACAGCCGGTCGGTCCGATCGACGAGCAGATGGGAGATCGGTGGCAGTTTGGCCTCGACGGTGGCCGGCCGGCCCTGCGCATCCCGCCGGATCAGGAACCCGGTGAACGTACTGCTCCACAGGTTCCCCTGCGCGTCCTCGACGATGCTGCCGCGCTGATGGTTGGCGCCCTCGTGCCGGGCCGCATCGGCGGAAAATCCATGCAGGTCCTGGCGCCACTCGGCCATGCCGGATTTGGTGCCGACATGGAGCAGGCCCTGGCGGTCGCGATGGAACGACCAGACGCCGGTGCCCGGCAGCCCCTCGTGGACCGTCCAGTTCTCCCATACCGAATAACCCATCCATCGGATCAGCCCATATCCCAATGCGCCCAGCCAGAGTTCGCCATCGCGACCGGCCAGCATCGCGTTGATGCCGCCGCCGATCCGCAACCCATTGCCTGCGTCGAAGGTTTTCCAGGCGTTGCCATCCCAGCGCATCACGCCGCTGCTGGTGCCGGCCAGGACATGGCCCTCGGTATCGGAAACCAGTGGACGCAGGTACAGCGCCTTGCCTTCGGCATAGGCTTGCGGCGTGCGATCGAGGAACCGCGAGCGCGGGGTTATGGCCGTCGATCCCGGCAAGGCGATGATGCGATCGTCGCTGCGGGCCCAGAACGCGCCCTCCCTATCCTGGAGCAGGACGTCCCAGATACCCTTGGGGACGCCGTTTGAAGCGCCCAGTACGGTGAGACGGCTGCCGTCGTAATGGCACAACGAGTCGGTACATCCCAGCCACAGATCGCCCCCGGAATCGGCATGGACGCTGAAGATCCGCTTGAGCTGGGGATGGAGGCGGAAGTGTTCGGCGCCGAAGACGTCGACGACCTCCCAGGATGCGCCGGCGTCCTTGGTTCTGATGTCCAGCAGGCGTTCCTCGCTCACCGCGAGCAGATGGCCATCGCCTGTTGAGGTCAGCACGCTGCCCGGCCAGATCGGGAGCGACCGGTGACCCTGGAGGACCGGAACCAGGCGTTCCTGAAGGAGGTGGTAGAGGCCGTGTTCCGTCCCCACCCATAGCCGGCCTGCCGGGTCGATGTACAGGGCCGTGATGGTGGCATCGGGCAACCCGTCTTCCGGCCCGAATCTCTGGAAGTGCATTCCGTCGTACCGGTACAGGCCGTTCTCGGTGCCTATCCACAGATATCCGTCCGGATCCTGGGCCAGCGCATTCACTGCGAGGTTTTCCAGGCCATCGATCTGCGCGTAGTAATGCAGTGGCAGTTGCTGTCCGGATGCGATAGCCGAGAAGAAGAACAAGCAGCACAGCAAAGCCCCCCTTGCGCGATGTCGCATCGCCTGCATGTCCCTCCCACCCTCGGTTCTTGGTCGGTGTGGCTCCGGAAGTGGTCCGTTACGGCCGGGCATCGCATCTCTTGCACGCCTTAACGGCGGCGGTCGCGCATTCTTTAACGAGGGCGCGGGATCCCCGGTCCGAGGGAGCTTGGGGCTGAACAGATAGGGGATCAGGGTTGCCCTGCGCCGCCAGTTTGCGCTAATGTACTAACACGCTATTACATTAACGCAATGAAACAACGACCCAGCCCCGGAACCGACCGCGACACCGATGCCCCCCTGCGGGCACTGGCCGAGGCATTGGCATGCCTGGGCGAGGTGTCGACGGTCGAGGCCTTCCTGCGCGACCTGTGCACGCCCGCCGAGCTGGAGGCCATGGCCGACCGCTGGCGGGTGGTGCCGCTGCTGGTGCAGGGCGTGCCGTATCGCGAAATCCATGACCTGACCGGCGTCAGCGTCACCACCATTGGCCGCGTCGCCCGCTCGCTCGAACACGGCACCGGCGGTTATGCCGCCGCGCTGCGCGAGTCCGCCGCGCGTCCCATCGAATCCCACTGAGAAATTGACAATGAGTGCTTCCCAAGCGGCACCGGCGCGTGACCGGTTGCGCATCGCCATCCAGAAGAGTGGCCGTCTGGCCGAGCCGGCGCGTAGCCTGCTGGCCGCCTGCGGCCTGAGCTGGCGCCAGAGCCGCGACAAGCTGTTCTGCTATGGCGAATCGCTGCCGGTCGATCTGCTGCTGGTGCGCGACGACGATATCCCGGGCCTGATCGCCGACGGCGTGGCCGACCTGGGCATCGTCGGTCTCAATGAACTGGACGAGCAGGGCGCCGAGCGCCGTCGCAATGGCTTGCCGGCCGCTTACCGCGCGCTGCGCGGGCTCGATTTCGGCCAGTGCCGCTTGATGCTGGCGGTGCCGGAAGAGTGGGAGTGGCAGGGCGTGCAGCAACTGGCCGGCATGCGTATCGCGACCAGTTATCCGGCGATCCTGTCCGAGTGGTTGGTGAAGCAGGGTGTGGATGCGCAGGTGGTCGAGCTGTCCGGTTCGGTCGAGATCGCGCCACGCCTGGGAACCGCCGATCTGATCTGCGACCTGGTGTCCTCGGGTGCGACGCTGGCGGCCAACCAGCTCAAGCCGGTCGAACTGGTGATGGAGAGCGAGGCGGTGCTGGCCGGTTCGGTCCGCGATCCGGCCGATGCCCGTTCCGGCCTGCTGGCGATGTTGCTGCGGCGCCTGGATGGCGTGATCAAGCTGCGCGACAGCAAGTTGCTGATGTTCCGCGCCGAGCAGGCATCGGTGCCTGAACTGAGCCGGTTGCTGCCCGACGCCGACCCGTTTGTGCAGTTGCCGGACGACGGCAATGGTGCGTTGCGCTTGCAGACGATGTGCCATGGCGCAGTCACCTGGCAGCGGTTGGAGGAACTGGAGCGCGCCGGTGCGCGCGGTCTGATGGTGTTGACGGTGGAGCGCACGCTGGTATGAACAGGTTGCAGTGGAACCAGCTCGACGAACAGGCGCAGGTGCGTGCGCTGACCCGTCCGGTGCAGACGGTTGCCGCGCAGACCCGCGAGACGGTCGCGCGGTTGATCGCCGAAGTGCGCGAGGTGGGCGACGTGGCGTTGCGCGAGATCACCGCGCGCTTCGACGGCATTGCGCCTGAGAAGTTCGAGGTCAGCGAAGCAGAATTCGCCGCAGCCGAGGCCGCCATTGCGCCCGAACTGCGGCAGGCGATGGTCGAAGCGATCGCCCGCATCGAGACCTTCCACCGCGCCGGCATGACCGAAGGTTATTCGGTGGAAACCGCGCCAGGCGTGGTCTGCGAAAAAATCGTGCGGCCGATCGGCCGGGTCGGCCTGTATGTGCCGGCCGGCAGTGCGCCGCTGCCTTCGACCGCATTGATGCTGGGCGTGCCCGCACGTCTGGCCGCTTGCCGCGAGGTCGTGCTGTGCACGCCGCCGCGCCGGGACGGCACGGCCGATCCGGCGGTGCTGGTTGCCGCGAAGCTCACCGGCGTGCAGCGCGTGTTCAAGCTCGGGGGCGCGCAGGCGATCGCGGCGATGGCCTACGGCACCGAGAGCGTGCCGTCGTGCGACAAGCTGTTCGGCCCGGGCAACAGCTTCGTGACCGAAGCCAAGCAGCAGGTTGCGCAGTCCGGCGCGGCGGCGATCGACATGCCGGCGGGCCCGTCCGAGGTGCTGGTGATCGCCGATGCCGGTGCCAATGCCGCCTTCGTCGCCGCCGACCTGTTGTCACAGGCCGAGCATGGCCCGGATTCGCAGGTGCTGCTGTTGTCCGACAGCGATGCGTTGATCGACGCGGTCGAAGTCGAAATCGAGCGCCAGCTGGCGTTGCTGCCGCGTGCGCAGATCGCGCGCCAGGCGCTGGCGCAGTCGCGCTTGATCCGCATCGAGACGCTGGAAGAAGCGTTCGCGATCAGCAACCGCTACGCGCCCGAGCACTTGATCCTGGCGTTGCGCGAACCACGCGGCTGGTTGGATCAGGTCGAAGCAGCCGGCTCTGTGTTCCTCGGCGACTACACGCCCGAAGCACTCGGCGACTATTGCAGCGGCACCAACCACGTACTGCCGACCAGCGGCGCGGCGCGTGCCTACAGCGGCGTCAGCGTCGCCAGTTTCCAGAACATGGTCAGCGTGCAGGCCGCCAGCCGCGCCGGCATCGCTGCGATCGGCGGTTGTGCGTTGACCCTGGCACGTGCAGAGGGCCTGGACGCGCACGCGTTGGCGGTCGCGCTACGGATGGAGGCAGCAGCATGAGCGCCGCATCCATCCTCGATCTGGTACGCGAAGACCTGCGCGCCTTCGCCGGCTATTCCTCGGCACGCAGCGCCAAGCTGACTGGCGATGTCTGGCTCAATGCCAATGAATCGGCCTGGGCCAATCCGGCCGATCCGCAGGCGACCACCCGTCGCTATCCCGAGCCGCAGCCGGAAGCGCTGCGCGGCGCGCTGGCCGCGCTGTACGGCTGCGCCCCCGAGCAGTTGCTGATCGGGCGCGGCAGCGATGAGGGCATCGATCTGCTGATACGTGCGCTGTGCGTGCCCACCGAAGATGCGGTGGTGACCACGCCGCCTGTGTTCGGCATGTACGCGGTCTGCGCGCGCCTGCAGAACGCACCGCTGATCGAGGTGCCGCTGGTCGATGGCGAAGACGGCTTGCGTGCCGCTATTCCGGCGATCGTCGAGGCCGCGCTGAGCTCGCGTGCCAAGCTGGTGTTCCTGTGCTCGCCGTCGAACCCGGCCGGCTCGGCGATTTCGCTGGCCGAGATCGAAACGGCCTTGCAGGCGCTGGCCGGCAAGGCGCTGGTGGTGGTCGATGAGGCTTACGGCGAGTTCTCGGACGTGCCGTCGGCGGTGTCGCTGCTGGCGCGCTATCCGAATCTGGCGGTGCTGCGCACGCTGTCCAAGGCGCACGCGCTGGCCGCGGCACGGATCGGCAGCCTGATCGCCGATGCCGAGTTGATCGCATTGCTGCGTCGCTGCCAGGCACCGTATCCGGTGCCGACACCGTGCTCGGCATTGGCAGAGCAGGGACTATCGGCAGCTGCGTTGGACATCACCGTGCGCCGTATCGCCGAGGTACGCGCCGAACGCGATCGCCTGCAGGAAGCGTTGGCGACGTTGCCCGGCGTGCGCCGCGTGTATCCCTCGCAGGGCAATTTCCTGCTGGTGTGCTTTGACGACGCCGAAACTGCATTCCAGGCATTGCTTGATGCCGGCGTTGTGGTGCGTGACCAGCGCGCCGCGCCGCAGCTCGGCGACGCGCTGCGCATCAGCATCGGTACCCCGGAACAGAACCAGCGCGTGCTCGGTGCGTTGCAGAGGTTGAATCCCGGCAGCATGGATGTGCCGGGCTCTTGCGAAGGACTCGCACCTCGTGGGGAGGTCGCATGAAGCCGATCCTGTTCGTTGATCGCGACGGCACCCTGATCGAGGAGCCGGCCGATTTCCAGATCGACGCGTTCGAGAAGCTGCGCTTCGTCAAGGACGTGATACCGGCGATGCTCAAGCTGCGCGACGCCGGCTACGAATTCGTCATCGTCAGCAACCAGGATGGCCTCGGTACCGACAGCTATCCGCAAGCGACGTTCGACGGCCCGCACAACTTGATGATGCAGGTGTTCGAAAGCCAGGGCCTCGTGTTCCGCGAGGTGCTGATCGACGGCAGTTTCCCGGCCGACAACGCGCCTACACGCAAGCCGGGCATCGGCATGATGGTGAAGTACCTGCAGGATCGCGGCATCGACTGGGCGCGCTCGGCGATGGTCGGCGACCGGCCGACCGATATCCAGTTTGCGGACAACCTCAACATCCGTGGCTTCCAGCTGCACACCGAGCAGTTCGGCGGCGAGTGGGACTGGAACGGGATTGCCCACGAACTGGCCGACGCGCCGCGTCGCGCACTGGTCCAGCGCAACACCAAGGAAACCAGGATCCGGGTCGAACTCGATCTGGACGGGCCACCCGAGGCGCACATCAGCACCGGCCTGCCGTTCTTCGACCACATGCTGGAGCAGATCGGCAAGCACGGCGGTTTCAGCCTGAACATCCGTTCCGAAGGCGATCTGCACATCGACGAACATCACACCATCGAGGACACCGGTCTGGCGCTGGGCCAGGCGCTGCGCAAGGCGCTCGGCGACAAGCGCGGGATCGGCCGCTACGGCTTCACCCTGCCGATGGACGAGACCCAGGCCAGCGCGGCGCTGGATTTCAGCGGACGGCCGTACTTCGTGTTCGAGGGCGAATTCAAGCGCGAGCGCGTCGGCGACATGCCGACCGAGCTGGTGCCGCACTTCTTCCGCTCGCTGTGTGATGCGTCCGGGCTCAACCTGCACCTCACGGTGCGCGGCGACAACGATCATCACAAGGTCGAAGGCAGCTTCAAGGCACTGGCGCGCGCGTTGCGGCAGGCGATTCGTCGCGAGGGCACCGCGCTGCCATCGACCAAGGGGGCGCTATGACCGATGTCGCGTTGATCGACGCCGGCGGCGCCAACCTCGGCTCGGTGCGTTATGCATTGGAACGGCTCGGGGTCGAAGCACGTCTGGTGCGTGACGCCGATGGTCTGCGCGGCGCGGAGCGGGTGATCCTGCCCGGCGTCGGTGCCGCGCCGGAAGGCATGGCGCGGCTGCACGCGCAGGGTCTGGTCGAGCCGTTGCGGCAACTGCAGGTACCGCTCATCGGTATCTGTCTGGGCATGCAGCTGTTGTTCGAGCGCTCGGAGGAGGGCGAAGTGGAGTGCCTCGGCCTGCTGTCGGGCGTGGTGCGCAAGCTGCATCCGGCCACCGGTATCCGCGTGCCGCACATGGGTTGGAACCGGCTGTTGCCACTGCGCGAATCGTCACTGCTCGATGGCGTGCCGGAGCGCGCCTACGCCTACTTCGTGCACAGCTACGCTGCACCGCTGACCCCGGCCACGGTGGCGGCCAGCGACCACGGCGGGCTGTTTGCTGCGGTCGTGCACCAAGGCCGGCACTGTGGCGCCCAGTTCCATCCCGAGCGTTCGGCCGATACCGGTGAGCGCCTCCTGCGTAACTTCCTGCAGATGGATTTCGAATGAGCTTCACCGTTTATCCCGCACTGGACATCCGCAACGGTCAGGTCGTGCGTCTGCTGCAAGGCGATTACGACCGCGAGACGCGTTATGGCGATGATCCGCTGGTGCGTGCGCAGCGCTTCGCTGAGGTCGGCGCGCAATGGATGCATCTGGTCGATCTGGATGCAGCCAAGGCTGGCGGCTATACATTGGCGCCGCTGCTCGGGCAGATCGCCAGCCAGACCGGATTGCAGGTGCAGACCGGCGGCGGCGTGCGCTCGCGCGACGATGTGGCGCGCATCCTCGACGCCGGTGCCGCGCGGGTGGTGATCGGTTCGCTGGCGGTGCGCGAGAGTGCCGAGGTGATCGGTTGGTTGAACGAATTCGGTGCCGAGCGCATCACCGTCGCGCTCGATACGCGCCGCGACGAAGCCGGCATCTGGCGCCTGCCGGTACACGGCTGGACCGAGACCGCCGACACCACGCTGGACGAACTCGCGGTGCGCTACGCCGAAGCCGGCCTGCGCCACCTGCTGTGCACCGATATCGCCCGTGACGGCATGCTGTCCGGACCGAACATGGCGCTGTATGCGCATCTGCGCGGGCTGGTGCCGCAGCTGCAGGTACAGGTCTCCGGCGGTGCTCGTGACGTCGATGATGTGATCGCAGCCAAGGCTGCCGGTTGCGCCGGCATCGTGCTGGGCAAGGCGCTGCTGGAAGGTCGCCTGGAACTGACGGAGGCATTGGCATGCTGACCCGCCGCATCATTCCCTGCCTGGACGTGCGCGATGGCCGCGTCGTCAAGGGCGTCAAGTTCCGCGATCACATCGACATGGGCGACATCGCCGAACTGGCGCTGCGTTATCGCGAGCAGGGTGCCGACGAACTGGTGTTCTACGACATCGGTGCGAGCCCGGAGGGCCGTTCGGTCGATTACGGCTGGATCGAGCGGGTGGCGCGCCTGCTCGACATTCCGTTCTGCGTCGCCGGCGGCATCCGCGATGTCGAGACCGCACGCAAGGTGCTCTACGCTGGTGCCGACAAGATTTCGATCAATTCGCCGGCATTGGGCCGGCCGCGGTTGATTTCCGAGCTGGCCGAGGCATTCGGCGTGCAATGCGTGGTGGTCGGCGTCGATTCGATCCGCGAGGACGACGGCCAGTGGCGCGTGCGCCGCTTCACCGGTGATCCGAACAAGACCCAGGCGGTGCCGGTGCGCACTCTGGATTGGGTGGTCGAGGTACAGCGGTTGGGTGCGGGCGAAATCGTGCTCAACTGCATGGACAACGATGGTGTGCGTCGCGGCTACGACATCGCCCAGCTTTCTCAAGTGCGCTCGCTGTGCAGTGTGCCGCTGATCGCTTCCGGCGGTGCAGGTGAGATGCAGCACTTTGCCGACGTGTTCGAACAGGCCGACGTCGATGGCGCGCTGGCCGCAAGCGTGTTCCACAGCGGCGCGATTCCGATTCCGGAACTCAAGCAGTTCCTGCGCCAGCAACAGATCGAGGTGCGTGATGTGCAGTGATGCAGTGGTGGCGTCGCAGGTGTCGCCAGAGCAATTGGACTGGGCCAAGGGCGACGGCCTGCTGCCGGTGGTCGTGCAGGATGCCGACACGCTGCGCGTGCTGATGCTCGGCTACATGGACACGGCGGCACTGGCTGCAACGCGCGACAGTGGCCACGTCACCTTCTACAGCCGCAGCAAACAGCGACTGTGGACCAAGGGCGAAAGCTCCGGGCATTTCCTGGATCTGGTCTCGATCGACGTCGATTGCGACAACGACACGCTGTTGGTGCTGGCGCGTCCACACGGCCCGACCTGCCACACCGGTCGCACAAGCTGCTTCCCGCAGGCGCCGGGCGCGGATGTCTCATTTCTGGGCACACTGGATGCGCTGATCGCCGAACGCGAGCGCACGCGTCCCGAGGGCAGCTACACCACCCAGTTGTTCGAGAAGGGCACGCGCCGGATCGCACAGAAGGTCGGCGAGGAAGGCGTGGAGACCGCGCTGGCCGGTGTCGCACAAGGCGATGCGGAGCTGCTCGGCGAATCAGCCGATCTGCTGTATCACCTGATCGTGCTGCTGCGCGCGCGCGGGCTGTCGCTGGCCGATGCGGTCGCGGTGCTGGAGTCGCGGCATCGTTGAAACGGTGATTGTGGCCTGGGAGCTTGAAGTCGCTGGGCCCCCGCCTTCGCGGGGACGACGGTCGAAGCACCGCTTCATCGTCACAGCTGGACTTCCCCGAAGATCCTCCAGACGTCGTCCCCGCGAAGGCGGGGACCCAGCGACTTCCGGAGCTGGCAACGTGACTGAGCGATTCCTCGGCGCCAGAAACGAAAATGCCTCCACAAGGGGAGGCATTCGATGGATCCGGGCTGGCGAGCGAAGGCTGGCGGGCGGGGATCGGTAGCTGGCTCGCGGTTGGGCTGGCTCGCTATGGCCTGAAGTCTAGCGAGCGCGGAATTTCGTTGTAGAAACAAGAATTACTCTCAAGAATGCCGGTCGGCATGGCGGGTTGCCAGCGGGCCTGCAGGCTGTCACCCAACGGGGCTGACGCCTCCGGCACGCTGTAGGGCACCGCTGCACCGGGATGCACGCCCGCACGCCAGCGTTCCAGCACCTTGCCGATACGACCGCCACGCCAGAGCTGCGGCATCGACGGGCGCTCGCCTTCGGCTTTTTCGCGCGCGGTGATTTCGCCCGTGGCAATCCGGTAAGCCAGCTCGAAATCGTCGGTCTGGTTGAGCGCATCCACCAGCCATGCCTTGCCGAAATAGGTGGCGTCGGCAGTGTTGCCGCAGCCGAATGACGGGCGGTCGGCGCGGGCGGCGGTGATCACCATCGTGTCCGGGGTCTTCAACTTCGGGATGAAGCCCCCGGAGTAGCAGGCCGACAGCACGATCACCCGGTTGCGGATGCCGGCATCGTCCAGCGCCTCGCGCAGGTCTTCCGGGGTGATGAAGTCTTCCTCGTCGTCGCTGACCTTCACGTAGAGCGTGTGGTCCTCGGTGCCGTGCGTGGTGACGAACAACAGCAGCACGTCTTCCTTCGGGTCCATCAGCTTGCCGACCCGCGCCAGCGTGTCGTAGAGGTTGTCATACGTGGCGAGTGGGGCGTAGGGATGCTCGTCGAGGTTGTCCGGGTGATTGACCAGCGTGACCACGTGATCGGTGGCGCCGAAGCGCTCACTGAAAAGGGTCTTCAAATACAGCGTCTCGTTGCGGAACACGTCCTCGCCCGCATCGCCGGCGAAGCCGACGACGTAAAGATCGGTCACGCCAGGGCGCTGCGGTGCCAGTGATTTCAACGCCTTGTCCAGCGCGGCGGTGTCCTCCGGATCCGAGACCTGCTGCTGTTCGGCGTCGGCATTGGTTTGCGCCGGCGCGGGGCCGGCTTGCGAGGAGCAACCCGCACCGAGCCAGAGCAAGCTGAAGAGCAGGACGATGGCGCATCGGAACGGGCGCCGTGAATCAGTGGAATGGGACGACATCGAATGCCAATGGCAGAGAGGCAGGCGCAGGTTTACCGCGCGTTTGGCAGATTGGCAACTTGTGGGAGGGACTTCAGTCCCGACAGGCGGTGCAGGCCAAGTGTCGGGACTAATGGCCCCAGGCCACCCGGAGTCCCTGCCACATGCGAGCAGCGCCATCCGAAACGGCGCCGGCGAGGTCATTCCCGCCGGCGCGATGCCTCAGGCAGAGAAGACGATCTCGTCGAAATCCTGCACCCGCGGATGCTTGCCGATCTCGTGCAGGGTGCGTGGTGTCGGATAGTCCTGCACGCGGTCGAGCAGCGAGGTCTTCATGCCGGCACGGGTGGCAGCGTCCAGTTCCTCGACCACGTCGGACAGGAACAGCACCTCGCCGGCGGTCAGCCCGATCTTCTCGGCGATGCGACGGTAGCTGTTGCTCTCGCGCTTGCCGCCGATCTCGGTGTCGAACCAGCCGGCGACCAGCCCGGTCAGGTCGCCGGCGTCGCTGTGGGCGAAGAACAGCTTCTGCGCCGGTACCGAGCCGGAGGAATACACGTAGATCGGGATGCCGGCGGCCTGCCATTCGCGCAGGCGGCGGGCAGCGTCGGGATAGATGTGGGCGGTGAAATCGGCGGTCCGATAGCCTTCCTCCCAGATCATGCCCTCCAGTGCCTTCAACGCGGTGTGCTTGCGGTCCTCGTCGATCCAGGTCTGCAGCGCGGCGACGAGGGTGGCGTCGTCGGCATCCTCGCCGACCTCGTCGGCGACCTGGTTGAGCCAGTGCCGTACCTGGGGGTGGTTGCCATGCTCGCGCACGAATGCCGGCAGCGAACGCCGCGCATACGGGAACAGCACGTCCTTGACGAACGAAATGCTACTGGTGGTGCCTTCGATATCAGTGAGGATCGCTTGCGGTTGGGTCATCGTCAGCTTGCCTTCTGTGCTTTCTCAGGTTCGTAGCGGGGGAACTGTTGTGCGATATCGGTGCCGGTGAAGTGACCCACCCAGCCGTCCGGTTCGGTGAAGAAGCGGATGGCGATGAAGTAGGGCTCGGCACCCATGTCGAACCAATGCAGGGTGCTGTCCGGCACGGCGATCAGGTCGTCCTTCACGCACTCGATTTCATAAACCTTGTCTTCGACGTGCAGCGTGAACAAGCCCGAGCCTCCTACGAAGAAGCGTACTTCGTCTTCCTTGTGGAAGTGCTCGTCGAGGAACTTGGCGCGCATTTCCTCGCGCTTGGGGTTGTCCGGGGCAATGCTGACCACGTCCACGGTCTTGAAGCCGTTCTCGGCGACCAGGCGGTCGATGTCGGCGCGATAGGCGTCCATCACCTGCTCGGAGGTGGCACCGGGCTCGACCGGCTGGTTGGCCTGCCAGCGTTCGAAGACCACGCCGATCTTTTTCAGCTCGGTGGCGATCAGGGCGCCGTCGTGGCTGTCGAACTGCGGGGTCTGGGGATCGATGTCGGAGAAGATGCGGAGTCGGCTCATGGCGTCAGTTCGGCTGTGAGGGGGAGGAACGGGACGCGCTTCAGCGCAGTCCGCGCAGCTTGATCAGCTCCAGCTCGCAGCCGATCAGGAATTCGAAAGCCTCCAGGTGGCGGCGGGCTTCGGCCATGTTGCGACCCCATGCGTACAAGCCATGTCCATCGATGAGATACCCCCACATCGGTTGCTTGTCCAGTAGCGTGTCGACCTGCGCGGCCAGCACCTGCATGTTCTGGGTATTGGCGAATACCGGTACGTCGAGCGAGGTCTCGTGGGTGTGGTTGCCCTCGAAGGCCTTCAGCAGTTCGTAGCCTTCCAGGCGGATGTGGCCGGTGCCGGCGAACAAGCGCGAGGCGACGGTCTGCACCGGCGAGTGCGTGTGCAGCACGCAACCGATTTCCGGATAGCGGCGGTAGAGCTGGGTATGCAGCAGGGTCTCGGCCGAGGGGCGCAACTGGCGGCCGACCGGTTGGCCGTCGAAATCCACGACCATGATGTCGTCTTCGACCAGCCGTCCCTTGTCGCGGCCGGATACGGTGATCGCGGCGTGGCGGTCGTCGAGGCGGTGCGAGAAGTTGCTGCTGGTGGCGGGCGTCCAGCCGGCCTGGGCCAGTTCGCGGACGTTGACGATCAGCAGCTTGGCCAGTTCGTGCAACCGCGCGGCGCTGTAGGGAAGTGGGGCATTCGTGGCGTTCATGCCCATATTCTACTGTCCCACCCGGGGCCGGCCAGCACCCGCTTATGACATTCGTTTATGGGGGCATGGCGAGGTCACCTGGAGCGTAGAGCCGAGCCCGTTCGGCCGGAGCTTTTCCGGTGAAACCCAGCGGAGCCCCGACGGACTCCGCTCTACACGACCCGCGCCGTCACTGGCGCAGCTTGCTGTGCCGATAGCCATAACCGAAGTAGATGACGATACCGGCGGCGGTCCACAGCCCCATCAGCATCCAGTTATGCGCGGTCATCGCCGACAACAGCGCCATGCAGCTGAGCACACCGGCCGAGCACACCAGCCAGGCACCACGGATCCGGAACGGGCGCGGCAGGTCGGGCTGGGTGCGGCGCAGGATCAGCACGCCGGCACAGACTGCGGCGAACGCGACCAGCGTGCCCATCGAAGTCAGCTCGCCGAGCACGTCCAGCGGGAACACTGCCGCCAGCACGGCGATGCCGATGCCGGTGATCACCGTGTTGATGTGCGGGGTGCGGTACTTGGGATGGATCTTGGTGAACACCGGCGGCAGCAGGCCATCGCGCGCCATGATCATGAAGATGCGCGGCTGGCCGATGATCATCACCAACACCACTGAGGACAGGCCGATCAGCGCGCCGATCTCGACCACGACACGCAGCCAGCTCAACTCGGGATGCGCGGCGACCGCCGTCACCACCGGTTCGTCGGTACCGAGCAGGGTGTAGGGCACCAGCCCGGTCATCACCGCGGCCATCGCGATGTAGAGCACGGTGCAGATCACCAGCGAGAGCAGCATGCCGATCGGCAGGTCACGCTGCGGCCGGTGTGATTCCTGCGCGGCGACCGATACCGCCTCGAAGCCGATGTAGGCGAAGAACACCATCGCCGCACCGCGCAGCACGCCGTCCAGACCGTATTTGCCCGGGCCTTCGTTGGCGGGGATGAACGGGTGCCAGTTGGCCGGATCGACGTATTTCCAGCCGACCGCGATCACCAGCACGATCAGCCCGCTCTTGAGCACGACCATCGTCATGTTCATCGCCGAGGACTTGCGGATGCCCACGTAGCACAGCCAGGTCAGCAGCAGCACGATCGCCGCGGCCGGCAGGTTGGCGATCGCACCGGTGCGCTGCAGTTTTCCGTCCAGCGGCGCGTTGACCAGTGCGGCCGGCAGGTGGATGCCGAAGTGGTCGAGCAGGCTGAGGAAGTAGCCGGTCCAGCTCACTGCCACCGCCGAAGCCGACACGCCGTATTCCAACACCAGCATCCAGCCGATGAACCAGGCCGACAGCTCGCCGAAGGTGGCGTAGGTGTAGGTGTAGGCGCTGCCAGAGACCGGCACCATCGCCGCGAACTCGGCATAGGCCAGTGCGCAGAACGCGCAGCAGATCGCCGCCAGCACGAAGCTCAGCATGATCGCCGGGCCGGCATGGTTGGCGGCGGCCTGGCCGGTGATGACGAAGATGCCGCCGCCGATCACCGCGCCGATGCCGAGCGCGGTCAGTCCCCAGGGGCCGAGAGCGCGCTGCAGGCCCAGGCCGCCGGCGTCCTGATGGCTGGCGTGCGGATGCTTGGTGGCCCAGAGTTGTTTGAACATGCGAAGGCGGTTCCAGCGGGGAAGTTGAAAGGACCTCTGCACATGAGATGTGCAGTGCTCTTGCAAGGGACTCGTCTGTTAAATCCCCGCACATGGATGTGCGGGTTCTTGCGAGGGACTCGCGGTCAGGCCTTGTGAGCCAGGCGGCTATTGCGGATGCCGTAGCCGAAGTAGATGAACAGGCCGATCACGGTCCAGCCGACGAACACCTTCCAATGCTCCTGGAACGCCTGCAGGAACAGGAACAGGCAGGCCAGCGCACCGAGCGGACAGATCAGGAATGCCAGCGGCACGCGGAACGGGCGCGGCAGCTCCGGCCTGGTGAAGCGCAGTACCAGCACGCCGACGCAGACGGTGGCGAAGGCGAGCAGGGTGCCCATCGACACCAGTTCGCCGAGCACATCGAGCGGGATCAGGCCGGCCAGCAGTGCGGCGAGCACGCCGACCACGACCGTACCGATGTACGGGGTGTGGAACTTCTTGTGGACCCGGCCGAAAATCTTCGGCAGCAGGCCGTCGCGCGACATGGTGTAGAAGATGCGTGGTTGCGCCATCAGCATCACCAGCACCACCGAGGACAGGCCGGCGATCGCGCCGATCTCCACCGCGGTCTTCAGCCATGCCAGCTGCGGATAATGCTCCAGCGCGGTGGCCACCGGCTTGGCGGTGCCGAGCTGGGTATAGGGCAGCAGGCCGGTCAGCACCGCGCAGACGATGATGTAGATCACCGTGCAGATCGCCAGCGACACCAGGATGCCGATCGGCATGTTCTTCTGCGGGTCCTTGGTCTCGCCGGCCGAGGTCGAGACCGCGTCGAAACCGATGTAGGAGAAGAACACGATCGAGGCGGCACGGAACACGCCGCTCCAACCGAACTCACCGGGGCCGGTATTGGCCGGGATGAACGGGTGCCAGTTGTCCGGGTTGATATAGGCGATGCCGAAGCCGACGAACAGGCAGATCACCGCGACCTTGATCGCCACGACAATGGCGTTGACGAAGGCGGACTGGGTGACGCCGACGTAGCACAGGCCACTGACCGCGGCGACGATCAGCACCGCCGGCAAGTTGATGAGGTTGCCGGAGGCGACGAACGCATGGCCGGTCCAGCTCAGCGGTGCGTTCGCCAGTTCCACCGGGAACGGCAGGCCGAGCGTGCTGGTCAGGAAGCTGATCAGGTAAGCCGACCAGCCGACTGCGACGCTGGAGCCGGCGAACAGGTATTCCAGCACCAGGCACCAGCCGATGAACCAGGCCACGCCTTCGCCGAGGGTTGTATATGAATAGGAATAGGCGCTGCCCGAGACCGGCATCATCGCCGCGAACTCGGCGTAGCACAGGCCGGCGAAGGCGCAGGCGATGCCGGCGAATACGAACGACAGCATCACCGCCGGTCCGGCGTGGTTGGCTGCCGCCTGGCCGGTCAGCACGAAGATACCCGCGCCGATCACCGCGCCGATGCCCAGCATGATCAGGTGCTTGGCCGTGAGGGTCCGTTTCAACGTGGCTTCGCCTTCCAGGCCGCCCTCGAACGGTTCGCCGGCATCCACATGTGCGGCCGGCTCGACCGGTTTGACCCTCAACAGAGCTTTGAGCATTCAGTGCGTCCCCAGTGTGCGGTTGGCGTGGCCCGACAGGCCGCGACGGAGCGCGACCGCGTCCGGCGGACGCCGCGCAAGCGATGTACCTTGCCAAAGCTGGCGGATTGTCACAAGCACAACCGCAGCATCGACAGCGATAATGGACCCGGTTGGATGGTCAAAGGTGACGCATGGTGGCGGTGGGAGCCAGAAATGGTGTGGATGAGGGGTTGCGCGGGCAGTTGTTGGCCTACCGTGCGCGCTGGCCGGAAGAGATCGAGGTGGTCGAGGCCTTCCTCGAATTGCTGGACGATGCTGCCGATCCGTTCGTCCGCGAGCGTCTGGCAGGGCATTTCACCGGTTCGTCCTGGCTGGTCAGCCACGACGGCCGGCGTACGCTGCTGACCCACCACCGAAAACTGCAACGCTGGCTGCAACTGGGCGGGCATGCCGACGGCGAGCGCGATCTGGCGCAGGTGGCGCTGAAGGAAGCCGAGGAAGAGTCCGGCCTGTCGGGGCTGGTGCTGGCCGATGGCGGCATCTTCGACCTGGACCGGCACTGGATTCCCGCGCGCGGCGAGGTACCCGGTCACTGGCATTACGACGCGCGCTATGTGGTGCGTGCCGGTACGGATGAGGCCTTCGTGGTCAGCGAGGAATCGCTGTCGCTGGCGTGGCGGCCGATCGCCGAGCTGCTGGACGAGCCCGGCCTTGATCCGTCGATGCGGCGGATGACGATGAAGTGGCTGACAAACCGGGAATAGCGAATGCGGCGTCGGGAATGGAGAGCAGCAGGGCTGCTCTGCCCATTCCCGATTCCCGTCAATACAGAATGCGCGTACGCAGTGTGCCCGGGATCTTCGCCAGTTCGTCCTTCAGGACGTTGGCCTGTTCCTCGCCGGCACCGATGTCGATCACCACGTAGCCCACCTTCGGGTCGGTACGCAGGAACTGGCCGTCGATGTTGACGTTGTGGCGCGAGAACAGCTCGTTGATCTGCGACAACACGCCCGGCACGTTGCGGTGGATGTGCAGCAGACGCAGGCTCTCGGCGTGCTCGGGCAAGGTGACCTCGGGGAAGTTGACCGCCGACAGGGTGCTGCCGTTGTCGCTGTAACGCACCAGCTTGGCGGCAACTTCGATACCGATGTTGTCCTGCGCTTCCAGCGTGCTGCCGCCGACGTGCGGGGTCAGGATCACGTTGTCGTGGGCGGTCAGCGGCGACTGGAAGATGTCGCCATTGCCCTTCGGTTCGATCGGGAACACGTCCACCGCCGCGCCACCGATGTGATGCGAGGTCAGCGCCGCGTCGAGCGCGTCGATATCGACCACGGTGCCGCGCGAGGCGTTGATCAGGTGCGCACCGGGCTTCATCTTCGCGATCTGCGTCGCGCCGATCATGTTCCTGGTCGCCGCGGTCTCCGGCACGTGCAGCGTCACCACGTCGGAGATCGCCAGCAGTTCGTCGAGATCGGCGGCGGCGCGGGCATTGCCGAGCGAAAGCTTGGTCTCGATATCGTGGAACACCACCTGCATGCCCAGCGATTCGGCCAGCACGCCAACCTGGGTACCGATGTGGCCGTAGCCGATGATGCCCAGCACCTTGCCGCGGGTTTCATGGCTGCCGGCGGCCGACTTGGACCAACCACCGCGATGGCACTCGGCATTCTTCTGCGGGACGCCGCGCAGCAGCAGGATCGCCTCGGCGATCACCAGCTCGGCGACCGAGCGGGTGTTGGAGTAGGGCGCGTTGAACACCGGGATGCCGGCCAGCTCGGCCGCGTCCAGATCGACCTGGTTGGTGCCGATGCAGAAGCAGCCCACTGCGATCAGACGCTTGGCATGCGCGAGCACGTCGGCGGACAGGTGCGTGCGTGAGCGGATGCCGATGATGTGCGCCTCGGCGATACGCGCCTTCAGCTCGTCTTCCGGCAGCGACTTGGCATGCGTCTCGATCTGGGAATAGCCGGCGGCACGGAAGGTGTCCACGGCGGTCTGGCTGATGCCTTCGAGCAACAGGACGCGGATGTCCTGCTTGGGAAACGAGGTCTTCTTCGGCGACATGAGTGCAGCTTGGGGCGGCGGATCGGGCGGCCACTATGCCAGATGGCGCACGCCTTTGGTGCGTTGCCACATCGCTTCCGGACACATCGAACATAGCGTTCCCGAAATCGCCGGATGCTTTGCGCTGCAACCGTTTCAGCTGTATCGAAGCGCTCCCCTTGGAGGGGTGCGCCGGCTGGACGGCCCCGGTGTTCGCTGGCACGCTGTGCCGCCCTGACACAGACCAGCCTCGCACGATGACCGACTCTCGTATCGCCTCGCTCGAACAGTCCGTGCATGGGCTGCGTCTGAAGACCGACCCGGCCGACCTGGAGCATTACGGTCGCGACTGGACGCGGCGCTGGGTGCCGGCGCCGCTGGCGATCGCGTTGCCGGCCACGGTCGAGGAGGTGCAGGCGATCGTGCGCTGGGCCAATGCCAACGACGTGGCGATCGTGCCGTCCGGCGGCCGCACCGGCCTGTCCGGCGGCGCGGTGGCGACCAACGGTGAGCTGGTGTTGAGCATGGAGCGCATGAACAAGCCGCTGGGCTTCGATGCGGTGGACCGCACGTTGACCGTGCAGGCCGGCATGCCGCTGGAAGCCGTGCACAACGCCGCGCGCGAACACGGCCTGGTGTATCCGGTGGATTTCGCCGCGCGTGGCTCGTGCTCGATCGGCGGCAACATCGCCACCAATGCCGGCGGCATCCGCGTGATCCGTTACGGCAACACGCGCGAGTGGGTCGCCGGGCTGAAGGTGGTCACCGGCAGCGGCGAGCTGTTGGAGCTGAACAACGCGCTGATCAAGAACTCCAGCGGTTACGACCTGCGCCAGCTGATGGTCGGTTCGGAAGGCACGCTCGGCATCGTGGTTGAAGCGACACTGCGGCTGGCCGATCCGCCGCCGCCGACCAACGTGATGTTGCTGGCGCTGCCCTCGTTCGAGGTGTTGATGCAGGTGTTCTCTGCTTTCCGCGCGCAGTTGCGGCTGGAGGCGTTCGAATTCTTCACCGACCGCGCCCTGCACCATGTGCTCGCACACGGCGCGCAGCAGCCGTTCGATGCGGTCTATCCGTACTACGTCGTCACCGAGTTCGCCAACGACGAGGCCGGCGAAGCGGCGGCGCTGGCCGCGTTCGAGACCTGCATGGAGCAGGGCTGGGTGCTGGATGGCGTGATCAGCCAGAGCGAGGCGCAGGCCCAGCAGCTGTGGCGCCTGCGCGAGGGCATCACCGAGAGCGTGGCGCGCTACACGCCGTACAAGAATGACGTGTCGGTGCGGATCTCGGCGATGCCGGCGTTCCTGACCCAGACCCAGGCGCTGCTCGGTGAGGCCTATCCGCACTTCGACGTGGTCTGGTTCGGTCATATCGGCGACGGCAACCTGCACATCAACGTGCTCAAGCCCGACGGCACCCCGGATGCGGAATTCATCGCCGCCTGCGAGCAGGTGACCAAGCTGCTGGCCGAGGTATTGCACCGCTTCCAGGGCAGTATTTCCGCCGAACACGGCATCGGCCTGGTCAAGAAGCCCTATCTGGGCAGTACCCGCAGCGAGGCCGAAGTGGCGCTGATGCGCGGTATCAAGCGTGCGTTTGATCCGAAAGGTTTGCTGAATCCCGGCAAATTGTTCGATGCCTGATATGCAGCGCTGCTAACAAGTCGCTAATAATGACCGGCCAGGCTTGCGCCTACCGCTTCTGTCCGGATACCCATCAATGAAAAAACAATCCCTGTTGTTCGGCCTCCTGCTGCTCCTGCCCGTCTCCGCGTTTGCGGTGAGTTCCGCCGGTACTTCCGCGGCCGGCAGTTCGGCCGGTAGTTCGGCTTCGTCTGACAGCACCTCGGGTGACGGCAAGATCGTCCTCGACGCCCGCGACGACGCGGCCGGTTTTGTCGCCAGCGAGGGCCGCATCCGTGGCGCCAGGCTGGAAGCGGCGCTGATCCAGCTGCGCGAGCACAACGAGACCACACGTTCGGCCAGCGACATGGAACTGGCGCGCGCGATCCTGGCTCGGTGATCGCCCGAGGCCGGCTGCCACTCCGGTGGCTGGCATCGCTGTTGCTCTGCCTCCCCGGTATCGGTTGGGCGGGGGAGCAACTGCCGTTGCAACTGCAGACCCATGGGCTGACGCCGGCCGAGATCGAGGCCAGTACGCGGCTTGAAGCCGAGGTGGCCGCCCGCTTGCCGGCACGCTGGCGTGAGGCGCTGACGCATCCGATCCGGTTGGAATGGAGCGACACGCTGCCGCAGCGCATGCATGGCCTCACCACGGCATCGCGGATCCAACTGAAGCGCAGCCTGTTGCGCGACTGGATGGCGCTGCCGCCGGGTAGCGATGATCCGCAGTCGCCCGCCGCGCGTGCGGCGATGGCCGCACTGGTACACGAACTGGCGCATGTGCTCGATCGGTCCCAGGCGCGGGGGCTGTCGCGTGATCCGCGCTTGCTGGATCTGGCCGGCTGGCAGGTGCGGCCTTGGCATCTCGGGCGCGGTGCGAATCATTTTGTCGATCGCAGTCCGGATCTTTACGAGCTGCGCTCGCCGGCGGAGTTCCTGGCGGTGAATCTGGAGCACTTCGTGCTCGATCCCGACTATGCCTGCCGCCGGCCGGCGCTGTCGCACTGGTTCTCCGAGCATGTCGGTGCACTGGCGACCGAGCCTACCTGTGCCGCCACGCTGCCGTTCCTGCAGGCCGACAGCGAGGACGGCGAGGTCTCGCTGCTGCAACTGGATCCGGCGCGGGTCTATGCGGTGGATTACCTGCTGGCCGAAGGCAACGAGCAGCCGATGAGCCGCTGGGGCCACAGCATGCTGCGCCTGGTGATCTGCGCGCCGGGCCGCACGCCCGGGCCACAGTGCCGGATGGATCTGCAGTACCACCGGGTGATCTCGTTCCGCGCCTTCGTTGGCGACCTGCAGATTTCCAGCTGGCGGGGACTTACCGGTTCGTATCCGTCGCGGTTGTTCCTGCTGCCGCTGGATCAGGTCGTGGACGAGTACACCAAGGTCGAACTGCGGGCCTTGTCGTCGATCCCGCTCGCGTTGGACCGGCAGGAAATCGCCGTGTTGCTGGAGCGCGCCGCACGCGTGCACTGGAACTACGACGGTCGCTACTACTTCATCGGCAACAACTGCGCGGTGGAGGCCTGGAAACTGCTGCACGATGGCGTGCCGCGCCTGGCCGCGCTGCCGTTGTCCGGCATCACCCCGAATGGCCTGCAGCGCCGGTTGCAGCGCAGCGGCGTGCTCGATACCCGCGTGCTCGACGATCATGCGCAGGCGGTACGGCAGGGCTACTACTTCGAATCGGCGCAGGCGCATTACCAGGCGATGTTCGACGTGGTGCGTGCGGCGTTGCCGGTACCGCAGCAGCGCCTGCAGGACTGGCTGGACAGCACCCCGGTCGAGCGCCGCGCGTGGATGGAGCGGGCCGACCTGCGCACCAGCGCAGCGCTGCTGCTGCTGGAGCAGGCCATCCAGCGCCGGCAGGAGCAGCAGGTGCGCGAGGACGTCAAGCAACAACTGTTGCGCGGACGCGGCGATGCACGCCAGGCGCGCGGCAATGTGCTGGGTGTGCTGGAACAGGTCGGCGTGCTGGCCCGCCCGGCGGGCGTGCTGGAAGCGCTGGACGGCTATGGCATTCCGCAGCCGGCGGAACAGGAGATGGCGGCTCAGCGCGCGCAGCAGCGCAGCGGGCGTATCCGTACGGAGTGGGCGGATCTGCGTCAGCGCACGCGTTCGGGCTTGCCGGCACCTCAGCGTGAGGCGCTGGCCCAGGTCGAAGACAATCTGGCCTTCATCGGCAAACGGCTGCGCACGTTGAACGCCGAGGCCGGATTGGTGCTGCCGAAGGATCTGTAGGAGCGGCTTCAGCCGCGATGGGGCTGTCTGCAGATCCCTCTGCAAGCCCGCGCATCCATGTGCGGGGATTCAAACGGGAAAGTCCCATCGCGGCTGAAGCCGCTCCATACATACACCCAAGGGTCAGTCGGCGCGGCCGCCGAATTCGCCGGTGGTGGTGTTGACCAGGATGCGCTCACCGTTGGTGATGTATTCCGGCACCATGATTTCCAGGCCGGTGCTGAGCTTGGCCGGCTTCGGGCGCTTGGTGGCGGTGCCGCCCTTCAGTTCCGGCGGCGTCTCCACTACTTCCAGGGTGACGTGCTGCGGCAGCTGCAGGGCTACCGGCGACTCATCGATGATCTGTACGTAGCTGCCGGTCAGGCCATCGGTGATGTAGCCAGCATCGTCGCCGACCACGTCGGCGTCGAGCGTGTAGGGGGTGTAGTCCTCGTCATCGAGGAACACGAACGCCTCGCCGTCCTTGTAGGAGAACGTGGCCTGGCGGCGCAGCAGTTCGACTTCCGGCAGGTTGTCATCGGCATCGAAGCTGCTGTCCAGCTTGTTGCCGCCCGGCACGCTGTACATGATGAAACGGAAGCGCACGTTGCCGCCGCGGCCCTGCGGCGAGCTGCGCTCGATGTCGCGGATCTGATAGATGCCGTTGTTGTACTCGACGACATTGCCTTTCTTGATTTCGTTGGCTTTCATTTTTTGGGTCAGGGATTGGAGATTCGGGATTGGAGATTCGTGTAAAGCAAAGCGGGGCGGGAGAGTGGGATGGGGACGTTGCTGTTACGAATCCCTAATCCCGAATCCCCCAATCCCGGTTATTTAGCTGCCAACCGCACTGCGCCATCGAGGCGGATCACCTCGCCGTTGAGATAGCGGTTGCGCAGGATGAAGGCGACGGTCTCGGCGAATTCCTCCGGACGACCCAGCCGCGACGGGAACGGAATCGAAGCCGACAGCGACTGCTGCACGGCCTCAGGCATGCCGTCCACCATCGGTGTCCAGAAAATGCCCGGCGCGATGGTCATCACGCGGATGCCGAAGCGCGACAGTTCGCGCGCCATCGGCAGGGTCATGCCGACCACGCCGCCCTTGGAGGCGGCATAGGCGGCCTGGCCGATCTGGCCCTCGTAGGCGGCGACCGAGGCGGTATTGACGATCACGCCGCGCTCGCCGTCTTCGCCGGCCGGGTTGTGCTGCATCGCGTCGGCGGCGGCCTTGGCGACGTTGAAACTGCCGACCAGGTTGACCATCACCGTGGTGCGGAAGGTCGCCAGCGGCATCGGGGCTTCCTTGCCGAGCACGCGGCCGGCACCAAGGATGCCGGCACAGTTGATCGCCGCGTTCAGGCCGCCCAGGAACTCGCGTGCCGCCACCACGTTGTCGATCACCTGCTGTTCGTCGGTGACATCGGTACGGAAATAGCGGGCGTTGGCGTCGCCTAGCGCCGCGGTCGCGGCGACGCCCTTTTCATCGTTGACGTCGAACAGCGCGACCTTGCCGCCGCCGGCGACGATGGACGTCGCCACCGCCAGGCCCAGGCCGGAGACACCGCCGGTGACAATCGCGCGGGTATCGGAAAGCTGCATGCACATGCCTGCCAAATAGTGAGACCGGGATTTTAGCCTGCGCATCGTATTCATCGGCGAGGTCCGGCGGACGGACATCCGTCGGCACACGGCAGCCTCTTGAATAGAACGATCGTTCGTGTTTTATTTGCGCCATGAATGCCCAGCCCAGCAAAGGCGACCTCACCCGCGACCGGTTGATCACCGTGGGCTCGGCGCTGGCACGCACCGAAGGGCTGGATGGGCTGACCATCGGCGGCCTTGCCGCAGCGGCAAGCATGTCCAAGAGCGGCGTGTTCGCCCATTTCGGTTCGCGCGAGGATCTGCAGTTGTGCATCCTCGACCATGCTTCGCAGATGTTCACCGAACTGGTGTTCCGTCCGGCGCTGCGCGAGCGCCGTGGCGTGCCGCGATTCCAGGCCATCGGCCGCTACTGGCTGGAATATCTGTGCGACCTGGGCGAGAAGGGCGGTTGCATATTGATGGCGGCAGCCAGCGAGTTCGACGACAAGCCCGGGCCGGTGCGCGAGCGCGTGCGGGCCTATCAGCGACAGCTCCGCAGCGAGATTCAGCGCTGTGTGCAGCTGGCGATCGACGTCGGTGACTTGCGCGCCGACAGTGATGCCGCGCAGATCGCATTCGAAACCTATGCGATTGTGATGGTCAGTCATCACGACCTGCGCCTGTTCGGCGCCGAGGAAGTGCTTGTCCGCGCCGAGCGCGCGATGAAAGCGCTGTTGCAGCGTCATACCCCCTGATTTTCATCGGAGAGAACGTCATGGCGACTGTTGTTGCCTCCAGAAAAAGAACGATCGTTCGTTTTGTTGGTGCGGCACGTCTGGCGGGGCTGCGGTTGACGTTCGGCGTCGGCGGCTGGCTGTTGCCTGGACACACCGGTCGCCGGATCGAAAGTCTGTTCACCCGGCCGCTGCCCGACAGTCGCGAGCGTGCACTGGCCGCGCCATTGCATGGAGCGGTACTGGAGAACGTGCAGATCGACGGCGAAACCGTGGTGCTGTATCGCTGGGGCGACGCAGCCAAACGACCACTGCTGCTGTTCTCGCATGGCTGGTCGAGCTTCGGGCTGCGCGTGTTGCCGTGGCTGCCGCACCTGCTCGCGCGGGGCTATGCGGTGGCCAGCTTCGACCAGATCGCGCACGGTCGCAGCAGCGGGCGGCATGCCACGCTGCCGGGATTCGGTCGGGTGCTGGCCGACGTGGCGCGTCGGCTGGGTCCGCTGGAAGGCGTGATCGGGCATTCGCTGGGCGCGGCGGCGATCGGGCTGGCGCTGGCCGAAGGTCTGCAGGCTCGACGTGTAGTGCTGGTGGCGCCGCCGGCGGACGCCCTCGCGGCGACCGACCGTTTTGCCGGCCTGCTGGGTCTCGGCCAGCGGGCGTTGCCTGCATTCCGTCGCGCCATCGAGGCGCGCGCCGGAATACCGTTCGCCGCGGTTGCCGCGCAGCACATCGCCCCGAATCTCGGCACCCCGGCGTTGATCGTGCACGACCTCGACGATCGTGAGGTGCCATGGGAGGAGGGCGAGCGCTATGCGCGTTACTGGCCCGACGCGCGCCTGCTCAATACCACCGGGCTGGGTCATCACCGTATCGTCGGCGATGCGGAGGTGATCGAAGCCGGGCTGCGTTTTCTGCGTGGTGAGGCCGTTGGTGAGCGTGTGGTTTCCACCGGCGAACTGCCCTACGGCCTGGCGTAGCAAAGCGGCATCGCGGCGCCGCTACAGGTGCCGTGTCTGCGATCAGCGTTGGTCGTAGATGGCGCGTCGAGCAGATCTCAGTCCGACGCGCCCAGCGCCTTGCCGGCCTTGCTGCCGGTCTCGCGGCCGAGCAGGGAGGCCAGCCATCGTCCGGTAGCGGCCAGCGCCGGCAGGTCGACGCCGGTCTGGATGCCCATTCCGTGCAGCATGTACACCACGTCCTCGCTGGCGACGTTCCCGCTCGCGCCCTTCGCATAAGGGCAACCGCCGGCGCCGGACACGGCCGCATCCACGACCCGCACCCCCTCATCCAGGCAGGTGGCGATATTGGCCAGCGCCTGGCCGTAGGTGTCGTGGAAATGCACGGCCAGCGCGTCGATCGGAATCTCGGCGGCGACCGCGTGCAGCATCGCCTGCGCGCGCCTCGGCGTGCCGACGCCGATGGTGTCGCCGAGCGATATCTCGTAGCAACCCAGCTCGTGCAATCGGCGTGCGACCCGCACCACGTCAGCCAGCGGCACCTCGCCCTGATATGGGCAGCCGAGCACCGTGGACACGTAGCCACGCACGCGCACGCCGTCCTCGCGGGCACGCGCCAGCACCGGGCGGAAACGCTCGATCGATTCATCGATGCCGGCATTGGTGTTGCGGCGGTTGAACGCCTCCGAGGCCGCGGTGAACACCGCTACTTCCTGCACGCCCACCTGGCGCGCGCGCTCGTAGCCCTGTTCGTTCGGCACCAACACGGGATAGGCGACACCGGCCAGTTGGGTGATGCCGGCGTAGACCTCGGCGGCGTCGGCCAGCTGCGGCACCCAGCGTGGGCTGACGAAGCTGGTGGCCTCGATGCTGCGCAGGCCGGTGGCCGAGAGCCGGTCGATCAGGGTGATCTTGTCGGCGGTGGCGACCGGCTGAGCCTCGTTCTGCAGGCCGTCGCGCGGGCCGACCTCGACGATACGGACGAAATCGTTCATGCCTGACGGTTCCCGCAAGCGAAGGGAGCATCAAGGCAAAATCGGAGCAGGGCTGGGGTCACGGGAATTCCTGAGCGGATTTCATGTTCATCGAGCTGGGTAGGGAAGACGCATGGGCTGTGCGCCAGCGCAGCCCCATGTGGTTGAGTCCCGATCAGACTTCCGTAACCCAACTGGGTGAGCGTTTGTTGAGAAAGGCGCCGAGGCCTTCCTGGCCTTCGCTGGAGACGCGCAAGCGGGCGATCAGCGCCGCGTTGTCGCGGTCGAGCGCATCGCGGTCGCGGCTGTCGCGAACCTGGCGGACCAACTGTTTGGCGGAGGCCGACGCGATCGGGCCGGCCTTGTCGAGCAAGCCGAGCTGGTGCTGCACGGCGTCGTCCAGTTTTTCGGGCTCCACCACCTGATGAATCAGGCCGATGCGAAGCGCGGTCTCGGCATCGAAATGTTCACCGGTGGCAAACCAGCGCCGGGCCTGGCGTGGGCCGATCGCCTCGACCACGTAGGGCGAAATCACCGCCGGCAACAGCCCAAGCCGGCTTTCGGTCAGGCCGAACCGGGCGCTGCTGCTGGCGATGGCGATGTCACAGCAGGCCACCAGGCCGACACCGCCACCGAACGCGGCGCCGTGCACGCGGGCGATGGTGGGTTTGGGCAGTTCATCGAGCAGACGCATCAACCGCGCCAGGGCAAGCGCGTCCTCGCGATTGTCGTGCTCGCTGGCAGCGGCCATGCCGCGCATCCATAGCAGGTCGGCGCCGGCCGAGAACGAGGCGCCGGTGCCGGCCAGCAGCACGACCCGCACCGATGGCTCCGAGGCGGCCCGGGTCAGTGCCTCGGTCAGCGCGGCGATCAACCCGGCGTCGAAGGCGTTGTGCAGTTCCGGGCGGTTCAGCAGCAGGGTACGGACCGGGCCGTAGTCGATGACGCGTAGGGCGGAATCCGGCATGGAGAAGGCGTTCTCGATGAAGTACGAACCGATCATAACGGCCTGCTCCGTTGCGGCCATGATGCGCTGCGTCGATGCTACAATCGAGAATCGTTCCCAATCAGCGGTTGTTCTGTGACGTTGTCCGACATGCCTTTGCACCGTTCCGCCATCGTGCAGTCCGTGGAAGATCGTCATCCCAACGACGCGATCGCGCGCAGGTTGCGCGAACTGGGATTCGTTGTCGGGGAAGAAGTGGTGGTGCTGGCGCTGGGGCCGGTCGGGCGTGAGCCGTTGCTGGTGCAGGTCGGTTTCACACGGTTTGCGCTGCGCCGAAGCGAGGCCGAACGCATCACGGTCGTGGAGGCCGCATGAGCGCATCGACATTGCGGCTGGCGCTGGTCGGCAACCCCAACTGCGGCAAGACCGCGCTGTTCAACCAGCTGACCGGCAGCAAACAGAAGGTCGCCAACTACGCCGGCGTCACCGTCGAGCGCAAGGAAGGGCATTTCCGTGCACCGTCCGGCCGCGAATTCGCGGTACTGGACCTGCCTGGCGCCTACAGCCTGCAACCGGCCAGCATCGACGAAGCGATCACCCGCGATCTGTGCCGGGGCTTCTACCCGGGCGAGCCGGCGCCGGACGTGCTGGTCTGCGTGGTCGATGCCACCAACCTGCGCCTGCACCTGCGCTTCGCGCTGGAGCTGCGTGAGCTGGGACGGCCGATGATCGTCGCGCTGAACATGATGGATGCCGCCCGCCGTCGTGGCATCCAGGTCGATCGCGCCGCGCTGGAGCGTGCGCTCGGCGTGCCGGTGGTGGAAACGGTGGCGGTGCGTCGCAACGGTGCGCGCGAGCTGGTCGAGATGCTCGACGGCCTTTCTCCGACGCCCTCCGCGCCGCAGTTCGAGCTGCCCGCCGATGGCAACTACCATGCCATGGTGCGCGGCATCCTGGCCGACGCGGTGACGATGCCGTCGCGCACCAGCCAGGTCGATGACGCGCTGGATCGCTGGCTGCTGCACCCGGTGTTTGGCCTGGTCAGCCTGGCAGTGGTGATGTTCCTGATCTTCCAGGCGGTGTACGCCTGGGCTGCGCCGGTGATGGACCTGATCGACGGCGGCACCAAGGCGCTTGGCGTATGGGTGGGCGGAGTGTTGCCCGAAGGGCCGCTCAACAGCCTGCTGGTCGACGGGGTGATCGCCGGCGTCGGTGGCGTGATCATCTTCCTGCCGCAGATCCTGATCCTGTTCGCCTTCATCCTGGCGCTGGAGGAATCCGGCTATCTGCCGCGCGCGGCGTTCCTGCTCGACCGCTTGATGGCCTCGGCCGGTCTGTCCGGGCGCTCGTTCATCCCGCTGTTGTCCAGCTTCGCGTGCGCCGTGCCGGGGATCATGTCCACCCGCAGCATCCAGGATCCTCGCGATCGCCTCGCCACGATCCTGGTAGCGCCATTGATGACCTGCTCGGCACGATTGCCGGTGTATGCGCTGCTGATCGGTGCGTTCATCCCGCAGAAGACCATGTGGGGCGTGTTCAACCAGCAGGGGCTGGTGTTGTTCGGCCTGTACGCGGCGGCGATCGTCAGCGCGTTGCTGGTGTCGTGGACAATGAAGAAGTGGCGCCGCGACAAGAGCGAGCATCCGCTGCTGCTGGAACTGCCGTCCTACCGCCTGCCGCATCCGCGCGACCTCGCGCTGGGGTTGTGGGAGCGCGCGATGATCTTCCTCAAGCGCGTGGGCGGCATCATCCTGGCGCTGACGATCCTGCTGTGGGTGCTGCTCTCGTTCCCCGGCGCGCCTGCGGACGCCACCCTGCCGGCGATCGACTACAGCTTCGCCGGCCGTATCGGCCATGCGATGACGCTGGTGTTCGCGCCGCTGGGCTTCAATTGGCAGATCTGCATCGCGCTGATTCCCGGCTTGGCCGCGCGCGAGGTGGCGGTATCGTCGCTGGCCACGGTCTACGCGCTGTCGGCGGCCGATGACGATGCCGCTGCGCAGGCGCTGTCACCGCTGATCCACGACGGCTGGTCGCTGGCGACCGCGTTGTCGCTGCTGGTCTGGTACATCTACGCGCCGATGTGCATCTCCACGCTGGCCACGATCAAGCGCGAGACCAACTCGTGGAAGCAGATGGCCTTTGCCGCGACCTACCTGTTCGCGCTGGCCTACCTGGCTTCGCTGGTGACCTACCAGGTGGCCGTGGCGCTGGGGGCAGGCTGAGCATGTCCAGTTCGCTGCTGATCCAGTACCTGGTGATCGCACTGGCGGTGCTGGTCAGCGCCTGGGTGGTGCTGAAGAAGCAGTTCCCCGGCACCGCACGTCGCCTGCGCACCACGGTGGCACTGCCGCTGCTGCGTTCCGGACGTCCGATGTGGATGCAGTCGCTCGGGCGGCGTATCGCGCCGCCGGTGCTCAAGAGTGCCGATGGCTGTGGTGGTTGCAGCAGTTGCGGTCCCGAGAAGCACTGACGGACTGAGGACACTGTCTGGGTCAGGCCGGCCTATCGCTGAGCGGCTCGCTGCAGTGCAGATCGGCAAGGCCGCGTCGGGCGGCTATGCTTGACCGATGACGACCACCTTCCAAATTTCCCGCCGTGCGCAGGCGCTGACCAGTTCGGCGATCCGCGAGATCCTCAAGGTCACCGAGCGTCCCGAGGTGATTTCCTTCGCCGGCGGGCTGCCGTCGCCGGCCACGTTCCCGGTCGAGCGCATGCGCGCGGCGGCCGAGAAGGTCTTGCACGACGCACCGCAGGCCGCGTTGCAGTACGGCCCGACCGAGGGCTTCGCGCCGCTGCGCGAGTGGATCGCCGAGCGGCTCAGCCGGGGTGGCGCTGCGATCCGCCCGTCGCAGGTGCTGGTGACGACCGGTTCGCAGCAGGGCCTGGACCTGCTCGGCAAGGTATTCATCGACGAAGGCAGCAAGGTGCTGGTGGAAACCCCGAGCTATCTCGGCGCGCTGCAGGCGTTTTCATTGTTCCAGCCGGCGTTTTCGTCGATGCGTTCGGACGAGGAGGGCGTGGTCGTCGATGCGCTCACTGCCGAACAGCTCGCCGGCGCGCGCTTCATGTATTGCCTGCCGAACTTCCAGAATCCGACCGGGCGGCGTCTGCCGGCCGAGCGTCGCGCCGTGTTGGTGGCGAGAGCGGCCGAGGCCGGCGTGCCGATTGTCGAGGACGATCCTTACGGCGATCTGTACTACGCCGGCGAACCGCTGCCCAGCCTGCTGTCGATGAATCCCGATGGCGTGATCTACATGGGCTCGTTTTCCAAGGTGCTCTCGCCCGGGCTGCGACTGGGTTACGTGGTTGCCCCGGAGGCCGTGCTCGGCAAGCTGATCCAGGCCAAGCAGGCTGCGGATCTGCACACGCCATCGTTCACCCAGCGCATCGTCCACGAGGTCGTGAAGGACGGCTTCGTCGATCAGCACATTCCGACGATCCGCGCGCTCTATGCCCAGCAGTGCGCGTTGATGCTGGATGCACTCGATCAATATTTCCCAGAGCAAGTGCAGTGGAACCGTCCCGAAGGCGGCATGTTCATCTGGGTCACCCTGCCGGAAGGTGTAGACAGCAGCTCGCTGCTGGCGCGCGCGATCGAGCGCAATGTCGCGTTCGTGCCGGGGGCGCCGTTCTTCGCCGCCGATCCGCAGCGGAACATGTTGCGACTGTCGTTCGTGACCGTGCCGGGCGAGCGTATCGAGGCCGGTGTGCGGGTGCTCGGCGAGTTGCTGCACGAGGTGCTGGCGGAGAACGCTGGGCTCGCTGCATAACCGATACGGCGCCTGCAGAGCCGAGCTTGCTCGGCTGTGGCTTGCCGGGAAAGGCCTCAGCCGAGCAAGCTCGGCTCTGCGAAGCGCTGCGATATGGCTTGTCGAGCGTCACGGGGACCGCTAGCCTGCGCCGATGAATACAGTTCCCCTGAAGATCCTCATCCACGGCGCCTCCGGGCGTATGGGCAAGGCCTTGCTCCGCCTTGCTGCGGAAGATGAGTCGCTCGAAGTCGTTGCCGCGGTCGTGGGCCGCTCGCCAGCGCAGCGCGTCGTCGATGGTGTGCCGCATTTCGCTGCCAGCGAATTGGCCGGCGCGCCGCCGTTCGACGTGGCAATCGACTTCAGCCTTTCGCAAGGCTTCTCGCCAGTCCTGCAGCTGTGCGTCCAACGCGGTCTGCCGCTGGTTTCGGGCACGACCGGGTTGGACGATGCACAGCGCCAGGCACTGGCCGAAGCAGCATCGTCGATCCCGCTAGTCTGGGCGTCCAACTTCAGTCTTGGCGTGGCGGTGCTGACCGATCTGGTCGAGCGCGCCGCTGGCACGCTGCCGGGTTGGGATTGCGACATCGTCGAGTCGCACCACGTACATAAGAAGGACGCGCCGTCTGGCACCGCACTGACCCTGGGCGAGGCCGCCACCAGCAGTGGCGCGCAACCGCGCTACGCCAGCCTGCGCGCAGGCGACATCGTCGGCGAACATCTGGTGCAGTTCACCGGTCTGGGCGAGCGCATCGAGCTGGTGCATCGCGCGACCAATCGCGACATCTTCGCGCGTGGCGCGCTGCATGCAGCCAAGCGCCTGCACGGCAAACCGGCGGGCAGCTACCGGGTGCGTGACCTGATCGGTTGATCGGATCGGGTAGTGGGGTGGTATCGAAGGTTGTGGCGATTTTGGTTCGCCGCGCCTTCGTGTGACAGGGACCTTGGCATCCAGGCCTCGCGGTGCATTCCCCGGGAAGTTCAGTCTTGCGATGACCTGCGGATATAACGCTGCTCCATGACTTCACGTCCCCACTGCGCGCCCGGTTGCTCTTCGACAAGGGTGAAGCCGAAGGCCAGATAGAGATGTTTGGCCGCATCGAGCCCGGCGAAGGTCCAGAGTTCGATTTCGGCGAATCCTTGCCGGTCGCAGAACGCGACGGCCTCGGTGAGCAATCGCTTCCCGACGCCTTCTCCACGCACGCCATCCTCGACGATGAACCAGCGCAGATGCGCGCAGTCATGGCCGAGGTCTTCGCCATCGATCGCGATGGTTCCGACGATTTCTTCATCCATCAACGCCGCCCAGACGCCATTGCCGACGTGCTCGATCCTGTTGATGAACTCGGCCATCTCCGCCGCGACACGGCTTTCGAACGGTGCGCCGAAGCCCGCGGTCCTGGCGTAGTAGCGAGCGTGCATTTCCGCGCATCGTCCGATCAGGCCGGTGCGGTAGCCGGTCTCGATCCTGATCGCCGGCGCGGAATCCGGTGACTGTGTGCGCAGGTTTTCGAGGGCGCGCGCATAGCCGGCCAGACCCGAGGAGATACCCCTGCGGCTCGCCGGGCCGAGCCGTTCGACTGCGCCGCGGACCTGACGCTCGGCGAAGGCATCGATCTCCGCCAGCGTCCGTTGGCCCTGAGGGGTCAGTGACAGGAGTTTCGTGCGTGCATCCTGGTCTGACGGTGCTTCGGCGATCTCGTCGGCGTCGATGAGCTTGCGGACCAGCCGGCTGACGCTGGATTTCTCGAGATTGAGGGTCTCGGCCAGCTCGGTGGCGGTGAGGGCCCGGCGTCGCCCGATCTCGATGAGGGCGTGGACCGCCGAGGCATGCAGGTCGGTGCCTGCGAGCGTCGGCCGCATGAAGCCCAGCTCGCGTACAAGCCGGCGCGATGCGTCGCGAATGCCATTGATGTCGTCGGCGTCTGTCATTGGGAGTGCTGCCCGTTCTATTGGTTGTATCGTGCAACCAATTTGATGGGGCTGCAAGAGTCGGTCAGCAGTGCGATGCCGGATTCGCAGGAGGGGGGTATGGCGCGGCCTGGGCTGACTCGCCGGTACCGGCTGCGGGCTCGGCATGGCGATCCTCTTCGGTCATTAATGCACCGTTTGGTCAGCCGTATGAGCGCATCTGCGGCGTGCCGTTGTGCATTCGCGCTAGCGCGAAAGAGGGCTTGCCGCTACAATTCCCACTTGCCCGAACCCAGCGTCGGACCGGTTCCAGAACCGCGTCCGCGCTTTGCTGCAACCGGATTTTGGCCGGTGCGCATCGGAGTCCCCCGCAGCCATAGCGAGATTCCCGTGACCCAACCCGCAATTCTTGTCCTCGAAGACGGCACCGTATTCGAGGGCGAATCCGTAGGCGCCAACGGCCTGTCCGTCGGCGAAGTGGTGTTCAACACCGCCATGACCGGCTATCAGGAAATCCTGACCGATCCGTCCTACGCCCGTCAGATGGTCACGCTGACCTATCCCCACATCGGCAACACCGGCTTCACCGACCAGGACGACGAGGCCGCCAAGGTGTGGGCCGCCGGCCTGATCGTGCGCGACGTGCCGCGCCGCCCGAGCAACTGGCGCAGCCAGGTCTCGTTGCCGGAATGGCTGATCGCACGCGGCGTGGTCGGCATCGCCGGCATCGACACCCGCAAGCTGACCCGCATCCTGCGCGAGAAGGGCGCCCAGAACGGTGCGCTGATGGCCGGCGAGATCGATGTCGAGAAGGCGCTGGAAGCGGCGCGCAAGTTCCCCGGGCTGAAGGGCATGGATCTGGCCAAGGTGGTCACCACCGACAAGGCGTATCCGTGGAGCGCCGGCCAGCTCGATCTGGACAGCAATGAATTCGTGAGCGCGGCGCCGAAGTACAAGGTCGTGGCCTACGACTTCGGCGTGAAGATCAACATCCTGCGCATGCTTGCCGAGCGCGGCTGCGACGTCACCGTGGTGCCGGCGCAGACCCCGGCCGCCGAGGTGCTGGCGCTGAAGCCGGATGGCGTGTTCCTGTCCAATGGCCCGGGCGATCCGGAACCGTGCGACTACGCGATCGCGGCGATCAAGGAATTCGTGGCGAAGAAGATCCCGACCTTCGGCATCTGCCTGGGCCATCAGCTGCTGGCGCTGGCCGCCGGCGCGAAGACCGTCAAGATGGGCCACGGCCACCATGGCGCCAACCATCCGGTGCAGGACTTGAACGGTGGGCGGGTGATGATCACCTCGCAGAACCACGGCTTCGCGGTGGACGAGGCGAGCCTGCCGGCCAATGTGCGGGTCACCCACCGCTCGCTGTTCGACGGTACCAACCAGGGCATCGAACTGACCGATGCGCCGGCGTTCTCCTTCCAGGGTCACCCGGAAGCTTCGCCTGGCCCGCATGACGTTGGCCCGCTGTTCGACCGCTTCACCACGCTGATGACGGCCGGCAAGTAACCCGTTCCGGCGCGATCCGCCGGGAAGCCGGCGGAGGCACGAATCCATTCAAGTCGCTGCGGATGCGTCCGCAGCCGCAAATCGAGTACCGAGATGCCCAAGCGTACTGACATCAAGACCATCCTCATCATCGGCGCTGGCCCGATCGTCATCGGCCAGGCCTGCGAGTTCGACTACTCCGGCGCGCAGGCGTGCAAGGCGCTGCGCGACGAGGGTTACCGCGTGGTGCTGGTCAACTCCAATCCGGCCACGATCATGACCGACCCGGAGATGGCCGACGCGGTCTACATCGAGCCGATCAACTGGCAGACGGTCGAGAAGATCATCGCCAAGGAGAAGCCCGACGCGCTGCTGCCGACCATGGGCGGCCAGACCGCGCTGAACTGCGCGCTCGACCTGGCCGACAACGGCGTGCTGGAGAAGTACAACGTCGAGCTGATCGGCGCCAAGCGCGAAGCCATCCGCATGGCCGAGGACCGCGAGCTGTTCCGCGTGGCGATGGGCGAGATCGGCCTGGAGTGCCCGAAGGCGGAAGTGGCGCATACCATCGAGGAAGCGCTGGATATCCAGACCCGCGTCGGCTACCCGACCATCATCCGCCCCAGCTTCACGCTCGGCGGCAGCGGTGGCGGCATCGCCTACAACCGCGAAGAGCTGATCGACATCGTCGGGCGTGGCCTGGAACTGTCGCCGACCACCGAGGTGCTGGTGGAAGAATCGGTGCTGGGCTGGAAGGAGTTCGAGATGGAGGTGGTCCGCGATACCGCGGACAACTGCATCATCGTCTGCTCGATCGAGAACCTCGATCCGATGGGCGTGCACACCGGCGACTCGATCACCGTCGCGCCGGCGCAGACCTTGACCGACAAGGAATACCAGCGCCTGCGCGATGCCTCGATCGCCGTGCTGCGCAAGATCGGCGTGGATACCGGCGGTTCGAACGTGCAGTTCGGCATCAGTCCGAAGACCGGCCGCGTGGTGGTGATCGAGATGAATCCGCGCGTGTCGCGTTCCTCGGCGCTGGCTTCGAAGGCGACCGGTTTCCCGATCGCCAAGGTCGCCGCCAAGTTGGCGGTCGGCTACACGCTCGATGAACTGAAGAACGAGATCACCGGCGGCCTGACCCCGGCCTCGTTCGAGCCGTCGATCGATTACGTGGTCACCAAGATTCCGCGCTTCGCCTTCGAGAAGTTCCCGCAGGCCGATGCACGCCTGACCACCCAGATGAAATCGGTGGGCGAGGTGATGGCGATGGGCCGCACCTTCGCCGAGTCGATGCAGAAGGCGCTGCGCGGCTTGGAAACCGGCAAGGTCGGCTTCGACCCGACCGGCCTGGACCTGAGCAGCGAGGACGACCTGACCACGATCAGGCGCGAGTTGAAGGCGCCGGGTCCGGAGCGTCTGTTCTACGTCGCCGACGCATTCCGCGCCGGCTTCAGCGTGGAAGAAATCTACAACCTGTCCTACATCGATCCGTGGTTCCTGGATCAGATCGAGGACATCATCGCCGCCGAGAAGCAGCTGGCCGCCGATGGCATCGACGCGCTCGACGCCGCGCGCCTGCGCAAGCTCAAGCGCGCCGGTTTCTCCGACGCGCGCCTGGCGCAGCTGACCGGCACCAACGAAATGGCCGTGCGCGCCCTGCGCCGCGCCCACAAGGTGCGCCCGGTCTACAAGCGCGTGGATTCGTGCGCGGCCGAGTTCGCCACCAGCACCGCCTACCTGTATTCGACCTACGAGGACGAGTGCGAGGCTGCGCCGAGCAATCGCGACAAGATCATGATCCTCGGCGGCGGCCCCAACCGCATCGGCCAGGGCATCGAGTTCGACTACTGCTGCGTGCACGCGGCACTGGCACTGCGCGAGGACGGGTTCGAGACCATCATGGTCAACTGCAACCCGGAGACGGTTTCGACCGACTACGACACCTCCGATCGCCTGTACTTCGAGCCGCTCACGCTTGAGGACGTGCTGGAAATCGTCGAGCTGGAAAAGCCGAAGGGTGTGATCGTCCAGTACGGCGGCCAGACCCCGCTGAAGCTGGCGCGTGCCCTGGAAGCCAACGGCGTGCCGGTGATCGGCACCTCGCCGGATTCGATCGATCTGGCCGAGGACCGTGAGCGCTTCCAGCAGCTGGTGGAGAAGGTCGGTCTCAAGCAGCCGCCGAACCGCACCGCGCGCACTTCCGAAGAAGCGCTGACGCTGGCGCGCGAAATCGGCTATCCGCTGGTGGTGCGCCCGAGCTATGTGCTTGGCGGCCGTGCGATGGAAATCGTCTACGGTGAGTCGGACCTGGCGCGCTATGTGCGCGATGCGGTCAAGGTCTCCAACGATTCGCCGGTGCTGCTGGACCGCTTCCTCGACAACGCGGTCGAGGTCGACGTGGACATCATTGCCGACAAGGACGGCAACGTGCTGATTGGCGGCGTGATGGAGCACATCGAAGAAGCCGGCGTGCATTCGGGCGATTCCTCGTGCTCGCTGCCGCCGTACTCGCTGTCGGCCGCGACCCAGGACGAGCTGCGTCGTCAGGTGATCGAGCTGGCCAAGGCACTGAACGTGATCGGCCTGATGAACACCCAGTTCGCGATCCAGACCAACGACGAGGGCGACGACACCGTCTTCCTGCTGGAAGTGAACCCGCGTGCCTCGCGCACCGTGCCGTTCGTGTCCAAGGCCACCGGCATGCCGCTGGCCAAGATCGCGGCGCGCTGCATGGCCGGCAAGACCCTGGCCGAGCAGGGCGCGACCAAGGAAATCGTGCCGGACTACTACTCGGTGAAGGAGGCGATCTTCCCGTTCGCCAAGTTCCAGGGCGTGGACCCGATCCTCGGGCCGGAGATGCGCTCCACCGGTGAGGTGATGGGTGTGGGCCGCAGCTTCAGCGCCGCCTTCGCGCGTGCACAGGAAGCCGGCGGCATCCGCGCACCGAAGCCGGGCAAGGCATTCGTGTCGGTCCGCGATCCGGACAAGAAGCGCGTGCTGCCGGTCGCCCAGGCGCTGGTCGAGCGTGGCTTCAGCCTGGTCGCCAGCCGTGGCACCGGCGCGTGGTTGCAGCAGCACGGACTGGAGTGCGAGATCGTCAACAAGGTGGTCGAAGGCCGCCCGCACATCGTCGATTCGATCAAGAACGGCGAGATTTCCTACATCGTCAACACTACCGAAGGCCGTGCGGCGATTGCCGACTCGTTCTCGATCCGTCGCGAGGCGCTGCAGCAGCGCGTGACCTATTCGACCACCATTGCCGGCGCCAAGGCGCTGGTGCAATCCCTCGAATTCCGCGGCACCGGCCCGGTGTGGTCGCTGCAGGAACTGCACAAGGAGCTGGAAGCATGAGAGCCCCGATCACCATGAAAGGCGCGCAGCGTCTGCGCGAGGAACTCGATCACCTGAAGTCGGTCAAGCGCCCGAAGGTGATCGCCGCGATCGCCGAAGCACGCGAGCACGGCGATCTCAAGGAAAACGCCGAGTACCACGCCGCACGTGAGGAGCAGGGCTTCATCGAAGGCCGCATCAAGCAGCTGGAGGCCGAGCTGTCGCATGCAGAAGTCATCGACGTGACCAAGCTCAATGCCGGCAGCAAGATCGTGTTCGGCGCGACGGTGTCGCTGGCCGACGTCGAGACCGACGAAGAGAAGCGCTACCAGATCGTGGGTGACCTGGAAGCGGACATCAAGCAGGGTCTGATCGCGATTTCCTCGCCGTTGGCGCGTGCTCTGATCGGCAAGCTCGAAGGCGACAGCGTCACCATCGACGCGCCGGCCGGACAGCGCGAGTACGAAGTGGTCAGCGTCGAGTACGTCGGCTAAGGGCGTGTCCTCCGTGCCCGAACAGGCCGCGCTGCTGTTGCCGGAACGCGGCCGATTGGTCGGGGCCGCGCTGACCGACGAGGTTGCGCGGGCGCTGGGTCGCGCAGACCGGGACGCGCGCGAAAGCGGTGAGACGGCGCAATTGCGCCGTCATTTCAAACTGGTGCCTGAGCATTGGCCGGTGGCCGCACTGACCCGTCAGCTTGATGCCGGTGACGCGCAGGGCGCCACCTGGGTGCGCGCCGATCCCGCCTACGTGGTGCCCGACATGCAGGGCGCGCGGGTGATGGCATATGGCGAGACGCTGGGGCTGGATCAGGACGATGTGGCGGCGCTGCTGCCGGCATTGAAGCCGATGTTCGGCGATGCCGGTTTCCTGCTCGATGCGCCGGTGCCGTCGCGCTGGTATCTGCGCCTGTCGCCGGAGGCGAAGCTGCCGGCGTTCGATGAGCCGGGCGATGTGCTCGGTGACGACTTGTTCGACCACCTCCCGGAAGGCGAGGTCGGACGGCGTTGGCGTGCACTGCTGACCGAGGCGCAGATCGTGCTGCATCAACACCCCTGGAATCGCGAGCGCGCTGCACGCGGCAAGCCAGCGATCAACTCGTTGTGGTTCTGGGGCGGTGGTGTCTATCCGCATGCAGTCAGCTCGCCGCATGCGCAGGTGCGTAGTCGTGAGTCGCTGTTGCTGGCACTCGCGCGGGCCAGTGGTGCTGATAGCGAGGGCGAGCAGCACGTCGATGCACTGGTCGATCTGCGCCAGCTGCGTTCGCTCGAGCAGTTTTCCAATGAGGTGATCGCGCCGTTGCTGGCCGCGATGCGACGCGGCGAGCTGGATCGATTGCTGCTGGATTTCCAGGATGGCGAACAGTTCGTGTTGGAGCGACGCCAACGTTGGCGATTCTGGCGCAAGCCGCTGGCCCGGCTAGCCGGATGAGCCGTCCATTGCGGATCGTGCGCCGGCCAACGGGTGATCCCGGCAGTTGGCCCGAAACCATGCCGCCGCTGCTGCAGCGTCTCTACGCCGCGCGTGGCGCCACCTGTGCCGAGGAGGCACAGCCGCGACTGACGCAACTGCTCGCACCGGTCGGATTGGCCAACATCGATCGCGCCGTGGCATTGCTGGCCGAGGCCATCGCGGGCGGTCGTCGCATCCTGGTGGTCGGTGACTTCGATTGCGACGGCGCGACCGCCTGTGCGGTCGCGGTGCGCGGCCTGCGCCTGCTCGGCGCGACCGAAGTGATACATGCGGTACCGAACCGCATCGTGCATGGCTACGGCCTGTCGCCCGCGCTGGTGGAAGAGCTGGCGCCGCTGCAGCCGGATCTTCTGGTGACCGTCGATCACGGCGTGGCTTGCCATGCCGGCGTTGCTGCGGCCAAGGCGCTGGGCTGGCAGGTGCTGGTGACCGACCATCACCTGCCGGGCAAGCAGTTGCCGCCGGCGGACGTGATCGTCGATCCCAACCTCGACGGCGATGGCTTCCCGAGCAAGGCCCTGGCCGGCGTCGGCGTGATCTTCTACGTGCTGATGGCGTTGCGCGCGCATCTGCGCACGGCCGGTGCATTCGAGGGCAGCGGCCCGGACCTGTCCACGTTGCTCGATCTGGTCGCAGTCGGCACGGTGGCCGATCTGGTCGCGCTGGACGTCAACAACCGGGCACTGGTTTCCGCCGGCTTGCGTCGGTTGCGGCAAGGGCAGGGCTGTGTCGGGTTGAAGGCGCTGATCGAGGCCAGCGGTCGCAATGCCGCGCGGTTGACTGCCAGCGACATCGGTTTTGCGCTTGGGCCACGCCTGAATGCTGCAGGTCGGCTCGAAGACATGGCGTTGGGTATCGAGCTGCTGCTGACCGAGGATCCGGCGCAGGCGCGCGAGATCGCTGCGACGCTGGAAGAGATCAATGCCGAACGCCGCGCGGTCCAGCAGTTGATGACCGACGATGCCGAGGCCGCGGTCGCGCGTGCGTTGCTGAGCGCCGGCGAGGAGCCGCCATTGGCTGCATGCCTGTTCGATGCCGAATGGCATCCGGGCGTGGTCGGGCTGGTCGCTTCGAAGATGAAGGACCGGTTGCACCGCCCGGTGTTCGCGTTTGCTCCCGCCGAGCCCGGCAGCAACCAGTTGCGAGGTTCGGCGCGCTCGATCCCTGGCCTGCATATCCGCGACGTGCTGGCGGCGGTGGATGCGGCGCAGCCGGGTTTGATCGAGAAATTCGGCGGCCATGCGATGGCGGCCGGACTGAGTCTGCCGCGCGCGGCGTTGGCGGCATTCGAGACGGCGCTGTTGGCGCATCTGGAAACCAGCCTCGACCGAGCGCTGCTGCAAGCCGAGCTGCACAGCGACGGCGAGCTGGCGCCGCATGAACTGGACTTTGTTCATGCCGAGGCGCTGCGCACGGCCGGGCCGTGGGGGCAGGGCTTCCCCGAGCCGCTGTTCGATGGCGAGTTCGAGGTGCTGCAGTGTCGCGTGCTGAAGGAGCGACATCTGAAGCTGAGCCTGCGCTGCCATGGCCGCGGCGAGCCGCTGAACGCCATCCATTTCAATGGCTGGCAGGGCCAGGAGCTGAGCCGGCAGGTGCGTATCGCCTACCGCCTGGTCGGTGACGATTATCGTGGTGGCGATGCGATCCAACTGATCGTGGAGCATTGCGAGCCGGCCTGAGCATGCGGCTTCAGAAGAGCCCCTTGGCCGGGAATCTTTTGGCAGAGGCTGGTCACGGCTGAAGCCGCTCCTGCACAACCGTTGTTCGGATGGTCGTTACGGTCAGGAGGAATCCGTTCTGCCAATCGCCAGGCGTCGCCTAGAATGCCCGGATGAATAACGGTTCAGCATCCGGCGCCCTGGAGCGTTTCCGGCCCTGGCGGCGAAGCGCGGAGATCCTGTTCTGGCTGCTGGTGGTTGCGATCAATTGCAGCGGCAATGCCATCACCGTCTGGATGGATGCTCGCCGCGCAGGACTGTCGTGGATGCGGCCATGGGAGCCGTGGGTCTGGGAGTTCTCCAGCGGTTTCGTCTGGCTGCTGGTATTGGTTCCGATCATCATCTGGTGCAGTCGTCGCTGGCCGCTGCATCTGGATACCTGGCGGCGCCGGCTGCCCTGGTACCTGCTGGCCAGCCTGCCGGTCTCGGCGATACACGTGCTGGCGATGGTCGGGCTGCGCATGCTGGCCTACCGACTTGTCGGCGAGCACTACGACTTCGGTCCATGGCCGCGCGAGTTCCTCTACGAGTACCTCAAGGACATACGTACCTTCGCGATCATCATTGCCTGCGTGGACGGCTACCGCTTCCTGTTGCGTCGGCTGCAAGGTGAGGTGCAACTGCTGGCCGCTCCCGATGAGGGGCCGCCGATCGAGCCGATCGAGCGCCCCGAACGCTTCCTGGTGCGCAAGCTGGGCCGCGATTTCCTGGTCGCCACCGACGATATCGAGTGGATCCAGGCCGCCGGCAACTACGTCAATCTGCACCTGCGCGGCCACGACTACCCCTTGCGCAGCACCATGGCCGCGATCGAGTCGCGGCTGGATCCGACGCGCTTCGTGCGCATCCATCGCAGCTATCTGGTCAACCTGCGCAGGATCGTGTCGATCGAGCCACTGGAGGGCGGTGAGGCGAGGGTCCATCTGGCCGACGCGGCGGTGCTGCCATGCAGTCGCCGCTATCTGCCGGGGCTGCGTGCCGCGGCCGGCGAGACCGAGGCGGCCGCGTGAGCCAGGCCGGCCCGGCACGCCTGCCGAGGGCCAGTCAGCAGTGAGCGAACTTGTTAGAATTGCGCTCTTGTTTGCCGGAAAATCGACATGATCGAAACCAATCCTATCCGCCAGCGAATCGTCGATCTCAGTGATCGCGTGATCTCGCTCAGGGGGTATCTTTGACTACGACGTCAAGAAAGAGCGTCTCGAGGAAGTAACCCGGGAGCTGGAAAGCCCCGACATCTGGAACAACCCTGAATATGCCCAGCAGCTAGGCCGCGAGCGTTCGCTGTTGGACAAGACCGTGGGCGGCATCGCCGCGGTACTGGACGGCCTGGCCGAAGCCGGCGAGTTGCTGGAGCTGGCCGAGAGCGAGCAGGACGAGGACACCGCGCTGGCGGTCGTCGCCGACCTCGACAAGTACCAATCCCATGTCGAGAAGCTGGAGTTCCAGCGCATGTTCTCCGGTCAGATGGACAGCGCCAACGCGTTCGTCGACATCCAGGCCGGAGCCGGCGGCACCGAGGCCCAGGACTGGGCCGAGATCCTGCTGCGCATGTACCTGCGCTGGGCCGAATCGCGTGGCTGGAAGACCGAGCTGATGGAAGTCTCCGGCGGCGAAGTGGCCGGCATCAAGTCCGCCACGATGCGGGTCGAGGGCGACTTCGCCTACGGTTGGCTGAAGACCGAGATCGGCGTGCACCGACTGGTGCGCAAGTCGCCGTTCGACTCCGACAACCGTCGCCACACCAGTTTCACCTCGGTGTTCGTATCGCCGGAGATCGATGACAACATCGAGATCGACATCAACCCGGCCGACCTGCGCACCGACGTGTACCGCTCCTCCGGTGCCGGCGGCCAGCACGTCAACAAGACCGAGTCGGCGGTGCGTATCACCCACATCCCGACCAATACGGTCGTGGCCTGCCAGACCGGCCGCAGCCAGCACCAGAACCGCGACAATGCGATGAAGATGCTGGCCGCGAAGCTCTATGAGCTGGAAGTGCAGAAGCGCAATGCGGAGAAGGATGCATTGGAAGCGACCAAGTCCGACATCGGTTGGGGCAGCCAGATCCGCAACTACGTGCTCGACCAGAGCCGCATCAAGGATCTGCGCACCGGCATCGAGCGCAGCGACACCCAGAAGGTGCTCGACGGCGACCTGGACGAATTCGTCGAGGCCAGCCTGAAGGCCGGCCTGGAAGCCGGTTCCAAGCGCATTGATGCTTGAAAGCCGGGATTCGGGAGTTGGGATTGGGGATTCGTAAGAGCATGACGAATCCGCAGCCTCTCTCGAATTCCGAGTTCTTAAATCCCGAATCCCCAATTTCGAATCCCATTGTCATGACCGACCAGACCGCCACGCCCACGCCTGCCGACGAAAACAGCCTCATCGCCGAACGTCGCGCCAAACTCAAGGCGCTGCGCGAGAAGGGCGTCGCCTATCCGAACGACTTCAAGCGCGAACAGTTTGCGGGCGACCTGCAGACCGAATTCGACGACGTGGAGACATGGACTGCCGAAGCGTTGGAAGGTCTGGATCGGCAGGTCAGGCTCGCCGGCCGCCTGATGGCCAAGCGGGTGATGGGCAAGGCCAGCTTCGCGCAGATCCAGGATGAGTCCGGGCGCATTCAGCTGTTCCTGCAGGGCAACGCACTGGGCGAGGTCTATGACGCGTTCAAGGGTTGGGACGTGGGCGACATCGTCGCGGTCGAGGGCGGGCTGACTCGCACCCGCACCGGTGAGTTGTCGGTGAAGGCCACCGCGCTGCGCCTGCTGACCAAGTCGCTGCGCCCGTTGCCGGACAAGTGGCACGGGCTGTCGGACGTGGAGCAGCGCTATCGCCAGCGCTACGTCGACCTGATCGTCACGCCGGAGGCCCGTGAAGTCTTCATCAAGCGCTCCCGGATCATCCGTGCGATCCGCTCGTGGCTGGATGCGCGGCGCTTCCTGGAAGTGGAGACGCCGATGATGCATTACATCCCCGGTGGTGCCACCGCCAAGCCGTTCACCACCCACCACAACGCGCTGGACCTGCAGTTGTACCTGCGCGTGGCACCGGAGCTGTATCTGAAGCGGCTGGTGGTCGGCGGGCTGGAGCGCGTGTACGAGATCAATCGCAACTTCCGCAACGAAGGCGTTTCGACCCGTCACAACCCTGAATTCACCATGCTCGAGCTGTACGAGGCCTACGCCACGTACCACGAGGTGATGGACCTGACCGAGAGCGTGATCCGCGATGCCGCGCAGTCGGTGCTGGGTGTTACTCAGGTCGAGTGGGACGGCGCGCAGATCGACCTGGGGCCGACCTTCCGCCGCTGGCGCATGGATGAAGCCGTGCGCCATCACAACCCCGAGATTTCCGTGGCCGACTGCACCGACCGCGAGGCGCTGCTGCGCCATTGCGAGCGGCTGAAGATCAAGGTCAAGCCGTCCTATGGCTGGGGCAAGCTGCTGCTGGAGATCTTCGAGGCCACGGTCGAGCACACCCTGGTGCAGCCGACCTTCATCACCGACCACCCGGTCGAGGTCTCGCCGCTGGCGCGTGCCAGCGATACCGAGGCCGGCTACACCGATCGCTTCGAGCTGTTCATCAACGGCAAGGAGATCGCCAACGGTTTCTCCGAGCTCAACGACCCGGAAGACCAGGCTGCGCGCTTCCAGGCGCAGGTCGAGGCGAAGGACGGTGGTGACGACGAAGCGATGCACTTCGATGCCGATTACATCCGTGCGCTGGAGTACGGCATGGCCCCGACCGGCGGCCTGGGTATCGGCATCGACCGGCTGGTGATGCTGCTGACCGGCAGCACCTCGATCCGTGACGTGCTGCTGTTTCCGTACATGCGTCCCGAAAACTGATCCTGCCAGCGATCGTGGACTATGCTGCCGGCCTGTTTCCTGCCTATGCTTGGCCGGGCGGCCGCAAGGGTGGTCGCCCCGCCGTGGCCGGCGCCTCGGCCCGCGCTCCTGAACGGAGGAAACGGTCATGCATGATGTGGCAGTTCACGCTCACGGCGCATCTTCTACCGCCGCGTCACCCACGACCTGGCACAACAGGACAGACGCCGGCTTGAACATCGTCATCGTCGACGACCAGACCTCCGCACGCACCATGCTGCGGCATGTCATCGAGGACATCGCCCCGGAACTGCGGGTGTACGACTTCGGCGATCCGCAGGCCGCGCTTTCCTGGTGCGAGAGCGGACGGGTGGATCTGCTGCTGCTCGACTACCGCATGCCGGGCATGGACGGACTGGAGTTCGCACGACGCCTGCGGCGTCTGCCGAGCAACCGTGACATCCCGATCATCCTGATCACCGTGGTCGGTGACGAACCGGTACGTCAGGCAGCGCTGGAAGCCGGCGTCATCGACTTCCTGGTCAAGCCGATCCGTCCGCGCGAACTGCGTGCGCGCTGCAGCAACCTGCTGCAGCTGCGCCAGCAGAGCGAGAGCATCAAGCAGCGTGCGCTGTCGCTGGAGCAGCGCCTGCTGGCCAGCATCAACGAAGTCGAGGAACGCGAGCGCGAAACCCTGTCGCGGTTGGCACGTGCGATCGAGTATCGCGATGCCGGTACGAGCGCCTACCTGGAGCGGATGTCGCATATCGCCGGGTTGATCGCCGAGCAGTTGGGGCTGTCGGAGGAGGAGGTGCGCATCATCGAGATGGCCGCACCGCTGCACGACATCGGCAAGATCGCCATCCCCGACGCGGTGCTGCACAAGCCGGGCAAGCTGGACGAGGACGAGATGGCGATCATGCGCCGGCATCCGCGGATCGGCTACGAGTTGCTCAGTGGCAGCCAGAATCGTTTCATCCAGGTCGGCGCGCTGGTCGCGCTGCGCCACCATGAGCGTTACGACGGCAGTGGCTATCCGGATGGCCTGATCGGCGAGGCGATCCCACTGGAAGCGCGCATCGTGGCGGTTGCCGACGTATGCGACGCGCTGCTCTCGCCACGCCCCTACAAGGAGGCCTGGAGCATGGATGCCACCCTGGCCTACCTGTACGCGCAGCGCGGCCGCTTGTTCGACCCGCGCTGCGTCGATGCCCTGGTTCGCTCCCGCCCGGCGCTGGAGCGGATCTGCGAGAAGTTCTCGAAGGCTTCTGAACGGCCGGGAGTGTGACGGCGATGGCAGCGGCTCTCGACATGATGCGGAGCAAGCTGGCACGGAGGCCGGATAGCGAGCATGCGCAGAACTTCATTCGTATCGTCATCACCACCCTGTTCATCGGCTACCTCGGCTGGCGGTATTTCCACCAGGACCACGAAGACACGCTGCTGGCGACCTGGCTGATCCTGATTCTTGAACTGTCAGTCGCGTTGTCGTTGGCGGTGGCAATTCTGTTGCAGCCACAGGTTTCGCCAGTGCGACGCGCGATCGGCATGCTCACCGATTACGGCTGCATGGGCGCGGTCATGGCGATCCAGGGCGAACCGGCCGCTCCGCTGTACGCGGTTTGCATGTGGGTGACGATCGGTAACGGCATGCGTTATGGCAGTTACTACCTGCGTGCGGCTACGGCGATGGGCTGTGCCTGTTTTCTCGCGGCGATTCTGATCTCACCGTACTGGCAACATAACCAGTACCTGGCATGGGGATTATTGATCGGGCTGGCTGCGGTGCCGCTGTACTTCGACTCGCTGTTGCATGCGCTCACCCGAGCGGTCACTGAGGCACGCCACGCCAACGAGGCCAAGAGCCGCTTCCTGGCCAATATGAGCCATGAGTTCCGCACGCCGCTGAATGGCCTGTCCGGCATGACCGAGGTGCTGGCGACCACGTCGCTGGACAGCGAACAGCGAGAATGCTTGAACACAATCCAGGCATCTACGCGCAGCCTGCTGTCGCTGGTGGAAGAAGTGCTGGATATTTCCGCGATCGAGGCCGGCAAGATTCGCGTCGATAAGGAGGACTTCTCGCTGCGTGAGCTGGTCGAAGCGATCGGTTTGATCTTGCAGCCGCAAGCACGCGGCAAGGGGCTGGATTATCGAGCCGACATGGCCGCTGACGTTCCGGACTGGCTGCGTGGCGACCCGGGTCATCTGCGACAGGTGCTGCTGAATCTGGCCGGCAACGCGGTGAAGTTCACCGACGCAGGTCACGTGCAGCTGCGGATAGCGCCGCAGGCTGCGTTCGGGCGCGAGGGTATCCGGATTCGCTTCGAGATCGTTGACAGCGGGATTGGCATTCCGGCCGATTTGCGTCCGCGTCTGTTCGATGCGTTCGAGCAGGCTGATGTCGGGCTGGCGCGACGCCACGAAGGCACCGGCCTCGGCACCACGATCGCCAAGGGCCTGGTCGAGTCGATGGGCGGCCAGATCGGTTTCCGCGACAACGAGCCATGCGGCAGTGTGTTCTGGTTCGAGTTGCCGTTCGAGGCCGGTACGCTGACCAGCATGGTGGCGGCGAAGGTCGCGGCGAAGGCTGATCCGGCCTCCAACGTGATTGCCTTTTCCAACCCTTTCCTTCGCCACCGCGCACGCGTGCGCAGCATGCGCATCCTGGTTGCCGACGATCACGAGGCGAACCGGATGGTGTTGCAGCGCCTGCTGGAGAAGGCGGGGCACAAGGGGGTTTGCGTCAACGGCGCAGAGGAAGTGCTGGACCGGTTGGATGAATCGCAGTACGACGCAGTGATCGTCGATCTGCACATGCCGGGCATGAGCGGTTTGGACATGCTTAGGCAGCTGCGAATGCTGCAGGCCTCGGGGATGCCATATACGCCGGTGATGGTGCTTAGTGCCGATGTGACTCCGGATTCGATCCGTGCCTGCGAGCAGGCCGGCGCTTGCGCCTTCCTGGCCAAACCGGTAGTGGCTGCGCGCTTGCTAGACACCCTGGCCGACATTGCGGCCAATGGGCGCCTTCAGCCGAGCAGCAGCCTGGTGGTGGCAACTGCGCCGGTCGTGGATGGCGTGCTGGATCCGGGCGTACTCGAAGAGTTGGCCTCGCTGGGGATGGGGGATGGTTTCGAGCAACAGTTCATCCGCCAATGTCTCAGTGATGCGAGCGACTGTATGGCCGGCATTGACGAGAGCGGCGTGCAAGGGCAATGGGAGCAGCTGCGTGAGCACGCCCACGCGTTGCGCGGTGTGGCCAGCAATCTTGGTCTGGTGCGGGTGGCGGCTGGTGCCGGTGAGATGATGCGGATGACGGACTGGCAGCTGAAGGCGGAGTGGAAATCACGCCACACCGCGCTTCGAGAGCAGATAACACAGGGAAAGGTCGCACTCGACGCTCGTTCGACATCTCGCCGGATACGTGACGACGAGTGCACCCCCGGTTCCTGAGCCACAGGTTTCAGTCGATCTCGATACCACCACGCCGGGTCTGTGCACGCACCAGCCGCTCCATCGTGCGCAGCGATTTCTCGCCCAGTTGCAGGGCGGTATCCACCCAGATCTCGGTGATTCGCATCATCTCCTCGAGCGGCACCTGGGTGGCGATGCTGCGGACCTGTTGCATCGCAGCCCAGGCGTGCGGGGTGCGACGGCTGTTGCGGATCACCTGTTCGACTGCGGCAATGCCTTGACCACGTGGTACGACCACGTCCACCAGCCCCATCTGCTTGAGCTGCTCGGCGCTGTAGAGATTGCCTTCCAGCATGATGCGTTCGGCCAGGTGCGGACTGATCCGTTGGCACATGAACGAGTAAGCCCCCATACCCGGGAACAGATCGAACAGCACCTCGGGAAGGCCCATCATGACGCCTTCCTCGGCGACGATGGTGTGGCAGCTCAGTGCGGCCTCGAAGCCGCCACCCAGTGCGTTGCCCTGGACCAGCGCGATGCTGTGAGCACCTGCACCGAGCCCCGCGTGGAAGGCGTGCACGCCACGCACGCAGCGCTGGGCATAGTCGAGCAAGCGCGCACGATCACCTTCCTTGATCAGGCGGCAGAACAGTTCCAGGTCACCACCAAGATTGAAGACGTCGCTATCGGAGGCCAACACCACATGGGGCGAAAGCGTGCCGGCCTCGATCAACTGCCGTCCGAGCCGTTGCTGATAGTCGACGATGTCGTCCACCAGGCGTGAGGAAAAGCACGGCCGTCCTGGCTCGGCGACCAGATTGGCGTGCATATGGATCCAGAAGACGTCGCGTGCGGTTTCTTCGACGACACGAAGGGTGTCGTGACTGCGTGAGACGGGAAACGGGTGGACTGCAGACATGAGGATTCTCCGTGGTGACCGTCCGGTCGGCCGCGTTGCGGACGGAGAAATGGAAAGCGTGGGAGGGGGGAGCACGCGCCGACCCCTCTGATTCTATGCGCCTAAAAACGAAACTCCCGCGGAGCCGTCGTCAATCGGTGCCGGGAACAATAAAAAATATTCGACATGGCGGGGCCGCCGCTGTGTATTTCGTGGCGAAACGGCGGGATATTGTCTGCCACGGCATCGCAGGAAGAGCGTCTTGCCACGATGGAATCGATCCGTGGGGCTCCTCGATTTACCGGCTGCTGGGCAGCTATTGGAGAGCTGTAATCGGTTCCGACATGCAACGGCATTAAACGACCGCGACAAGCACCAACGACACATGCTTCAGCCGGCTGCAGGCATGAGAGCCGTTCGCGGCGGGAGGCCACGAACGGCTATCAAAGAACGTACTAGTGGGGTGTGTCCCGCAACTCGCGACGCAGTATCTTGCCGACGTTGGTCTTCGGCAGTTCCTTGCGGAACTCGACGATGCGCGGGTGCTTGTAGCCGGTCAGGTTGGCGCGGGCGTGGGCCTTGACGTCTTCGGCGGTCAGGTTCGGGTCCTTCTTGACGATGACGACCTTGACCACCTCGCCGGATTTCTCGTCGGGGACGCCGACGGCAGCCACCTCGGCCACGCCGGGCATCATCGCGATGACGTCCTCGATCTCGTTCGGGTACACGTTGAAGCCGGACACCAGGATCATGTCCTTCTTGCGATCGACGATGAAGAAGAAGCCCCTCTCGTCCATCCGTGCAATGTCGCCGGTGTGCAGCCAGCCGTCGGCATCGATGGTCTTGGCGGTCTCTTCGGGGCGCTGCCAGTAGCCCTTCATCACCTGCGGGCCCTTAATGCACAGCTCGCCGATCTCGCCGCCCGGCAGCTGGTTGCCGGCGTCGTCCTTGATGCAGGCATTGGTGGAGGGCACAGGCAGGCCGATCGCGCCGTTGTAGTCGGCCAGGTGCGGCGGGTTGATGCAGGCTGCGGGGGAGGTCTCGGTCAGGCCGTAGGCCTCCACCAGGGTGACGCCGGTGACTTTCTTCCAGCGCTCGGCCACGGCGCGCTGCACCGCCATGCCGCCGCCCAGGGACATCTTCAGGTTGGAGAAATCCACCTGATCGAAGCCGGGGGTGTTGAGCAGGCCGTTGAACAAGGTATTGACGCCGGTGATCGCGGTGAAGCGGGTGTTCCGCAGTTCCTTGACGAAGCCGGGCATGTCACGCGGATTGGTGATCAGGTAGTTCAGGCCGCCCAGGCGCATGAAGACCAGGCAGTTCGCGGTGAGGGCGAAGATGTGGTACAGCGGCAGCGCGGTGATGACCACCTCTTTGCCGTACTCCAGATCATTGCCCAGCCAGGCGCCGGCCTGCTGCATGTTGGCGACCAGGTTGCGATGGGTCAGCATCGCGCCCTTGGCCACGCCGGTGGTGCCGCCGGTGTACTGCAGGAAGGCGATGTCTTCGGGTTCGATGTCCACCGTCGGCAGCGTGTGGGTCTTGCCGATGGACAGGGCCTGGCGGAAACGCACCGCACCGTGGATCTCGTAGTCCGGCACCATCTTCTTGATGTACTTCAGCACGAAGTTCACCAACAGGCCCTTGGCGCCGAGCAGGTCGCCCAGGCCGGTGGTGATCACATGCTTGACCGGCGACTCGGCGAGCACTTCCTGCACGGTCTTGCCGAAGTTGTCGATCACCAGGATGGCGACGGTGCCGGAGTCGACCAGCTGATGCTTGAGCTCGCGCGGGGTGTACAGCGGATTGACGTTGACCACCGTCAGGCCGGCCCGCAGGATCCCGAAGGTCGCGATCGGGTACTGCAGGCAGTTGGGCATCATGATGGCGACGCGGTCGCCCTTCTTGAGCTTCAACTCGCCCAGCAGGTAGCCGGCGAACTGCGCGCTGAGACGATCCAGGTCGCCGTAGGTGAGGGTCTTGCCGAAGTTGGAATAGGCCGGGCGGTCGCGGAATTTCTCAGCAGACGACTGGAACACCGCGGCGACGGAGCGATAGGCCTCCAGGTCGATCTCGGCCGGTACGCCTTCGGGATAACTGTTCAACCACGGACGTTCCTGACTCATATTCCCCCTCCAGGAAATAACAATGGGCGGCGGTCATGGTGGGAATGTCCACCAGTTCACGTCTTGGGAGGATACCGTCCCGCATGGAAAAGGCGAAGGGCCCGCGGCGCATGGGGGCAGGCGGCCTTCAAAGAGCTGCTGCTCTGCATCAATGCGTTCGTACCTGAGTCTGGCGATACTGCTCTGATCACCCCCTTCAAGGAATGAGGCCATGCTTCTCGTGACGATTGCCCTGGCTGCGGCGGCCATCGCACCCCCGGCAACGATCGATCCGCAGGTCCGTGCCGCGATCGAGGCCACCTGTTTCGATTACGTCGATGGTCAGCTGGAAGGCAACGCGCAGCGTGTCGCACGCTCGCTGCATCCCGACCTGGCCAAGCGGCAGGTGTTGGGCGATACGCCGGATGAGCGACTGGGCTTGCGCCGGATGAGCAAGGAGGAACTGGTCAGCCTGACCCGGCAGGGCGCGCTGAAGACCCCGAAGGAGCAATGGGATCGTTCATGCCGGGTGCTCGATGTTGCCGGCAATGCCGCGGTGGTGCGCGCGGAAACCCCGTGGTTTGTCGATTTCTTCCACATGGGACGCTTTGGCGAGCGCTGGATCATTGTCAACGCGCTGTGGTACTCCAAGCCGCGCGAGCCGGCGGAATAAGCACCGCCGTCATTACGAACGGAGCCGGGCATGGACCCGGCTCCGTCGCTCCTGGAAACCTCGATCGCTCATCGAGGTATCGCGATGCCTCAGGCCGCCTGCTTCGCTGCAAGCTGGCGCAGCACGTACTGCAGCAGGCCACCGTGCTTGAAGTACTCCACTTCCTTGGGCGTCAGCAGCAGCACCTTGACCTCGAACGTCTTGGTCGAGCCGTCGGCCTTCTTGGCGGTGACCTTGGCGCGCTTGCTGGCGCCGTCTTCCAGGCCGGTGATGTCGAAGGTCTCCGAGCCGTCCAGACCCAGCGTCTGCGCGTTCTGCCCGTCGAGGAACTGCAGCGGCAGCACGCCCATGCCGACCAGGTTGGAGCGGTGGATGCGCTCGAAGCTCTCGGTGATCACTGCCTTCACGCCGAGCAGGTTGGTGCCCTTGGCCGCCCAGTCGCGGGAGGAGCCGGTGCCGTATTCCTTGCCGGCCAGCACCACCAGCGGCACGCCGTCGGCCTTGTACTTCATCGCGGCGTCGTAGATCGACAGCTTCTCCGGCGGTGTGCTGCCGAAATACAGGGTGTTGCCGCCTTCCTCGCCGCCGAACATCAGGTTCTTGATGCGGATGTTGGCGAAGGTGCCGCGCACCATCACGTCGTCGTTGCCGCGGCGGCTGCCGTAGCTGTTGAAGTCGGCCGGCTGCACGCCGCGCGACTGCAGGAAGCGGCCCGCCGGCGAGTCCTTCTTGATGTTGCCGGCCGGCGAGATGTGGTCGGTGGTGATCGAGTCGCTGAACAGGCCCAGCACGCGCGCGCCATGCACGTCTTCGACGTGGCCGACCGCCATGGTCATGCCATCGAAGTAGGGCGGGTTCTTGATGTAGGTCGAATCCGCATCCCAGGCGTACAACTCGCCATCGGGCGAGGCGATGGTGTTCCAGCGGGTGTCGCCCTTGAACACGTCGGCATAGTTCTGCTTGAACATCTCCGGGCCGATGGTGGCGGCGATGACGTCGCCGATTTCCTTGTTGCTGGGCCAGATGTCGCGCAGGTACACCGGCTGGCCGTCGCTGCCGGTGCCGAGCGGTTCGCGGGTCAGGTCGATGTCGGTGGTGCCGGCGAGGGCGTAGGCGACCACCAGCGGCGGCGAGGCCAGGTAGTTCATCTTGACCTCGGGATGCACGCGGCCCTCGAAGTTGCGGTTGCCCGACAGTACCGAGGCCACCACCAGATCGCCTGCAGCGATACCGGCGCTGACCTCGGTCGGCAGCGGGCCGGAGTTGCCGATACAGGTGGTGCAGCCGTAGCCGACGATGTAGAAGCCGACCTTCTCAAGCTCTTTCAGCAAGCCTGCCTTTTCCAGGTAATCGGTGACCACGCGCGAGCCCGGCCCGAGCGAGGTCTTCACCCACGGCTGGCGATTGAGTCCACGCGCGGCGGCGTTGCGGGCCAGCAGGCCGGAAGCGACCATCACCGCCGGGTTGGAGGTGTTGGTGCAGGAGGTGATCGCGGCGATCACCACCGCGCCGTCCTTCAAGCGCACCTTGGTGCCGCCGATCTCGATATCGGCATGGCCCTTGGTGAACTGCTCGTTGCCGACCGCGGCGCCACCGCCTTCGTTGACGAAATCGGCTGCATCGCCGTTGCGCTTGTCGCGGTTGGCGGTCATGCCGACCAGGTTGTCGCGGTAGTTCTTCTGCATGTCCTCCAGCAGCACGCGGTCCTGCGGACGCTTGGGGCCGGCCAGCGACGGCTTGACCTCACCCATGTCCAGTTCCAGCGTGGCGCTGTAGCTGGCATGCGTGCTGCCGGGTTCGTGCCACAGGCCCTGCGCCTTGGCGTAGGCCTCGACCAGCGCGATGTGCTCTTCGCTGCGGCCGGACAGGCGCAGGTAGGTCAGCGATTCGGCGTCGACCGGGAAGATGCCGCAGGTGGCGCCGTACTCCGGTGCCATGTTGCCGATGGTGGCGCGGTCGGCCAGCGGCAGGTGCTGCAGGCCGTCGCCGTAGAACTCGACGAACTTGCCGACCACGCCCAACTTGCGCAGCATCTGGGTGACGGTCAGCACCAGGTCGGTGGCGGTGGCGCCCTCAGGCAGCTTGCCGGTCAGTTTGAAGCCGACCACCTGCGGGATCAGCATCGACGAAGGCTGGCCGAGCATCGCGGCCTCGGCCTCGATGCCGCCCACGCCCCAGCCGAGCACGCCGATGCCATTGATCATGGTGGTGTGCGAATCGGTACCGAACACGGTGTCGGGATAGGCGATAGCCTCACCGTTCTTGTCCACGGTCATGACCACGCGGGCGAGGTTTTCCAGATTCACCTGATGGACGATGCCGGTGTTCGGCGGCACCACCTTGAAGTTGTCGAACGCCTTCTGGCCCCAGCGCAGGAAGCCGTAGCGTTCCTTGTTGCGCTGGAATTCGATCTGGCCATTGATGTCCAGCGCATCGGGCTTGCCGAACACGTCGACCTGTACCGAATGGTCGATCACCAGTTCGGAGGGGATCAGTGGATTGATCTGGCCGGCCTCGCCGCCGAGCTTGACCACCGCGTCCCGCATCGCGGCCAGGTCGACCACGCAGGGCACGCCGGTGAAGTCCTGCAGCACCACGCGCGCGGGCATGAAGGCGATTTCGATATCCGGCTCGGCCTTCGGATCCCACGTCGCCACCGCCTCGATGTGCTCCTTGCCAACGGTGATGCCGCCGTCCTCGTTGCGGAGCAGGTTCTCCAGCAGGATCTTCATGGAATAGGGCAGGTGGGCGATGTCGAACTGCTGCCCCAGCTTGGGCAGGCTGTAGTAGGCGTAGGTCTTGCCGCCGACGTCCAACTGGCTGCGGGTGGAGAACGAATCGCTCATGCGGTGGCTCCTTTTACGAATGGCTTGCAGTGGGCCGAAACGGACCTGCTGGCGTTTACCGGGAATGTCTGCCTCCCGAGCCCGTCCAGTATGCGGGACGGCAAGCATGGCGCAGAGTCCGCGGCGCAGGACGCAAGGTTACATGGCTGTATGTAGCGTGGATGTCACGGCTTGCTGCGCCACTGGCTCATCAGCATCTGCAGGAATCGCTCGGCGCTTGGCGAAAGCATGGCACCGCGCCGTCGGACGATGCCGATTGTGCGCGAGACGACCGGGTTGCCGATCGGCCGGGTGACCAGGGTCGGATGGTCGCCGTCGGGCGTGGCCATGCGCGGCAGCACCGAGACGCCGATCCCGGCCTCGACCATGCCGAGCGAGGTGGACAGGTGCGTTACCTCGTAGTGCCAGCTCAGCTTGAGGTTCTCGCGCGCCAGTGCGCCGTCGAGCAGGGTGCGGTTGCCGCTGGTGCGATGTACGGTGATCAATTGGTGGCGTGCCAGATCGGACCATTCGATCCTGCGCTTCTTCGCCAATGGGTGATCGCGGCGGCAGGCCAGCACGAAGGGGTCTTCGGCCAGCACATCGAAATCCAGGTTGGGGTCGTTGGCCCCCATGAAGTTGATGCCGAACTCGACCTCGCCACGCTCAACCGCCTGCAGGCCCTCGGTAGCCGGGATGTCGAGGATGCGGAAGCGCACGTTCGGGAACGCTTCGTGAAAGCGCGCCATCACGCTGGGCAGGAAGTAGAACGCGGCGGTCGGCAGGCAGGCGATGGTGATCTGCGCGCCGCGCGTGTCGTCCTGCCCGCGCACGGAGAACAGCGAGCCGTCGAACTCCTCCAGCATGCGTCGAACCAGTGGCAGCAGGTTCTCGCCGACGGCGGTGGTGGTGACGCTGCGGGTGGTGCGTTCCAGCAACGGCGAGCCGACCGCCTGCTCCAGCTTCTGTATGCGCCGGCTCAAGGCGGGCTGGGAAACGTGCAGCGCTTCCGCGGCGCGATGGAAGCTGCGCGTCTCGGCGACGAGCAGGAAGGCGCGCAGATCGAGGATTTCGCAATTGATGCTCATGGCGTATTAATTAGGAAAAAATTAGCAATTCACAGATCAATCTTGCTCATGCCAGTATCGGATCACAGGCTCTTATTCATCCGATTAGAGCATCAATCTAGCATACACATGTCCAATGATCTGCTTAGCCTTCCGTGCGTCCTCATGCGCGGCGGTACCTCCAAGGGGCCGTTCTTCCTGGCATCCGACCTGCCGGCCGGCCCGGAAGCGCGCGACCGCCTGTTGCTGGAAGTGATGGGGTCCGGCCATCCGCTGCAGATCGATGGCATCGGTGGTGGTCACGCGCTGACCAGCAAGGTGGCGATCATCGATCACGCCAGTCGCGCCGATGCCGATGTCGATTACCTGTTCGCCCAGGTGTGGGTGGAGCGGCAGGTGGTGGACACCTCGCCCAACTGCGGCAACATGCTGGCCGCGGTCGGGCCGTATGCGATCGAGCGCGGGTTGGTGCAGGCGCGCCATCCGCGAACCGAAGTGCGCATCCACAACGTCAACACGGGCAAGCTGATCGTGGCCACGGTGGAAACACCGCACGGCCAGGTCGCCTACCGTGGCGATACCCGCATCGCCGGTGCGCCTGGCACTGCTGCACCGGTACAGCTGACCTTCCTCGATGCCGCCGGCGCGCTCACCGGTCAGTTGCTGCCCAGCGGCCATGCCATGGAGGAGATCGACGGCGTGCCGGTCAGCCTGGTGGACTGTGCAATGCCCATGATGCTGGTGCGCGCGGCCGACCTGGGCGTGCCTGGCGATGCCGGACCGGAAGCATTGAATGCGGATGCCGCGTTGCTGGCGCGGCTCGAGCGCATGCGCGTGGAAGCCGGAGCCCGCATGGGCATCGCCGATGCCGGCAACAAGGTGGTACCCAAGCCGGTACTGCTTTCCGAGCCCCGGCAGGGCGGGCATCTGCAGGTGCGCTACTTCATGCCACATCGCTGTCATACGGCCCTGGCGATCACCGGTGCGGTCGGCCTGGCCACCGCCGCGGTCACGCCCGGCACGCTGGCGCACACTTTCGTCGGGTGTCTGCCGTTGCCCAGTAGCATTACGCTCGAACACCCGAGTGGTGCCCTGGAAGTCGGCCTGAGCCGCGGTTCGGAGAACGCGCCGGTCGTCGCCAGCGTGGTACGTACCGCCCGTCGCCTGTTCGAGGGACGCGTGTTCGCCACCTCGCCCGTTTCCGCCGAAGCCCGCCAATGGACCTCCGCGGCATGACCTGAATCGGTCGGTCCGCGCATGGCTGCGCGGGTCGGCCATCCACAACGCTCCACATCCTGGGAGGGATAGATGTACAAGCCGTTCTTTACCGCCATGCTGGCCGCGGCCAGCCTGTTGCTTGCCGGCTGCGGCAAGGAGGGAGCTGCGGGCGCCGCAGCCAGCGGCGCCTCCGATGCGCCAGTGCGCATCAGCGTCGGTTCCTACAACCTCAATAACCTTCCGTTCTTCATCGCCGATGCCAACGGCTATTTCGACCAGGTCGGCCTGAAGGTACGCACCGAGAACTTCGCGCAGGGGGGCTCGAAGGTGTTGCAGGCGCTGGTGGCCAATTCCACGGACGTGGCCGTGGGCTTCTACGACCACACCATTCAGATGCAGGCCAAGCACAAGGACGTGACCGCGTTCGTGCTGCTTTCGCGCAATTCCGGGCTGGTGCTGGCCGGGCGCGAGAACACCGCCTTTGACCCGAAGCGCCCGGAGACGATCAAGGGACTGAAGGTGGGCATCACCGCGCCCGGTTCGTCGTCGGATTTCTTCGTGCGGCACTACCTGGCCCGGCACGACATCGCCGAGGACAGCGTGTCGCTGATCGGGGTCGGCTCGGGTGCGGCGGCGGTGGCGGCGCTTGAGCAGGGCAAGATTGACCTGCTGGTGAACTACGACCCTGCTGCCACGCTGATCACCGAGCGCAAGGTCGGCAAGATCCTGATCGATGCGCGTAGCGATGACGGGGCTCGCGAGGTATACGGCGGCCTGTATCCGACCTCGGTTATGTACGCCAATCGCAGCTTCCTGGAAAAGCGCCCGGACGCGGCCGAGAAGATCGCGCGCGCCGAGCAGATGGCACTGCGCTTCATCGCCGAGCACAGCGCGAAGGAAATCGTCGATGTCTTGCCCGATGCCTACGTGTCCGGCGACCGCGCGACCTATGCCCATGCGGTCGAGAATGCGCGCGCCATCTTCACCACCGACGGACGCTTCAATCCGGAAGACCTGAAGATCCCGCTGGCCGTGCTGCGCGAGTTCAATGCCGACGTGGCCAATGCGGACATCGATCTTTCCAGGACCTACACCAATACCTTCGTCGAGCGTGCCAGCGCCGCGACGACGGCTGCCAAACAGTAAGCGGAGGAATCCCATGGCACTCAATGCCAACGTGCGGCGCCTCGACGTCGCACCGCCACCGGCCGTGGCGCAAGTCATGGTCGCCATCAACCGGATGACGATGTCGTTCGGCAACTTCACCGCGGTGCGCGACGTGGACATCCAGGTCCGCGACGGCGAATTCCTGGCCGTGGTCGGCCCGACCGGATGCGGCAAGAGCACCATCCTCAACGCGGTGGCCGGCTTGCTCAAGCCGGCCTCCGGCGACATCGCCATCGATGGACGCAAGGTGCAGGGCGTGCAGGAGTCGGTGGGCTACCTGTTCCAGCAGGATGCACTGCTGCCGTGGAAGACCGCGTTGCAGAACGTCGAACTGGGGCTGCGTTTCCGCGGTGTTTCCCAGGCCGAGCGCGAACAGAGCGCGAAGGCGTGGTTGGCGAAAGTCGGCCTGGCCGGCTTCGAGCATCGCTACCCGCACCAGCTCTCCGGAGGCCAGCGCAAGCGCGTGCAGATGGCGCAGGCGCTGATCGTCGAGCCGAAGGTGATCCTGATGGACGAGCCGTTCTCGGCTCTGGACATCCATACCCGCCACCTGATGCAGAACGAGTTGCTGCGGCTGTGGCAGGAGGACCGGCGCTCGGTGATCCTGATCACCCACGACCTGGAAGAAGCGATCGCGCTGGGCGATCGGGTGGTGGTGCTGTCCGCCGGACCAGCCAGCCGCGTCGTGCATAGCTTCGATGTCGGCCTGGAGCGGCCGCGCAATGTCGCCGAGATCAAGCTCGACGAACGTTTCACCGACCTGTACCGCGACATCTGGGCCTGCCTGCGCGGCGAAGTGGAGAAGAGTTATGCACGCCAAGACTGACAAGTTCATCCAGGCCGCCCTGGTGGTGGCCATTTTCGGCGGCTGGCAGACCGGCATCGTGCTGGGCTGGATCGATCCGTTCTTCTTCCCGGCGCCGTTGGACATCATCCAGCAGATGTACGCGTGGTTGTCGGATACCTCATTCTATCGGCACGTCTACATCACTCTGACCGAAACCGCGCTGGGCTACATCATCGGCACTGCGCTGGGTGTCGCCGGCGGTGTCTGGCTCGGTCTGAGCCGGCGTGCGGCACGCATCCTCGATCCCTTCATCAAGAGCTTCAACGCGATCCCGCGCGTGGTGCTGGCGCCGATCTTCGTGCTCTGGCTCGGCCTGGGTCTGTGGTCCAAGGTCGCACTGGCGGTGACGCTGGTGTTCTTCACCACCTTCTTCAATGCCATGCAAGGCGTGCGCGAAGTGAACCCGGTGGTGCTCGCCAATGCGCGCATCCTCGGCGCCGGCCGCGGTGATCTGTTGCGCCATGTGTACTTCCCTGCGGCGGCGAGCTGGATCCTGTCGTCGCTGCGCACCTCGGTGGGCTTCGCCGTGGTCGGCGCGATCATCGGCGAATACCTGGGCGCTTCGGCGGGCCTGGGTTATCTGATCGCGCAGGCCGAAGGCAACTTCAATGCCGTGGGTGTGTTCGCCGGCATCATCATCCTGGCGGCCTTCGTGCTGGTTATCGACGGGATGCTCGACCTCGTCGAGAACCGCCTCATCACCTGGCGCCCGAACAGCCAGGCCCAGGCGACCAGCTAAGCCCAAGCGTGAGCCGCGCCACCGGGCGATATCCGGTGGCGCAGGTCCATCCGCACCTTCCCGCACACCATCAGGGCCAGCATCAGGCCGGAGGCCGGCTGGTCGGAGAGAACCCATGAATCACCATCCCGTGCTGCCCCGCGCAGCGCTGACGGTCGCGCTCGGCCTGCTGCTGGGCAGCGGTCACGCCGCCGCCCAATCCGGCGCTTCCGGCAACGCCTCCCCGAAGCCCCTGAGCCAGGCCGAATTGAGCGCCCTGGTCCAGCAGCAGGCGAAGCAGATCCAGCAACTCGAAGCGCGCCTGCGCGTACTGGAAGACGGTTCTTCCACGGCGGTGGCCGGTATTTCCGCAACGTCCGCCACCAGTGCAGCAGCCCTGGAAACGCGCATGGCAACGCTGGAATCGAGCCAGGCCAAGGCGCCGAAGGTGTCGTGGTCCAAAGGCGCGCCGGAGTTCTCCAATATCGATGGCTCGGTAACCTTCCGTCCACGTGGTCGCCTGTTCGTGGACGGCTCCAGCACCCGCGGCTCGTCGGCCAGCGATCGCAATCTTTCCGGCACCGAGATCCGTTCGGTACGCCTGGGCGCGGAAGGACGCTACGGCATCCTCGGCTGGGTGGTGGAAGGTGATTTCGCCGACAACGAGGTGGCATGGAAATCCGTTTATGCAACGGTGGACCACCGTGTGTTCGGGCTACCGGCCGATCTCACCATCGGCAATCGTCTCAACGACCGCGGCATCGATGGCTCCAGCAGTACCTCCAACACGCCGTTCCAGGATCGCAACGTGGTCGGCTTGTTGGTGTTGCCGCAGCGTGGTCTGTTCGGCGTCGGCCTGACCGAGCGCGTGTACGGCAAGGATTGGCATGCCAGCCTGTCGGTGGCCGGCAATGACCTCAACAATACGGGCAACGACAACGACAGCCTGACCTGGGCGGCTCGCACGCACTGGAACCCGCTGTCGCGCAAGGACGCCACCATTCACCTGGGCGCGTGGGCGTTCCACGAGGAAATCGCGGCCGGCGCCAGTGGCGTGCTGCGCAGCTCGGCCATCTCCGGACATTTCAACGATCTGGTGAAGATTCTCCCCGGTGCACTGGCGGGTGCCGAGCGCAGTACGGCCTATGGCCTGGAGGCGGCCGGTTTCTTCGGGCCGGCCTGGGTGACCGGGGAGTGGGGCACGCGCAATCTGCGCGGCGTGAATGCCACTGGCCGCTACGATCTGGACCACCAGGCCTCGGCGGTATCGGCCGGCTGGTTCCTGGGCGGCGCCACGCCGGCCTATGCGGGCAAGACGGGCACCTGGGGCAAGGTCAAGGTGAACGACCCGGTCACCGCCGGCGGGCGCGGCGCCTGGGAGCTGAAGACGCGCTACGAGGACGTGGACTATGCCGAATTGCCGACCGGCGGCACTGGCCATGCCTGGACGGTGGGCGCGAACTGGTACCTGAACGATCTGAGCCGGATCATGTTCGACGTGATCCGCTGGCAGACCGACAACCGCAGCGGCGCGGTGCAGGGCGCAGACAAGGGCACCACTGTGAATACGCGGTTCCAGTTGGTGTTCTGATAACCGGGGTTTCCCGTCATTCCCGTGTGAACGGGGATGACGGTGTCCCAAAGCCCTGGGATCGCGAGCGGTTCATGGAAAAGGTCATCGCCCGCGATGGCTGAACGAGGGGGCGGCCAGGGCGGGATGTGGCGCTACCGGTATGGCGCCCTGAGTATGTATAATTCGTGCATACCGAAGAGGGCGTACCCATGGAAGCCACCGTTGCCGAACGCGGTCAGATCACGCTGCCCAAGGCCGTGCGCGATGCCCTGGGCCTGACCAAGGGTACCCAGCTCAAGGTCGAGCTCGACGGTAGCCGCATCATCCTGCGCAAGAGCGTGGACGATGCCATTTCCCGTGCCCGGGGCAAGTTCGCGCTGGACGGTTTCGATTCCTCCGAGGCCGCGGTGCGCGCGGTTCGCGACGAGGAGTAGGCCGTGGCGATCACCGTCGACTCCCCGGTCCTGATCGAACTGCTCAGCAATGGCCCGCAGGCCGATGCGGTGGAAGCCTGCCTGCGGCAGAGCCTGGTCGGCGGCCGCGTGGTGGTCTGCGGCACGACCCTGGCCGAACTGTGCGCCGCGCTGCAGGGCGGTGCGGAGGTGCTGGAGGCGCTGGAGGAAATGGGCGTCCACTTCAATCCGCTGGAAGCCAAGTCGGCGCTGCGCGCCGGCGAGATGCACCGACGCCATCGCCAGCGCGGCGGCGGCCGGCGCAGTCTGGACGAATTCGTGGTGGGGGCCCACGCGCTACTGCAGTGCGATGGCCTGATCACCTGGAACGACACGTTTTACCGCGACTACTTCAAGGGCCTGAAGCTGATCGTGCCGCAAGCCTGAGCCCATCTCATCCCCATCAACTGCGTTACCTGGGAGTTGTCATGTTGGAAGCCTATCGCCACCACGTCGCAGAGCGCGCCGCGCTCGGCATCCCGCCGTTGCCGCTGAGCGCGCAGCAGACCGCCGAGGTCATCGAATTGCTGAAGAACCCGCCGGCGGGCGAGGAGCAATTCCTCGTCGATCTGATCACCCATCGCGTGCCGGCCGGCGTGGACGATGCCGCGAAAGTTAAGGCCTCGTACCTGGCCGCGGTCGCCTTCGGCACCGAGAAGACCCCGCTGATCTCGCCGGCGCGTGCCACCGAGCTGCTGGGCACGATGCTGGGCGGCTACAACATCCATCCGCTGATCGAGCTGCTTGACCACGCCGAGCTGGGCACGGTCGCGGCCGAGGGCCTGAAGCACACGCTGCTGATCTTCGACGCCTTCCACGACGTGCAGGAAAAGGCCGAGGCCGGCAATGCCAATGCCCAGGGCGTGCTGAAGAGCTGGGCCGAGGCCGAGTGGTTCACCAGCAAGCCGGAAGTGCCGCAGAGCCTGACCATCACCGTGTTCAAGGTGCCGGGCGAGACCAACACCGACGACCTGTCGCCGGCACCGGACGCGACCACCCGCCCGGACATCCCGCTGCACGCGCTGGCGATGCTCAAGAACAAGCGTCCCGATGCGCCGTTCGTGCCGGAAGAAGACGGCAAGCGCGGGCCGATCCAGCAGATCCTCGATCTGAAGGACAAGGGCCACCTGGTCGCCTATGTCGGCGACGTGGTCGGCACCGGCTCCAGCCGCAAGTCCGCCACCAACTCGGTGCTGTGGTTCACCGGCGAGGACATCCCGTTCATTCCGAACAAGCGCTTCGGCGGCGTCTGCCTGGGCTCCAAGATCGCTCCGATCTTCTACAACACGATGGAAGATGCCGGCGCGCTGCCGATCGAGCTGGACGTGTCGAAGATGGAACACGGCGACGTGGTCGAGCTGCGTCCGTACGACGGCAAGGCGTTCAAGAACGGCGAGGTGATCGCCGAGTTCGAACTGAAGTCCGAAGTGCTGCTGGACGAAGTCCGCGCTGGTGGCCGCATTCCGCTGATCATCGGCCGTGGCCTGACCGGCAAGGCGCGTGAGGCGCTGAAGCTGCCTCCGACCGACCTGTTCCGCCTGCCGGTCAACCCGCCGGACACTGGCAAGGGCTTCTCGCTGGCGCAGAAGATGGTCGGCCGCGCCTGCGGTCTGCCGGAAGGCCAGGGCATGCGTCCGGGCACCTACTGCGAGCCGAAGATGACCTCGGTGGGTTCGCAGGACACCACCGGTCCGATGACCCGCGACGAGTTGAAGGATCTGGCCTGCCTGGGTTTCTCGGCTGATCTGGTGATGCAGTCGTTCTGCCACACCGCGGCTTATCCGAAGCCGGTGGACGTCAAGACCCACCACACCCTGCCGGAGTTCATCTCCACCCGTGGCGGCGTCTCGCTGCGTCCGGGCGACGGCGTGATCCACAGCTGGCTCAACCGCATGCTGCTGCCCGACACCGTCGGCACCGGCGGCGACTCGCATACCCGTTTCCCGATCGGCATCTCGTTCCCGGCCGGTTCGGGTCTGGTCGCCTTTGCCGCGGCCACCGGCGTGATGCCGCTGGACATGCCGGAATCGGTGCTGGTGCGCTTCAAGGGCCAGATGCAGCCGGGCGTGACCCTGCGTGACCTGGTCAACGCGATCCCGCTGTATGCGATCAAGCAGGGCCTGCTGACCGTGGCCAAGGCCGGCAAGAAGAACATCTTCTCCGGCCGCATTCTGGAGATCGAAGGTCTGCCGGAGCTGAAGGTGGAGCAGGCGTTCGAGCTGTCCGATGCATCGGCCGAGCGTTCGGCGGCGGGCTGCACCGTGCACCTCAACAAGGAGCCGATCATCGAGTACCTCACCAGCAACATCACGCTGCTGAAGTGGATGATCGCCGAGGGCTACGCCGATGCACGCACGCTGGGTCGCCGTATCAAGAAGATGGAAGAGTGGCTGGCTGATCCGCAGCTGCTTGAGCCGGATGCCGACGCCGAGTACGCCGCCGTCATCGAGATTGATCTGGCCGACATCCACGAGCCGATCGTGGCCTGCCCGAACGACCCGGACGACGTGAAGACCCTGTCCGAAGTCGCCGGCGCCAAGATCGACGAGGTGTTCATCGGTTCGTGCATGACCAACATCGGTCACTTCCGTGCCGCCGCCAAGCTGCTGGAAGGCAAGCGCGACATCCCGACCCGCCTGTGGGTCGCACCGCCGACCAAGATGGACGCCTCTGAGCTGACCAAGGAAGGCCACTACGGCACCTTCGGCGCCGCCGGTGCGCGCATGGAAATGCCGGGCTGCTCGCTGTGCATGGGCAATCAGGCGCAGGCGCGTGAGGGCGCGACGGTGTTCTCGACCTCGACCCGCAACTTCCCGAACCGCCTGGGCCGCAACACCAACGTGTACCTGGGTTCGGCCGAGCTGGCGGCGATCGCCTCGCGCCTGGGCAAGATCCCGACCAAGGAGGAGTACATGGCCGACGTGGGCGTGATCAAGACCAGTGGCGACCAGATCTATCGCTACATGAACTTCGATCAGATCAAGGATTACCAGGACGTGGCTGAAACCGTCGCGGCCTGATCCCTGGCGCAAGTAACACCGAAAAGCCCGGCGCAAGCCGGGCTTTTCGCATCTGGTTTGAAGCGATCGCTGAATGGCGCGTCAGCGCCGCTTTATTTGGAGAGGCCGAACAGGCGACGATATCTGGGTACCAGCATGTGGCCGGCCTTGGCGAGCGTGTTGAGCCGGGGCGAGGTGGTTACGCCAAACAATGGCAGGTGGGAGACACCGTTGCGGCGACCCAGCGTCACGGCCATGTTCTGCACGCCGGTCTGGGCACGATAGTTGACGAGGCTGTTCCCCCGTCCCTCAGCCACGGCGCGGATGTTGCCTGCGGCGACCTTGACCTGGCCCTGGATGTGCCAGGCCATCTTGTTCTCGTCCAGATCGGTGATGTCGCCCAGTGCGAACAGGCGTTGCTGTCCGTGTACGCGCAGGTCGGCATCGACCTTGATGCGCCCGGCCTCGTTGAGCAGGTGCGGGTAGTGCGCGCGCATGTAGCCGGTGTTGGGGCGGCCACCGGTGCACCAGATCAACAAGTCGTAGGGAATCTCGCGCTGGCGATCGGTCAGCGCGGTGCCCGCTGGCGCGAGCGCCTCGTGGCTTGCGCCGGCCCCGTCCACGAGGCGTTCGTTGAGCAGCACGGTCACGCCGCGCGTTTCCAGCACGTTGTGGGCATGGGCGGAAAGGCGAGGTGAGCTTCCGGCGAGAACGCGTGCGCCGGCCTCGATGATCGTGATCTGCTTGTGCGGATGGATTTCGGTGATTTCGCCGGCGACCTCGATTCCGATCGGGCCGCCGCCGACGATCAGGATCCGCTCGGAAGATTGCAGTCGTGCGTGGAAAGCGTCATAGAACGCCCGGCGCGCTTGCAGGGTGCCGCCGTCGGAGCGCATCAGCGGATTGGCGAAACGGCTGCCGGTTGCCAGCACCGAAATGGGGCTGGTCAGCAGCGAGGTGTGCCCGTGTTCGTCTTCGATCAGGCCACCCTCGGCGGTCCATTCGCGCAGTCGCGCGCGGACGTGCCTGACCTCGGGAAGAACGCTTGGAAACGGCAGCATCGCCGCCTCCGAGAAGCTAGGTTCGACCAGGCTGCGCGGTGCGGACATGGGGACTTCGAAGAAATCCAGCGGATCCACCAGCGTGATGCGGAAGTGCTTGTACAGGCGCTGCGCCAACGTGGCGCCTGCGATTCCGCCGCCGTAGATGGTCAGCTGTTGCGGCAATGAAGGCATGTTTTTTCAGGGGAATGGGGGGCAGAGGCTTTGTTACGTCCCGTAACTCAAACAACGTAAGCCACTGTCGATGCCTTTTGAAGGAGGCACATTCGTGTTCGTGGGGGCCTGTTCGTAGGCGAGGCCGGTGGCGGCCTTCCTTGCCCCGAGCACACGCAGGAGCAGCCCGACCTGTTCGGGAATGGATGGCACGCCCTAGGCGGCGGGGTAGCGGAACGGCCAGGCGTCCTCGGCGTCGCTGCTGCGCTCGGCACAGACCTCTCGAAAGGTGCGCACGAAGGCCTGCTGTGGCCGCGTCGGATGCCAGTCGGCACGGGTGGTCAGGCCGATCCTGCGACGCAGTCCACCGCCGGCGAGGCCGATTTCAGCGAGCAGGCCGGCGCGACGCTCGATCACGAACTGATCGCGCGACATCAGGGTCAGCCAATCGTCTTCCAGCAGCAGGCCGCGGGTAATCAGCACCGAGCCACACTCGATGCGCAGCCGCGGTGGTTCGTGGCCGTGCTCGCGGAACATGCTTTCCCAACGGGCGCGCACCGGTGCGCCGGTGGCCGGGATCACCCAGGGGTAGTCGAGCAGGCGCCCGAAGCGCAGGTCGGCACGCCCGGCCAGCGGGTGGCCGGCGCGGGCGACGACCACCGGGTCATCGTCGAACAGTCCTTCCTGCATGACATCGCGCACCGAGCTGAGGTCGCGCATCGCACCGACCAGCAGGTCCAGGCTGCCTTCGCGCAGGTCCGCCAGCAATTCCGCATAAGGGCCTTCGACCACGTTCACGCTGGCACCGGGCCACTCACGGGCGAAACGAGCCAGCGCCTGCGGCAGCAGGATCGCGCGGGCGAGCGGCATCACCCCGATCGCCAGGCGACCACCTTGCCGGTTGCGCAGCGAGGCGAGTTCGTCCAGGCCGGTGGTGAGTTCGGACAAGGCCAGTCGTACCAGGCGCAGCAGGCGGCTGGCGGCGGGCGTCGGCTGCATGGTCTTGCCGCGCCGCTGCACGAGCGGCACGTCGATGGTGGTCTCCAGTTCGTGCACGGCGCGGGTGATGGCGGGCTGCGAGAGCCCGGCCCGCGCGGCCGCCAGCGAATAGCTGCCTGCCGCATCGACGGCGGCCAGTGCCTGCAACTGGCCCAGGGACAGCCGACGCTCGACCGCGGGCAGCGCCGGCAGGCGCGCGGCGCGACGGGCCAGGCGCACGCCGTGGGCGAGATAACCGAGTGAGCGCTCGATGCGGGGCACCAGCAGCAGGGTCGCTTCGGTGGCGGCCATGCCGCCTGGCTGGCGGTCGAACAGGACGACGTCGAGCTGCTTTTCCAGCCGCGCGATGGCGTGGGTCAACGCGGGTTGCGACAGGTTGATGTGCGGCGCGGCGGCGCTGATGCCGCCATGCGCGTGCACCGCGACCAGTGCGTGCAGGTGCTTGAGGTTCAATCCGGAAAGCGCGTACATGGCACAACTATAACCAAGTTGAATGTCCCTCACGGAAAACGATCTTGAGGCCCCATGATTGCCAGAACAGACTGCGCCATCCCGAAAGAAGGATGGATGGATGTCCCGCGTTGTGACCCGCATCGAGCGCGCCGAGCCGGCGCTGATCCAGGCGCTGGCCGAGGCCGGTGTCGCCACCGTCCATGAAGCCCAGGGGCGGCATGGCCTGCTGCACCCGCGGCTGCGTCCGGTCCATGCCGGCGCCCGCATCGCCGGCAGCGCGGTGACGGTGTCGGTGCCGCCGGGCGACAACTGGATGATGCACGTGGCCATCGAGCAGCTCGCCGAGGGCGACGTGCTGGTGGTGGCGCCCACCAGTGAGTGCACCGATGGCTACTTTGGCGATCTGCTGGCGACTTCGGCGCAGGCGCGTGGCTGCCGCGGTCTGGTGATCGATGCCGGCGTCCGCGATGTGCGTGAGCTGACCGCGATGGCGTTCCCGGTGTGGAGCCGCGCGATCCATGCACAGGGCACGGTCAAGGAGACGCTAGGTTCGGTGAACGTGCCGGTGGTCTGTGCGGGCGCCCTGGTACAGCCGGGCGACGTCGTGGTCGCCGACGATGATGGTGTGTGCATCGTGCCGCGCGCCGACGCCGCTCGCGTGGCCGCCGAAGCGCAGGCGCGCGAGGCACGCGAAGCCGACAAGCGGATACGGCTGGCGCGCGGCGAGCTGGGCCTGGACATCTATGCCATGCGCGAGCAGCTGGCGACCAAGGGCCTGCGCTATGAGTGACGGCGTGCGCGCGATGTGGATGCGGGGCGGAACGTCCAAGGGCGGGTTCTTCCTGGCCGAGACGTTGCCGGCAGCGGCCGACGCGCGCGACGCCTTCCTGCTGCGCGCCTACGGCTCGCCCGACGCACGCCAGATCGACGGCATGGGCGGCGGCGATCCGTTGACTTCCAAGGTCGCGGTGGTTTCGCGTTCGTCACGGCCCGACGCCTACGTGGATTACCTGTTCCTGCAGGTGTTCGTCGACCAGGCCGTGGTCAGCGATGCGCAGAACTGCGGCAACATGCTGGCCGGCGTCGGCCCGTTCGCGATCGAACGCGGGCTGGTCGAGGTCGCGGCTGAGCGGACCGAGGTACGCATCTTCATGGTCAACACCGGCACCGTCGCCACCGCCACGGTGCAGACGCCCGGTGGACGGGTCGCGTACGACGGTGACGCCCGCATCGATGGTGTGCCGGGGACTGCAGCGCCCGTGCCACTGGCCTTCGAAGGTACCGCGGGCTCGAGCTGCGGCGCACTGCTGCCGACCGGCAACGCGGTGGACGTCGTCGCGGGCGTGGAGGCGACGCTGATCGATAACGGGATGCCGTGTGTGGTCGTGCGTGCGGCCGACCTGGGCATCAGCGGCTACGAGGACCGCGCCACTCTCGATGGCGACAGCGCATTGAAGGCGCGGTTGGAAGACATCCGCCTTCAGGCCGGTCCGCGGATGGGCTTGGGCGAGGTAACCGCGCAATCGGTGCCGAAGATGATGCTGGTGGCTGCGCCACGCGCGGGCGGGGCGATCAGCGTGCGCTCGTTCATCCCGCACCGTTGCCATGCCTCGATCGGGGTGCTGGGGGCGGTGACGGTGGCCACCGCCTGCCTGCTGCCCGGTTCGCCCGCGCATGCGCTGGCGGTACTGCCCGGTGGGTCGGTGCAGACCCTCGCGGTCGAGCACCCGAGCGGCGCCACGGGCTGTGTGATCGAGCTGGATACCGATGGGAGCGTGTCCAGGGCGGCGGTGCTGCGCACCGCCCGGAAGCTGTTCGACGGCGTCCTGTTCGATTGAACAGGCGACGCCTTTCTATCCTTGGCAACCTGGGAGGGTTGATATGACCGTTGTAGAGAAGCGGCCGGGCCGCTTCGGCATTTTTGGACAGTTGTGGTTCCAGGTGTTGGCCGGCACGCTGATCGGTGTGCTGCTGGGATGGCTGCAGCCCGATTGGGGCTCGGCGATGAAGCCGTTCGGCGATGCGTTCATCAAGCTGATCCGGATGATGATCGGGCCGATCATCTTCGTCACCGTGGTACATGGCATCGCCGGCATGCGCGACATGCGCAGCGTCGGCCGGTTGGCGCTGAAGTCGTTGATCTACTTCGAGGCGATCACCATCCTCGCGCTGATCGTCGGTCTGGTGGCGGTCGATCTGTGGAAGCCGGGGGCGGGCATGAACATCGACCCGGCCAGCATCGACATGGCCAGTATCCAGGGCTACGTGCATACCGCGCACGACCAGTCGATCGTGTCCTACATCATGGCGATCATCCCCACCACGCTGGTCAGCGCGTTCACCGAGGCGCACGTGCTGCAGGTGTTGTTCGTCGCGGTGCTGTTCGGCGTGGCGTTGGCCTCGGTCGGCGAGCGCGGCGCGCCGGTGATGAAGGTGATCGAAGGCACGTCCAGCGCGTTGTTCAAGATCATCGGCTACATCATGTATTTCGCGCCGATCGGTGCGTTCGGTGCGATCGCCTTCACCGTGGGCCAGTTCGGCGCCGGTTCGCTGCTGTCGCTGGGCGAGCTGATCATCGAATTCTTCATTGTCTGTGGTCTGTTCACTGTGCTGGTACTCGGCAGCGTGTGCTGGTGGACCGGTGCCAGCCTGTGGCGGCTGCTGGGCTACCTGCGCGATGAGATCGTGATCGTGGCCGCGACCACCTCGACCGAGACGGTGCTGCCGCGCCTGATCGAGAAGATGAAGAAGCTCGGCTGCGAAGAGGGCGTGGTCGGTTTCGTGATCCCGGCCGGTTACTCGTTCAACCTCGACGGCACCTGCCTGTACCTGACCACGGTCGCGCTGTTCCTGGCACAGGCCACCAACACCGAACTGACCGTGTGGCACCAGCTTGGGCTGATCGCGGTGCTGCTGCTGACTTCCAAGGGGGCGGCCGGCGTGGCCGGAGCGGCGTTCGTGGTGCTGGCGGCGACACTGGGCACCACCGGCACGATTCCGGTAGCCAGCATTGCGCTGATCCTGGGCATCCACCGGATTCTGGCCGAGGGCCTGACCTTCGTGAACCTGATCGGCAATGCGATTGCCGTGCTGGTGATCGCCAAGTGGGAAGGCAAGCTCGACGAGAAGGTGATGGCCGAACAGATCGGCACGAGACGTCTGCGCCGCCGCGTGCTGGGCGCTCAGCCGGTCTGACCCGCCGCCACGGCGCGGCCGTGGTGGTCCGAATCCCCATCCATCCAAGCTCCGGCTGCCTTGCGCCGGACAGGAGGCGCTCGTGTCCTGTTTTTCCCGCAACACCCTTTGTCTGCTCGTGGCGGCCTGTCTGGCCGGCCCGGCGATGGCCGCTGATGGCGCCACTGGAAAGGGCTCGCTGCCCGAGGGCGTCGACGTCATCCTGGATTTCATCGGCAACGTGGCGTCCAACCCGGTCGGTGGCGTCGAGCAGGGCACCGAGGGTTCGTACTCGCTGATGGCCCAGTCGAAGTTCGACCTGGACACGCTGTTCGGCGTGCACAACACCGATGTGGATGCGCAATGGGCCTGGCTGGCCGGAGGCAATCTGGCGCGCGAGAAGATCGGCAACTCGATCAGCAGCCAGCAGAACTGGCGGCCGGTCGCCGGTGGCCGCCTGACCCGGCTGACGATCCGCCACCGTTTCGACAACGGTCTGAGCCTCACGGTCGGTCGCACGCCACTGAACAGCTACTTCAACAGCTCACCGCTCAACTGCGTGTTCATGAGCAATGCGATGTGTCTGACCCCCTACGGGGCGATCACCGATCTGGGCATCACCGCATTCCCGAATTCGTCGTGGGCCGGCATCGTCCGCTACGACGCGAACGACCGCTGGTACGCGCAGGCCGGTGTCTTCGACTACAACAACGACCTGAACAAGGCCGGCAAGAACGGGCTGGACTTCTCGATGGGCGAGGGCACCGGCACCCTCACTGCTTATGAGCTGGGTTACCAGACCAGCTTCGCCAACGACCGGCTGCCGCGTACCTATCGGCTGGGCATGTACCGCAACAGTGATGGCGGCAAGAGCTCGTTCTACGATGCCAACGGCAACTCGGCGGCCCTGACCGGCAAGCCGACCGCCGTGCAGGACGGGGCACGCGTGGGCTGGTACGCAATGGCCGACCAGACGGTGTGGCGCGGGGAGGGCCAGCGCAATCTGGCGGTGTTCGGGCGTTACTACGTGAACACCGGCAACGAGGCGTCTGTCGCCTATTTCGTGGCGGCTGGCTTCGTCAAGACCGGCACCTTCAGCGGGCGCGATCGCGACACGCTGGCGCTATTCGTCTCCAACACGCACTTCAGCGACGAGCAGATGGCCTTCCTGCGCGACCGCCGCGTGCGCCATGGCGGCAGTGGCACGCCGCACAACAACGAGGTGATCGCCGAGCTCAGCTACGGCTGGGCGGTGCGTCCAGGCATCCGCCTGATGCCGAACCTGCAGTACGTCATCAACCCCGACCCGATCTACGCGCCGACCCGGCTCACCGACATTCCCGATGCGCTGATCGTCGGGCTGCGCGTGGACATCCAGTTTGCCCAGCTGTTTGGCTGGTGATTCCTCCCCACGAGGCCGTCCCATGATCATTGATTGCCACGGTCACTACACGACCGCCCCCGCCAGCCACGATGCGTTCCGCAAGCAGCAGATCGCACATTTCAACGACCACACACTGCCGGCACCGGTCTACCCGCAGATCAGCGATGACGAGCTGCGCGAAAGCGTGGAGAGCAACCAGCTACGCCTGCTGCGTGAGCGCGGCGCGGACATGACGATCTTCTCGCCGCGCGCCAGCACCATGGCCCATCACATCGGCGATGAGCATGTCAGCGCCGAATGGACGCGACGCTGCAACGATCTGATCGCGCGCGTGGTGCAGCTGTACCCGGAGGTCTTCATCGGCGTATGCCAGCTGCCGCAGTCGCCGGGCGTGCCCATCGCGCACTCGATCGCCGAGTTGGAGCGCTGCGTCAACGAACTGGGGTTTGTCGGCTGCAACCTCAATCCGGATCCGTCCGGCGGGCACTGGACCGGCCTGCCGCTGACCGACCGCGCCTGGTATCCGTTCTTCGAGAAGATGGTCGAGCTGGACGTGCCGGCGATGGTGCATGTGTCCGGCAGCTGCAACGCCAATTTCCATGCCACCGGTGCGCATTACCTCAATGCCGACACCACCGCGTTCATGCAGTTCCTGCAGGGCGATCTGTTCCGTGACTTCCCGGAGCTGCGCTTCATCATCCCGCATGGCGGCGGTGCGGTGCCGTACCACTGGGGCCGCTTCCGCGGGCTTGCCGACATGCTGGGCAAGCCGCCGTTGAACCAGCACGTGATGAAGAACGTGTTCTTCGATACCTGCGTCTATCATCAGCCGGGCATCGATCTTCTGTTCAAGGTCATCGACATCGACAACATCCTGTTCGGCTCGGAGATGGTCGGCGCGGTGCGTGGCATCGATCCGGAGACCGGCCACTACTTCGATGACACTCTGCGCTACGTGGAGGCGCTGGGGTTGTCCGGGGCCGACCGCCGCAAGGTGTATGAAGGCAATGCGCGGCGGGTCTATCCGCGTCTGGACGCGCAGCTGAAGGCGAGGGGACTGTGATGACCCATTTCGAGAAAGATGCCGACTGGCTGGATTTCTGCCCGGCGCCGAGCCGCCCGACCTTCGTGCCACCGCCGGGCGCGGTGGATGCGCATTGTCATGTGTTCGGGCCGGGCGATCGCTTCCCGTACGCGCCGGAACGCAAATACACCCCGTGCGATGCCGGCAAGGAGCAATTGTTCGCGCTGCGTGACCTGCTTGGATTCGAGCGCAACGTGATCGTGCAGGCGACCTGCCACGGCGCGGACAATCGTGCCTTGGTCGATGCGTTGCACAGTGCGAACGGTCGCGCCCGCGGCGTGGCCACCGTGCGCGATACGGTAACCGACGCCGAGCTGTGCGAGTTGCACGACGCCGGTGTACGCGGGGTGCGCTTCAACTTCGTCAAGCGGCTGGTGGATCCCAAGCCGGACGCTTATTACCAGGCCATCATCGAGCGCATCGCGCCGCTCGGCTGGCATGTGGTGATCTACTTCGAGGCCGCCGACCTGGCCGAGCGCTGGCACTTCTTCACCTCGCTGCCGGTCACCGTGGTGGTCGACCACATGGGCCGACCGGATGTGACCGCGCCGCTGGACGGGCCGGAGTTCCAGCGTTTCGTGCGGCTGATGGCCGAGCACGAGAACGTGTGGACCAAGGTCAGTTGCCCGGAGCGGCTGTCGAAGGCCGGCCCGCCGGGATATGACGATGTGGTGCCGTTCGCGCGGTATCTGGTCGAGCGTTTTCCTGAGCGCGTGTTGTGGGGTACCGACTGGCCCCATCCGAACCTGAAATCGCACATGCCCGATGACGGGACGCTGGTCGACATCATTCCGCGGATCGCGGTGACGTCCGAGCTGCAGCGGAAGCTGCTGGTGGACAACCCGATGCGGTTGTACTGGGCGCAGGGTGCGGTAACGCAGCGGTGATGCTGGAGGGGACACGCCCTCGTGGCGTTGGGTCGGAGAACTGCCGCCGGCACTGGCCGCTACCGGCAATGCTCCTGTAGTGCCGGTCGCTGACCGGCTCTTGCTGCACGGATTGGCGGTGCAGCAGGGTTACGGTCAGCCTCGCGCGAGTGCCATCAAGCGCTCGGCGATCTTCTCCAGCGGCACGGTTTCCTCGGTGGCGCCGAGCTTGAAGGCCGCGCCCGGCATCCCCCAGACCACGCTGCTGACTTCGTCCTGGACGAGTGTCTGGGCGCCGGCCTCACGCATCTGCAGCAGGCCGCGGGCACCGTCGTCGCCCATGCCGGTGAGGATCGCGCCGACGGCGTTCGGGCCGGCGTTGGCGGCTACCGACTGGAACAGCACGTCCACCGCCGGCTTGTGGCGGTTGACTGCCGGGCCGTCGTCGATGCGCGCGCGCCAGCGGGCGCCGTCACGGATGATGCGCAGGTGCTTGCCGCCCGGCGGCAGGTAGGCGTGGCCGGGCAGGATCGCTTCGCCGTCGCAGGCTTCGCGTACCGACATTGCCGAGTGGCGGTCCAGGCGCTCGGCGAAGGCAGTGCTGAAGCTGGCGGGCAGGTGCTGGGTGATCAGCACGGCGGGGGCGTCGGCCGGCATGCCTTCGAGCACGACCCGCAGCGCTTCGGTGCCGCCGGCGGAGGCACCGATGGCGATCAATCGGTCGGTGGTGCGGAATTGCGACGCGCGGGCCGCACCGGATGCCGCCGCCGGCGTGTCCAGGGTGATCCTTGCAGGTGCCGAGCGACCGATCGCGCGTACCCGCGCCTTGGCGGCGCTCTTGACCTTGGCGACGATCTCGGCAGCGTATTCCTCCAGTCCGCGGGCGACATCGAGCTTGGGCTTGGAGACGAAGTCCACCGCGCCCAATGACAGCGCCTGCAGCGTGGTGTCGGCACCGCGTTCGGTCAGCGAGGAGATCATCACCACCGGCAGCGGATGCAGCCGCATCAGGTTCTCGAGGAACGCCAGCCCGTCCATGCGCGGCATCTCGACGTCGAGCGTGAGCACGTCCGGGTTGAACCGTTTGATCTTCTCGCGTGCGACGTAAGGATCGGTGGCCGAGCCGACCACCTCGATGCCGGCGTCGCGCGAGAGGATCTCGGTCAGGATCTGCCGCACGACCGCCGAGTCGTCGACGATCAATACGCGTACAGGCGTCTCGATCATTCGAACAACTCCACGCCGCCGGTGACCGGCGCCTTGGACAGGCGCGCACGCACGGCCGATTCGGCGGCGGCGACCTCGGCTTCGTGCGCATGCGGCAGGCGCTGCACGACCACGCGGCCGGTGGTCGCGAAGAACCAGATCTTGCGCGGATGGATGCCCATCAGGTCTTCGGCGGCGATCGGGATGTGCTCGGCCTGCAGGTACTGGCGCACGAACTCGGCGTTGCGGGTGCCGACCGGATTGCTGGTGAAGCCCTTGAGCACGTTGGCGCCGCCGAATACCTTCGCTTCCAGGCGCTTGCGGTGCGCGCCGCGCTTGAGCAGGTCATTGATCAGCAGTTCCATCGCGTAGCTGCCGTAACGTGCCGGCGCGCCGTCACCGATCTGGCCTTCCGGCAGCATGAAGTGGTTCATGCCGCCGATCTTCAGCACCGGGTCGCGCAGGCAGGCGGCCACGCACGAGCCAAGGATCGTGGTCAGCGCGGTGTCGTCGTCGACCACCAGGTACTGGGTCGGCAGCAGCTTGGCGGCGATCGTCTGGAAGCGGGTGTCGTGGTAGCGCATCACCTCGTCGATCTTCAACGGACTGCTCATGCCGGCGCTCCGGCCCGGACTGCGCGGCGATACAGGGTGCGTCCGCACGGCTGGATCAGATCGGCCGCGTGCAGGTAGTTCTCGGAGTGGCCGGTATAGAGCAGGCCATCGTCGTCGAGGTGGGCGACCAGTCGCGAAAGGATGCCGCGCTGGGTGGGCTTGTCGAAATAGATCATCACGTTGCGGCAGAACAGGGCAACGTACGGGCCGGCGACGTCATAACGCGGCGCCAGCAGGTTGAGCTGGCGGAACTCGATCAGCTGGCGCAATGCCGGTACCACCCGACACTTGCCTTCGTTGGGTCCGGTGCCGCGCTGGAAGTAGCGGCGCTTGACCGCGGCATCGAGCGCTTCGATGCGTTCGACCGGATAGATGCCGCGCGAAGCGGTTTCCAGCACCTGGGTGTCGACGTCGGTGGCGAGGATCCTGACCGGCGGCGTCAGCGTGCCGAACACCTCGCAGGCGGTGATCGCGATCGAGTAGGGTTCCTCGCCGGTGGAGGCGGCGCACGACCACAGCTTGAGCGTGCCCTGGCCGGTACGGCGCTTGAGCTCCTCGTGCAGCTTGTCGAAGTGGTGCGGCTCGCGGAAGAACGAGGTCAGGTTGGTGGTCAGCGCATTGGTGAACGACTGCCATTCCTCGTCGCCATCGCCGCTGGCCTCCAACTGGTCCAGGTAGTCGCGAAACGAACGCAGTCCCAGCGCACGCAGCCGCCGCGACAGACGGCCGTAGACCATGTCGCGCTTGGCCGGTGCCAGAGCGATGCCGGCACGCTGGTAGATCAGCTCGCAGACGCGACGGAAGTCGCGCTCGGCGAACTCGAATTCCCTGGAGTCTGCGGGTGCGTCGGGGGACGTCATGGGTAGGTGATTGAATGCTTGATTGCGATATCGGCGACGACGACGGGCGGCTTGAAGCCCGGAGGGAGGAAAGATGCTGCTGTCCTGCTCGCGAGCGATGGCTCCTTGTAGGAGGGACTTCAGTCCCGACGCTTTATCGGTAAAGCGTCGGGACTGAAGTCCCTCCTACAAGGTCACCAGGGCCACACCATCAAAAAGAAGCCCCGGCCGGGCCGGGGCATCGGAAGAGTGTGCGGCGTTGGCTCAGAACTCCTGCCAGTCGCCGTCGGCCAAGGCTGGTTCGCTCTCGCTCTTCAGCGGACGCGAAGCCCGGACCGGCCGAGCGGCCGCAACCGGCGCCGCCTTGGCGGGTTTGGCAGCAGCAGCGCGACGTGGCGTGCCGAAGCTCTGCACCGGGGCGACGACTTGCTCTTCGAGCTTGAAGATCGCCACGGCACCGGCGAGCTGGCCAGCCTGCTCCTCCATCGCACGCGCGGCGGCGGTGGCTTCCTCGACCAGCGCGGCGTTCTGCTGGGTGGTCTCGTCCATCTGGGTGACGGTCTGGTTGACCTGCTCGATACCGCTGCTCTGCTCCTGCGAGGCAGCGGAGATCTCGGCCATGATGTCGGTCACACGCTGCACGCTGGCGACGATCTCGCCCATGGTCTGGCCGGCCTTGTGCACCAGCGCCGAGCCGCCAGCGACCTTGTCGACCGAGTCGTCGATCAGGCCCTTGATCTCCTTGGCGGCGTTGGCCGAACGCTGGGCGAGGGTGCGCACTTCGCTGGCGACCACCGCGAAACCACGGCCCTGCTCACCGGCACGCGCGGCCTCGACGGCGGCGTTGAGCGCCAGGATGTTGGTCTGGAAGGCAATGCCGTCGATGACCGAGATGATCTCGGCGATCTTCTTGGACGAACGCTCGATCTCGCCCATGGTGGTAACCACGCGGCCGACCACGTCACCACCATCACGCGCCACGCCAGCGGCACCTTGTGCAAGCTGGTTGGCCTGGCGCGCATGCTCGGCGTTCTGCCGGACGGTCGAGGTCAGCTCTTCCATCGAAGCGGCGGTTTCTTCGAGGTTGGCGGCCTGCTGTTCGGTGCGACGCGACAGGTCGTTGTTGCCCGAGGCGATCTCGCCGGCAGCGGTGTTGATCGCCGACGAGGACTGCTTGATGCGACCGACGATGTCGGCCAGCTGCTCGGCCGTGGCGTTGGCGTCGTCTCGCATCCGCGCGAACACGCCCTGGAAATCGCCGTGCATGCGCACGGTCAGGTCGCCTTGAGACAACGCCGAGAGCAGGCCGGAAATCTGTTCGATGCTGGACGAGTTGGCTTCCAGCAGGCCGTTGAGCTGCTGGGCCAGCTGCAGGAAGAAGCCGTCCTTGCCTTCCTGGGAGACACGGCCGTCCAGATCGCCGGCGGCGGCGGCGCGCACGATGCGTGCCACTTCCTCTTCGACGCCGACTTCGATGGTGCGGTCGCGCCATTCGCAGACGTTGCCACTGTGGTGACCATCGACGTCGCGGATCAGGGTGATGGTCTGGGCAATCACCGCATCGCCGAAGCGGTCTTCAAGCTGGGCGACGCCATCTTTTTCAAGCTTGTCGGCGGTGCTGCGGATCGCGGACTCGGACATGCCCAGGTAGGAGACATGGCGGCCGATCACATCGTTGCTGTCGAAATCCGGCGATGCCGTGCGCAGGCTGTCCTGATGCAGGGTGGCGGTCTTGTGGAACGACGCGTTGGCGTAGATGACGGTGCGGTCGTTGTCGGTGATGAAGGTCGGGGTCGAGGAGCTGTCCAGCGCGGTGCGGATGCGCAGGTTCTCGCTGGCGATGGCCTGGTCGCGTTCGATGCGCTCCTTCAGGTCGCGCTGCATGCGCAGCATCGCGCGCATCAGGTCGCCGACTTCGTCCGAGCGCGAAACGTCGATGTGACCGTCGAGCTTGCCGCTGGCGACGTCGTTGGCGACGACGACTGCGCCACGCACGGTCTTGACCAGCGCATTGGCGAAGAACCATGCCAGCACCAGACCGCCGGCAATGCCGACGACCATCGTCACGGCGGTCAGGATCGCGGAGGCCCTGTGGACGCCCTCGGCACGTTCCTTGGCCGCCTGTGCCAGGTTGTTGTCCTCGGTGATCAATGCCGCCAGCGAGCTCTGCGCCTTCATGTGCAGGGTGCGGGTTTCGCCGACGAAGGTGTCGATGGCGTCATCGGGCAGGTTCAGTTCGAGCATCTCGCTGACGCTGGCGTAGGAAGCGCTGGCCTTCTTCCAATCCGCGACGAACGTGTCGAACAGCTTCTTCTGCTCTGGCGTCTCGATCAGGCGTGGGTAGCTCTTGATCGCGGTCTCGATCTGGTCGTGCAGTTTCACCGCGTTCTGCCGGGCGTCCTGCTTGACCGCGTCACTGGCGCGGATCAGGCCCTGGTAGGCCTGGTTGCGGTATTCGCCGAGCAAGCCGCGCAGTTCGCCGGCCTCGCGCACGCTCGACATGGTGTTGCCGGCCAGCTGATTGCTGGCGCGGCTGAGGGACGACAAGCCAGTGAAGGCGATGATGCCCTGGATCAGCATGAGGGTCAGGACGACGCCGAAGGCCAGCAGCAGCTTCGGCTTCAGTTTGAGGTTGATGATCCACTGCATGAACGCTATTCCTTGGTTGAAAGCGGCAGGCCAGTCGCCGCGGCCCCGCCGCCGCTCTATCGCGACGGCGAGGGAAACAGGCAGGACAGGTATTACTTGATCGTGGCCAGCTTCAGGCTCGACGGCGAGCTGACGTCGATGGCCGCGCGCGAGCTGTCACGCTCGATCTTGCCGATCACGCAGATGTCCTTGCCCTCAAGCGACTCCGGCGGAAAGCTGAACTTGCCGCGATCGGAACCGGCGATGCGTGCCGAGAAGGTGTGGCGCGGGAACATGCCGCCCATGTAAAGGAAGGTCGGCTCACCTTCCGAACCTTGCGCGTACTTGGCCTTCTCGACCTTGCCGCAGACCATGCCGTCCTTGCCCACGAAACGCGAAGCCATTTCCGGTGGAATCATTTCCTGCGATTGCGCGAACGCGGTGGCAGCGAAAGCGACGAGGACAAGGGGAAGCAGGCATTTCATTGGGGTTCTCCGGAAGACGATACAAGTAAGGCAAGCCTCCATTGGGGAGGTCTTGCTGCTGCTATCGGCGTTGTCACCGGCAACTTGAACGGGTAAAAGGTGAGCCGTTTCACGTTTCTACCCTTGGGGTCGTCATGTGTCGGGAACTTCCCGACAAGTTGGCTCAGGCTGCTTCCTCCGCCGGCTCCTGGCGGGCCATGTCGGCGCTGTCGAGCAGGGTCTCGATGTCGAGCAGGATCAGCATGCGGTCTTCCTGCGTGCCGATGCCGGAGATGAAGCGGGTATCGACGGCAGCGCCGAATTCGGGCGTGGGGCGGATCTGTTCGTCGGAAAGCGGAATCACGTCGGAGACGCTGTCCACCACGATGCCGACCACGCGGCTTTCGACGTTGAGCACGATCATCACGGTGAACGCGTCGTAGCGCGCCTCCTTCAGGCGTAGCTTCAGGCGCAGGTCGATCACCGGGACGATGGTGCCGCGCAGGTTGATCACGCCCTTGATGTAGTCCGGCGCATCCGGAACCCGGGTGACCGTGTCGTAGCCGCGGATTTCCTGGACCTTGAGAATATCCACCCCGTAGTGCTCCTCGCCCAGGGAGAAGCTGAGGAATTCGCCGCCTTTGCCGGCGATGGGGGTCTTGTCGTTCATGGCGGCTCCAGGCGTGCGCAGCGGATGGCAACAGAAGGTTCTGTCAGGCATAGATCGGCCGGAGTCGCCCCGACTTTAGCGGGCGACGCGAGAAGTCTTGTCAGAAGACGCCACTCTTGCGCGCGTTGCGCTGGCGATCGACGCGGAAGATGTAACGCTGGATCGCCTCGCTGGCGCCGCGCGGCAGGTCGGCGAACTGCAGGCCCACGCGGATGCTTTCCAGTCCGTTGGGCAGGATCTGCTTGAACTGGCTGCACACGGTCAGCGGCACCGTGATGGGCGGTTGTTCCGGCAAGCGCAGCAGACATTCCCAATAGGTGCGGTCCACTTCCAGCAACGGCATGCCGGGGCTGAGCGCCACCGCCAGCCCGCCGCCGCTGATGTCGGTCACACGCAGCTCCAGCTCGGTCTTCTGTCCGTCGCCGTGTTCGAAACGGATCAGGCAGTTGGGGGGATCGGTGATCGGCGTTTCCAGCCGGTAGTACTCCCGACGTTGCAGGTAGTACAGCGCGTCGGGCAGCGGCGCGCGGAAGGCGACATGCTGGTCGTGGTCAATCCGCTGGTGGCCCTCGATCCGGAAACGCACTCGCACCCGTTCGAGCTGGGCGAAGCAGAGCAGGTGGCCGGCGTTGGCGATCGCCTGATTGGCCGCCTCGTGCGGACTGCCGTCGAGGATCAGCCAGGGCTCGTCCTGGCTTTCCTCCAGGTCGAGCACCGCCGTCGGAAACGACTGGTCACGGCCGCCGACATGCGCCGTCACCAGCGAGCGTTGCTGGATCATCGACTGCAGCAGCCCACGGATCTGGCGCCGATTGCGCAGCAGGTATTTCTCGTCGCCTTCCACGGCCTCGTGGGGCGCTACGGGAGGGGCTTCGGAAGCATTTCCTTCGGACATGTACCTGCCAGGACGCTGCAGAGGTTATCGCGGGGGGCGGTTACCTTCGATATCGGCCGTCGGCGAGATTCTTGAAGGAGCCGGTCGCGCGGCCTGCGCCAGCAGCTCATCCACGCCGTCCGCTTCGCCCAGCCGGAACAGCGCGACCGCATCGACCAGCTGGCTGGCCTGCTGCTCCATCGCCTGCGCGGCGGCACTGGCTTCCTCGACCAGGCTGGCGTTCTGCTGGGTGGATTCGTCCATGTGCGCCAGGGTGCGATTGACCTGGTCGATGCCCGCGCTCTGCTCCTGCGAGGCGCTGGATATCTCGCCCATGATGTCGGGCACGCGCTGCACGCTGGCGACGATCTCACCCATGGTCTGGCCGGCCTTGTGCACCAACGCCGAGCCGTCGGCGACCTTGTCGACCGAGTCGTCGATCAGGCCCTTGATCTCCTTGGCGGCGTCGGCCGAGCGCTGGGCGAGGATGCGCACCTCGCTGGCCACCACCGCGAAACCGCGCCCCTGTTCGCCGGCACGTGCGGCTTCCACGGCGGCGTTTAGCGCGAGGATGTTGGTCTGGAAGGCGATGCCGTCGATGACCGAGATGATTTCGGCAATCTTCCTGGAGGCGCGCTCGATCTCGGCCATCGTGGTCACGACCTGGCCGACCACCTCGCCGCCATCGCGGGCGACACCGGCCGCGCCCTGGGCGAGCTGGTTGGCCTGACGGGCGTGCTCGGCGTTCTGCTTGACGGTGGAGGTCAGCTCTTCCATCGAGGCGGCGGTTTCCTCCAGGCTGGCGGCCTGCTGCTCGGTACGGCGCGACAGGTCGTTGTTGCCGGCCGAGATTTCTGTGGCGGCCGTGTCGATGGCCAGGGCGGCGTCCTTGATCCGGCGCACGATGCGGGCCAGCTGCGCGGCGGTGGTATTGGCGTCGTCGCGGATCTGCGCGAACACGCCTTCCAGTTGTCCTTCCATGCGGCTGCCGAGATCCCCGTGCGACAGCGACGAAAACAGCGTGGAGATGCCCTCCAGCGCATGCGCATTGTTGTCCAGCAGTGCGTTGATCTGCTGGGCCAGCTGTCGGAAGAAGCCCTGCTTGTCGTCCAGCGCGATGCGATCCTGCAGATTGCCTCGCGCGGCCTCGTGGATGATGCGCGCGACTTCTTCTTCCACCTGCACCTCAGCGGTGAGGTCGGCCCACTCGACGACGTAGCCGAGGCGCTCGCCGGTGGCATTGACGACCGGATTGATGATCAGCCGCAGCGTGCGTCCACCCACACGGATCTGCGCGCGGTGTGTGCCATGCAACTGGTCGAGCAGACGCGCCTGATGCTCGGGATGGCGATGGAACTGGTCGATGCTGCCGCCGATCAACCGGCCGGCATCGAAGTCGGGCAGGTCGTGGCGAAGATCGGTCTGGGCCTCGGTCAACATCGCCATCAGCGGTTGATTGACGTAGACGATGACGCGCCCGGCGTCGGCGATCATCACATGGGTGGTGACGTTGTCGAGCGCGCTGCGGATGCGCAGGCTCTCGCTCTGGTCGCGGTGTTGCTGCTCGTGCTGGCGCAGCAACTGGTCGCTGGCGGCGACCAGTGTGTGGGCCAGCGAGCCGGGCGGGAAATTCATCCCGTGGAATTCTTCCGGCAGCGGCTGCTCCTGGGCGATGTTGCGGGCGGCACGGGCGAGCGCGCGTGGATCATGGCCGACCGAGCGCATCTGCCGGCGCATCGGTATCGCCATCATCACCAGGATCGTGGTTTCCAGAATGACCGCGCCGGCGTGCACCAGCAGGATGCCGACGCCGGTGCCGGGAGTGAAGGCCCGTACCGACCAGCCCTGCCGCTGCAGCCAGAAGAACGCCAGGTGATGCACCGCGATCGCGGCGGCAGCGACCACGATCGGTCGCCAGTCGCGGTAATAGACCAGCAACGCGATCACCATGATGACCACGAAGTGCATCTCCGGCATGCCGCCGGACTGGTGGATCAGCAGCGCCGACATGACCATCAGCATCAGCGCGATGGTGCAGCGGCTCAGCAGCGTGCCGGGATAGAGCGCGTACTGCCCGATCGCGACCGCCAGCGACGGCAGTGCCACCGCAAGGAACGGCAGCCATTGCCCGAGCCAGGCCGTGGCGGCGAGGCTGGCGATGACCAGGAGCGCACCCAATCCCAGGAACAGGCGATCGGCCTCGCGCGCGAACTGCTGCAGATACGGGAGTTGCTCATTCCCGGCGACGCGGGCTGCAAGGTGGCTGGACTGCATGTCATGGCTCCTTGGAACATGGGCAGGTTGAAGGGACGATCAGTGCCTGCCGCGAGGCGGAAAGCAGTACAGGCAGCAACGCCGCCAGCGCGACCGGCCGGCCACAGCCGGTATCGACGAGGGCGGGCCCGGCGTAGACCAGCCGGGCAGGTGGGGCGAGTACGACGATCGGGTAACCGGCATCGCCGCTCATGGCACGTAGTTCGACGGCCGCGTTGGTCCGTCGCAGAGCACTGCGCAGGCTCGCCGCCGTCACATCGCGCGAACAGCGGCACCCGTTCGAGCGGGTGAGGAACGCAGTGGTTCTTGCGAGATCGCGGGCGGATGGATCATGGGCCTGCAAGCGCGCCACGATGGTGGCGGCGCTCTCGGAAGGGGCCGCTGGTGTCAGTAATGCAGCAAAGACAGGCATCAGCCAGCCGAACCAGAGTGCCAGCAAGACGAATCCGATCCACGGCGCAATGCGCCGCGTATCTGTGGAGGCGTGCAATGGTGCGACAACCTTCATCCACTCCCGTCCCGTTCCAGTTGGACCAGGGCTGGATCGGCGAGCGGGAGGAAAGATTAAGCATCCCGTGATGACTCTGTAACTGATTGCACAGATTGAGGAATTCAGTAAAGAAAAGAGCGTGTGAACTCATGGACAGGAAAGCCCGCGATTGCGGGCTTTCCTTCACGCGCTCATCAATGTTCTTTCACATCAACGACAGAGCAGCTCCTTCTTCCCGCTGCTGACCTTGGAAAGCAAACGCACCACCGAAGGATCAACACCATCACCATGCAGCCGGAACACGGCGACGACCTCGGCGAGCTGACCGGCCTGTTCCTCCATCGCATGCGCGGCGGCGGAGGTTCCCTCCATCTGCTGGGTGGTCTCGTCCATCTACAGTGCCACCAACGGCCTGTTTTGCCGTTCCCCGTGCATCTACCTGATTTCGTGGATATGAGCCGGGATGGAAATGGTCTAGCGTGGGCATGGGAATAGTCGCGGTATCTTCCTGAAAAAAATCCAATCGGCAGTGATGGTTTTGTTTTTAAATTTCATATGAACAACACGAACGGGAAATGACATGCCTTTCAGATACCATAAAAACTCCGTAAGTTTCAGGATTCTCGATAGGCAGTATGCCCTTCGGCAGATTGCATTTCAGGTTCAGGATTTTTATATTACAACCGATCAGGATCCGGAGCATAATATAAAAAATGGATTGTTGGAATCCGCAACAAATACGATCAAGAATGGGGTCGCTCTGGAATTGTCTTTTCGAATCGGGCGGAAGAAATCGGTGAAAACAGCAGATTGGTTCAAAGGCCAGGTAAAAGCGAATCAGACTACATTTGGACATGATCCGAATGATCTGAATTTTGCGCTGCTGGGAACATTGACGATAGTTACCGCCGCGGCTGATTTGCCGAGCAATTATCCGCCCGCCATATTCAGCAACATTATCCTTGCTCAAGGAAATACGGAGAACGGATATAATAACTGGTGGTTCGGTGGTAAAAACTGTATTTACAAAGAAGGGCACAGAGTCGAAGTATCGAGTAGTGATGGCAGGAAATATGAGTTCAGGAGGGGTGGAAATATGCCGGTGAGCGAGATTCAAATCGACAACGGATAATCATGATTCTGCATCAGTGCTATTTACCCAGCGCCGGCGATGACAGCATGCCAACATACAGTCAGATTAGCTTCAAGGCCTCGCATAACTCATACGATCGCAGGGAGAGTACGACAGAACAATTAACATTCCATCCGGGTGATCCGTCCCGCTGCGGTTGTATGAGCGTGGAATTCGATATCTGGCGAAACACCATGCCTTACACGCCAGGAAGTGAAATTGATAGGAATTTCTTTACCGTCGATCATCTTTCTCCTGGAGCCACCACGCTGGACTATTATCTCGGCCTAGTGTTGGAATGGCACAAGGTGACTCAAGAACACCCACCGGTGTTGATCTACCTGGACATCAAAAGCTCATTGGGGGGCTATGATGATTTCCACCTTGAAATCGATACTTATCTTCAGCGATATTTCGACGAAAAGTTGATTTATAGACCTAGTGTCTTCAGCCTGGCTGAGGGGGCCGATCTTTGCGAAAAGGTGATCTCCAGGGGCTGGGAAGATCTGGCATCGATGGCTGGGAAATTCATCTTTTGTCTGAGTGGCAACCAGGACTGGAAAGAGCAGTACGCGTCACACGACTTGCTTGAAAAGCGACTATGCTTCAGTGACCGCGATCTTTCAGATAACAATGATAGAGTAAAACCTCCGGATAGCGGCAATTTTGTATTTTTCAATTTCCATATTTTTCATTCAAATCGAAAGACATGGATGAAGGTTATTCCGCCATTTTCGGATAGAAATCTGATAACGCGGGCTTACGAGGTTAATTCAGAGGAAAACTGGACAGACTGTCTGACAGCCAAAGTCAGCGCGCTTGCGACCAACAAGATATCCAATAATGCCTGGGCGAAAGTCAGCGACTCGGAAATATTCGCGTTGAAGTAAATTAAGGGGCTAATCCCCACCGTGTGGAAAAGGGCGCTTCTATTGAGCTGGATGGCAGCGCTTAGAGGGCCTTCATGGCCCGCGCCTGCCGATCTCTGTGACCGGCAGGCGCGGTAACGTCAGAACTCATCCCAGCCGGCATCCGTTGCGACTGCGACAGAGCGGGCGCCGATCGCTGCGGGGCGCGGCGTGGCCACACGTTTTGCCGGCTTCTTTGCGGCAGGCGCGGATGCGCGGATGGGAACGATGACCTGCGCATCGCTCACCGTCTCCTTGCCGATCCTGAAGATCGCCACGGCTTCGACCAGTTGCCCAGCCTGTTCTTCCATCGCGCGTGCGGCGGCGGTGGCTTCCTCGACCAGCGCGGCGTTCTGCTGGGTAGTCTCGTCCATCTGGGTGACGGTCTGGTTGACCTGTTCGATACCGCTGCTCTGTTCCTGCGAGGCAGCGGAAATCTCGGCCATGATGTTGGTGACCCGCTGCACGCTGGCCACGATTTCGCCCATGGTGTCGCCGGCCTTGCGCACCAGCGTTGAGCCATCGGCGACGCGGCCGGCCGAATCGTCGATCAGGCCCTTGATCTCCTTGGCGGCGTTGGCCGAACGCTGGGCGAGGGTGCGCACCTCGCTGGCGACCACCGCGAAACCACGACCCTGTTCACCGGCGCGCGCAGCTTCCACGGCAGCGTTGAGCGCCAGGATGTTGGTCTGGAAGGCGATGCCATCGATGACCGAAATGATCTCGGCGATCTTCTTGGACGAACGTTCGATCTCGCTCATCGTACTGACGACCTGACTGACCACGTCACCGCCATCGCGCGCGACGCCGGCAGCGCCCTGCGCGAGCTGGTTGGCCTGACGAGCGTGTTCGGCATTCTGCTTGACCGTGGAGGTCAGCTCTTCCATCGAGGCGGCGGTTTCTTCGAGGTTGGCAGCTTGTTGCTCGGTGCGACGCGACAGATCGTTGTTGCCCGAGGCGATTTCGCCGGCGGCGGTGTTGATCGCCACCGAGGCCTGCTTGATGCGGCCGACGATATCGGCCAACTGCTCGGCGGTGGCATTCGCATCGTCGCGCATCTGCGCGAACACACCGTGGAAGTCGCCGTGCATGCGCGCGGTCAGGTCACCGTCGGCGATCGACTGCAGCAGCTGCGAGACCGCTTCCAGGCTATGGTCGGCGGTTGCCATCAGGTGATTGAGATCACCGACCATCTTGCGGAAATCGTATTCGAACGCAGCTTCATCGCCACGCGCAGTGAAGTCGCCAGCAGCCGCTGCGGCGGCCAGGCGCTTGACCTCGCTGTTGATGGCAGTGAGGTTGCGTTTGACCACATCCATGGTCTCGGTCAGCACGGCTTTTTCTCCGGGCAACCGGTCCATGTCGAGGGAGAGATCGCCCACGGCGTAGCGCTGCATGACCTCCACCAGCCGCAACTTCAACGCCACATGATCAGCGACTAGGCGGTTGGTACCCTCGATCATGCTGCCGAACTCGCCGGGGAAACCATCCACCGGAATCCGGTAGCTGATCATGCCTTCGTCGTGGCGGCGTGCCATTTCGTTCTGTGCATCGATGACGCGGCGCAGGCGTGCCTGCATCTCACGCATGTTGACCAGAAGATGGCCGATCTCATCCTTGCCGGCGTAGCGGGTCTGGACCGACAGATCGCCCGCGGAAACGGCCTTGACCACGGCGACAGCTTCCTGGACCGGGCGTGTGATCGAGCGGCTGATGATCCAGGCCAGACCGAATGCCAGCAGCACCAGCACGCACAGCGTGGCGATCATCAATACACGGGTCTGATCCATCTGGCGATTGTTGACCTTCAGGCCTTCATTCATGCCGGTGATGTTGAACTCGATGAGCTTGACGATGTCGACGAAGAGCGCACGACGCAGCGGACGCGATTCGTCATCGGAGATACGTCGGGCTTCGGTGGCATCGCCGGCGCGGACCGCCTGACCCATGCGGGTGTCGGCATCCAGATATTTGTCGAGCGAGACCTTCACCTTGTCGTAGAGCTTCTGCTCGTCCGGCCCGGAGATGCTGGTTATGTAGTCGGCCTGCAGGCGCGCGACCTGGGTCCTGACATCGGCGATGCGCTTGAAATAATCCTCTACCGCTGCGGGATCGTTGATCCACAGCAGTTGCGCCAGTTCGTAGGTGCGCATTTCGCCGAGTTGGGCGCGCATTTCGCCCAGGCTCTGCACCGAGGGCACCCACAGGATTTCGACGTTGTTGAGTTCTTGCTTGGATTCAGCCGTGCGCATGAGCGAATAGACGCCCAGGCCGATTGTCATCAACGTGGTGATGGTGAAGGCCAGCGCCAGCTTCTTGGAGATGGTGAGATTGGTGAACCAGTTCATACGAAGGATCCGAGATAAAGCACGAATGGCCGCGGGCGCACGGCCGCTACTTACGGTGTGGTGTCTGGAGATCGGACAGGGTCACGTCCGATGAGACGCATGACGTCCAACCCGGCTTCCTGCGCTGTGGAACCGCTCGTCTGCGTACGGGATTGCGGCGGCCCGCTGGAGAACTTGAGCGGGCGGTCGCGTATCCGCTTGTTCCGGATTCAATCGGGTGCCGGATGAATGCCGGCAGGGCGGGCTCAGGCCGCCCGCGGCATCCGCAGCGAACGCACCAGTCCGCCGATGTCCACGATCAGTGCCACCCGGCCATCGCCGAGGATGGTCGCACCGGACACGCCGGCGATGCGGCGGTAGTTGTTCTCGATGTTCTTGACCACGACCTGTTGCTGGCCGACCAGTTCGTCCACTTCCAGCGCGATCTTCTGGCCGTCGCCTTCGACCACCACGACCAGCGGCTCGGCGTCGGTCTGACGGCCGCTGTAGCCGTAGTAGTCGCTGAGCGAGAGGATCGGCAGGTACTCGCCACGCACGCGCAGCACGCGGCCTTCGCCGGCCATGGTGCGGATGTCGGCGGCCTGCGGTTGCAGCGCCTCCAACACGTAGGCCAACGGCAGGATCAGGGTTTCGCCGGCCACCGATACGGTCATGCCGTCGAGGATCGCCAGGGTCAGCGGCAGCCGGATCAGGGTGCGGGTTCCGGCTCCGGCGCTGCTCTCGATCTGCACTTCGCCGCCCAGCGCCTGGATGTTGCGGCGGACCACGTCCATGCCGACGCCACGGCCGGACAGGTCGGTGACCGCGTCGGCGGTGGAGAAACCCGGGGCGAAGATCAGATCCCAGACCTGGGCGTCGCTCGGGCTGTCCGGCACGGCCAGGCCGCGTTCGCGCGCCTTGGTCAGAATCTTCTCGCGGTTGAGGCCGCGGCCGTCGTCGCTGACTTCGATGACGATGTGGCCACCCTGGTGCGAAGCGGCCAGGGTGATCACGCCGGTCTCGTCCTTGCCGGCGGCGCGGCGCGCATCGGGCAGTTCCAGGCCGTGGTCGATCGAGTTGCGTACCAGATGCACCAGTGGATCGGCGATCTTCTCGATCAGGCCCTTGTCCAGTTCGGTGCCCTCGCCGAGGGTGCGCAGGCGCACCTGCTTGCCGAGGCGGGTGGAGAGGTCACGGACCAGGCGCGGGAAGCGGCGGAACACCGCATCGACCGGCAGCATGCGCACGCTGATCACCGCTTCCTGGATGTCACGGGTGTTGCGTTCGAGCAGTTCCAGGCCGGCGAACAGGCGCTCGGCCAGCACTGGATCGAGATCGCCGGACACCTGCTTGAGCATGGCGTGGGTGATGACCAGTTCGCCGACCAGGTTGATCAGTGCATCGACCTTGTCGACGCTGACCCGGATCGAGGTTTCAGCTTCACCGCTGCCGCTGCTGGTCACGGCTGCCACGGCGGGCTGCTGCGCGGTCGGGTTCGGTTGTGCGGTGACAGGTGCGGACTCAGCGGCTGCGGCGGGCGCTTCGACGATCGGTGTCACCGATGCCGACGCCGGCGCGGCCATGGGCCGGATATCCAGTTCGCAGTCGTCGACAACCCAGGCGAAGGTGTCCTCGATCTTGCTGCGCGGCACCTTGCCGATCAGGCCCAGGTCCCAGGCGATGTAGGCTTCCAGCGGATCGAGCTGCTCGAAGCCGGGCATGCGCTCCAGGCGCGCGGCGATCTGCAGCGGGCCGAGGCTTTCCAGCTCGCGGATGATGCGCAGCGGATCGTTGCCGCTCATGAACAGCGACGGCGCGGGCGTGAAGCCGATGTGCCAGGCTTCCGGCTGCTCGTCCTTCGCGACGGCCTTGGCGACAACCGGTGCCGCGGCGCCGGACAGCACCGCGTTGAGGCGATCCAGCACGGCCTGCACCGCCGCCGGATCCGCAGGCTGGCCGTGCTCGGCCTCGCGCAGCAGGGCGCGCAGCACATCGACCGAGCCGAGCATGGCATCGACTGCGGCCGCTTCCAGCGTGCGCTTGCCGGCGCGCAGCTCGTCGAGCAGCGTTTCCAGCACGTGGGTCAGCCCGGCGATCGACTCGAAGCCGAACGTCGCCGCGCCACCCTTGATCGAGTGCGCCGCACGGAACACCGAGTTGATGATCTCCGGATCGGTGTTGCCGCCTTCAAGCGACAGCAGGCCGGCCTCCATCGCGTCCAGCCCTTCGCGGCTTTCTTCGAAGAAGGTGGCGTGGAAACGTTGCAGGTCCATGCTCATGGCGCGGAATCCGGATCGTGGAGAGTCAACGAGAAAAAGAGTTCGCGCATATGCATATGGATGTGCGCTGCTCTTGTGAAGGACTCACAAAAAGGATCAGCCCAGAACCTTCTGGACGGTGGCGACCAGCTGTTCCGGATTGAACGGCTTGACCAGCCAGCCGGTGGCGCCGGCAGCCTTGCCTTCGGCCTTCTTGTCGGCGGCCGACTCGGTGGTCAGCATCAGCAGCGGGGTGAACTTGTAGTCGGCCAGCTGGCGCAGCTCGCGGATCAGCGCGATGCCGTCCATGTTGGGCATGTTCACGTCGGTGACCACCGCATTGAACTTCTGGCCTTTGGCGCGTCCGAGCGCGATTGCGCCGTCCTCGGCTTCTTCGACGGCAAAACCGGCCGAGGTGAGGGCGAAGGAAACCATCTGGCGCATCGACGCCGAATCGTCCACCACCAGGATACGTGCGCTCATGCGGCGTTCTCCACAGATTTCAGGTTGTCATTGGATGCGGTCAGGCCGAGCGCCTCGGTAACGCCGAGAAGACGTGCCGCGTCCTTGAAGGTGTCGTTGCAACCGTCGAAGCCGGTGCGCAGGCCGGCCTTGCGACGGCTGTCGACGAAGGCACAGAGCACCTGCACGCTGGCGGTGTGGATGCGGCGGACCTGGCCGGCGTCAAGCGTCAGCTTCCCGACCTCGGCGAGGTAGGGGGCAAGCTTCTGCTTGAGGTCGGCGCTGGTCTCGATGCCGAGATCTTCGCCCAGTGACACTGTGCTCATCGGTACTCCGGAAAAACGATTGCCTGAGCGATATCGGCAAGGGTGGGCGAAGCTTTAGTGGCGTGGTGGAATGTGTGATTTAGAGCAGGGATTGGGGATTCGGGATTCGGAAAAGCAATGGTCCTCGAGCCCTTGATTTTCCCAATCCCCAATCCCGAATCCCCAATCCCCGCCGTCAATGCAACAACTGCGACGCATCCAGCAGAATCATCGGGCGCTGGCCCAGGCGCGCCACGCCGCGGAAGAACTGATTGGAGATCCGGCACAGGCGGGTGTTGTCGGGGGGTTCGATCTGCTGGTCGGTGAGGGTGGTCACGTCCTCCACTGCCGATACCCGCAGCCCCATGGTCTCGCCGTTCTCTTCCAGTACCACCACGCGGGTGTTCGGGTCGATGTCCACCGGATTGACGCCCAGATACACCCCCAGGTCGAGTACCGGCACCACCAGCCCGCGCAGGTTCATGATGCCGAGCATCGAGCGCGAGGCGCCGCGCAGGCGCAGCAGCGGCGTCGGCAGCACCACTTCCCGCACCTTCAGCAGTTCCAGCGCATACGCCTGCTCGCCGCAGCGCAGCCGCAGCCAGCGTGAGCTGCGCTCGGCGGGGCGCAGGTGCGATTGCACCTGATCAGTGTCGACCGGACGGAACAGGGCCTGGATATGCCGGGGCAATGCATTGGCCGGGCGCCGTATCGGCATGGGCCGGGTGGGTGTGCCGGGGGCGGGCGCGGCGACGCGGCGCGACAGCCGCTCGGCCTGCATCATCTGCATCTCGGCCACGGCTTCCAGCTCGTGGGGGTCGCCTTCGACGGCAGCGCTTTCCTCGACGGCCTCGGCGAATGCCGGATCTCCTTCCATCTCCGCGATCAGATCGGCGGCCACGGAGTTCGTCGTAACCGGCGCGGCGCTGGCGAATGCGGGATCGGCATCCATCTCGGCCAGCAGCAGGGCGATCGGGTCCAGCGCTTCGACCTCGGCGGTTGGAGTCGGGAACGCCGGATCGGCCTCCATTTCCGCGATCAGCTCGGCGGCGATGCGATCGGCTGTTGCGGCGGCATCGACGGCGATCTCGCCGAAGGCCGGATCGGACAGCATTTCGGCAATCACGTCGGCGGCGACGGGCTCGTTCGTCAGGGCCACGGGCACGGACGCTTCAGCGGTCGCCGATATTTCGATAATCGTCTCGTCGCCAATCAGCGCAGCAGAGACAGCCGTGGCGTCGGCGATATCCCGCACGACCTGCAAGGAGGCGGCCGCCGGCGCGCCGGCTACTGCCTGCAACAGTTCGTCCAGATATTCGTCGAGCACCTCGGCGCCATTCATGCCGCCTGCTCCATGCGCGCGGTGTCATTGGCGAGTATCCATTCCAGGGCGCGGCGATACGCCGCCAGGCCACGGCCGGGGTAGTCGTCGGAGGTGGCCGGGACGGTCAGGATGTCCACGTTGCTGATGCGGGTATCGACCGGGATCGCGTCTTCCCATACGCGCTCGCCGTAGCTGTCCTGCATGTCCTTCAACGACTCGTTGCCGGCGCGGGTGCGGCGGTCGAACAGGGTCGGCAGGATCGACACCGGCAGCTCGCGGCGGCGCGAGCGTTGCACCATGTCGGCGGTGCGGACCATACCGGCCAGCCCGTGCAGCGCCAGCGGCTCGGCCTGGGTCGGGATCACCAGATGGTCGGCGGCGGCGAGCGCGTTGATCATCAACAGGCCCAGCGTCGGCGGGCAGTCCAGCAGGATGTGGTCGTGCGCGCGGCCGTGGCGCGCCAGCGCGTTCTGCAACGCCAGACCAAGCCCGGGCTGGTTGGCGCTGCGGCGTTCCAGCGTGGCCAGTGCCGCCTGCGCGCACACGTAGGACAGGCCCGGGATGTTGCTTTCGCGCAGCAGCATCGACAGATCGGCCGGCGGAGTACCGAACAGATCGAGCACGCCACGCGGCGGTGGCTCCAGCGGTACGCCGAACGCGCGTGTCAGCGAGGAATGCGGATCCAGGTCGATCAGCAGCACGCGATGCCCGAGCGCGGCCAGGCCGCGTCCCAGGGCCAGCGTCGTAGTGGTCTTGCCCACGCCTCCCTTCTGGTTGGCGATCGCCCAGATACGCATCAGTTCACTCCTTCAATCACCGCCGGGACGGTCTTGACGCCACGGTTGCCGGTTGCGACCCCGGCGGTCTGTGGTTCGGTTGGCTTGGCTCGCTCCGGAGAGGCCGCCTGCAAGGGCGGCTCCGAGGCGAGGCTGGCGCCGGAGTCGGCGAGGATGATCAGGACCACCCGCCGGTTCGCGTTGCGGCCGGCCTCGGTACCGTTATCGGCGCGTGGACGGAATTCTCCATAGCCGACCATCGCCAGTCGCTGCGGGGCGATGCCCTGGTCGGCAAACAGGTGCACCACGCTGGCCGAGCGCGCCGCCGACAGCTCCCAGTTGGACGGGAACTGCGAGGTGGCGATGGGCTGGTTGTCGGTGTAGCCCTCCACGCGTACGCCGTTGGGCGCCTCGTGCAGCACCCCGGCCAGCCGCGACAGGGTGTCGCGGGCGGCGCGGTCGAGCGTGGCCGAGCCGGTCGGGAACAGGATGTCGCTGTTGATCTCGACCTCGATCCACAGGTCGTTGCGGCGCACGGTGATCAGCTTGGCGTCGATCAGCGGCGCGAGGGTGCGGCTGAGCTGGCGGGCGACCTGGTCCATCTGCTGCTGCGCGCGCGTGAGCCGCTCCTGGTCGCGCAGGTTGACCGGCATACGCATCTGCGAGGCCATCGACGGCAGCAGGGTGGGATCCGGCGCAGGCGAGGGCGCGGTGGGCCCTTCCTTCGCACCGGACTTGATCGGCGAGGGCCGGTCCCAGTTGGAGCCCTGCTGTTGCTGGTTGCCGACCTGTACCGGGTTGATCGTGCGCGGGGCGCCGCCGAACGCGGCGGTCAGCGCGTCGGCCATCACCCGGTACTTGCCTTCGTTGAGCGAGGAGATCGCATACATCACCACGAAAAACGCCAGCAGCAGCGTCATCAGATCGGCATAGGGGATCGCCCATGCTTCGTGGTTGCTGTGTTCTTCGCGACGCTTGCGGCGGGCCATGGGGGACTCGCGGTCAGTGCAGGAAGCCGGCCAGCTTGGCTTCGATGTTGCGTGGATTCTCGCCGTGGGCGATGGCGATCAGGCCCTCGATGATCATCTCGCGCTCATTGCTGGAATGATGGATCACGCTCTTGAGCTTGGCGGCGATCGGCAGGAACAGCAGGTTGGCCGAGGCGATGCCGTAGATCGTGGCGGTGAACGCGGCGGCGATGCCGTGGCCGAGCTTGGACGGGTCGGCCAGGTTCTTCATCACCGCGATCAGGCCGAGCACGGCGCCGATGATGCCCAGCGTCGGCGCATAGATGCCCATGCCCTCGAACACCTTGGCCGCAGCCAGATCCTGCTGCTCCTGGTTGTTCACCTCGATCTCCAGCATGTGGCGCATGGTTTCCGGCTCCACGCCGTCCACCAGCATCTGCAGGCCCTTGCGCAGGAACGCGTCGTCCTGGCCTTCGAGCTGGCTTTCCAGGCCGAGCAGGCCCTGGCGGCGCGCGATGTTGCTCCATTCCAGGATCTGCGCGAGCAGGGTTTCGCGCTGGCTCTCCGGCGGATTGAACACCCAGCCGACGATGCGGAAGGCACGCCGGAAGATCGCCGGCGAGGTATGCAGCAGGATCGCCGCCAGGGTGCCGACGATGACGATCAGAAATGCGGCCGGCGACCACAGCGAGGCCAGGCCGGCGCCTTTCAGAATACTGCCGCCGACCAGTGCGAGCAGCGCCAGCACGATGCCGATGAAACTGAGCTTGTCCATGCAGGCTGTATCGGCGCAGGGGGAGGGGACTTGATAGCGGTCGCCGGGAATCCGTCACAGAACCCGGAGGGGAGCCTCGCGGAACGCCGGTTTGATGACTGATCGGTGAGAATGATTCGTTATCCTCGCCGGATGCCATTGCGCCATTTTGTCAACGTCGTCGGTTTCGACGTCCCGGCTTCCGGCCGGGGCGGCGCTGGCGAGCCGCTGATCGTGCTGCTCGACAAGGCGCCGATCGCGCGGTGGCGGATGGTGTTCCGCAAGTGCGCCGGAGACCTGGCGCCAGGGCTGTGCGCCGGGATCCCGGAACTGCACGGCGATACGATCCGGTTCCCGATGGTGGCCCCGATGACGCGCGGGCAGGCAGGCGAGATCCGCGCCCTTGTCGAGCAGGTCAATCGTTTGACGTTCCTCAATGAGGCACCGCAGCAGCTGTAGTTGGGCTGGTCGCTGGATTGCTTTTGCTGCACGCGATCCAGCGCAATCACACGCCCACGACAATCGCTTCAAGCTGCTCCGCAACCGTGTCGAACGGTGCAATGCTGCGTTGAGCGCGGCACAGAATGATGGCGCCTTCAGCGCTCGCGACGATGAAGGTGGCGAGCTTCGATGCAGATTCATGACTGCGCCCCTGCGTCATCAGGGATGCCGAAAGCTTGTCCATCCAGTCACTGAAGACCTGCGCGGCGGCCTCCAGTGCCTCTTCGGCAATATCGTCGATGGGTTCCTCGACGGCCACCGCCATCACCGGGCATCCGATCCGGAAATCCGACCGCACCAGGATGCCTCGCCATATCGCGAGAAATCCGCGCAAGCCCTCGACGGGGCCGGCTTGCAGATGTTGTTCAAGACCTGTGCTGACCCGCGCCCCAGCGAACTTCACCGCTTCGACGATGACCTGTTGCTTGCCACCGGGGAAGTGGTGGTAGGTCGATCCCAGCGGCGCCTCGGCGCGCTTGGCCATCTCGCGGATGCTCGTGGCATTCAGGCCATGCCGGGCCAGCATCTCGGCTGCAGCCATGACCACGCGTTGGCGGGCATCGGATTGGCGGGGACTCATCGGGCAGCCCTTGTTAAGACAGTCGTCATAGTTTAGCCCATCCGTTCTATTACGATCGTTATATAACGCATTCCATGGCTACCGACGCCATTCCCGTAAAGATCACCGCTGCCGACGGCTATGTCCTCGCCGGCAACCGTTTCCCCGCCACCGCCCCGCTGAAGGGACGCCTGGTCATCGCCGGCGCCACCGCAGTTCCGCAGGGTTTCTACAAGCGGTTCGCCCAGTTCGCCAGCGACCGGGGTTTCGAGGTACTGACCATCGACTACCGGGGTATCGGGCAATCGCGGCCGCCGTCCCTCAAGGGATTCCAGATGGATCTGCTGGACTGGGCGCGTCTGGACCTGGCGGCGGCGGTCGATCTGATGGCGGACGGCTCCGTGCCTCTGTACATCGTCGGCCATTCCTACGGCGGGCATGCCTTCGGGCTATTGCCCAACCATCACAAGGTGGCCGGTCTCTACGTTTTCGGCACCGGTGCCGGCTGGCACGGCTACATGCCGCCGGTTGAACGACTGCGCGTGCTGGTGTCGTGCTGCCGGTGCTGACGTGGTGGAAGGGCTATTGCCCGTGGAAGATGCTGGGCATGGGGGAAGATCTGCCCATCGATGCGTACCGCCAATGGCGGCACTGGTGCCAGTTCCCTCATTACTTTTTCGATGATCCCGACATGCACGGGATCGCGAATATCTACGCGGAAGTGCGGACACCGATCGTCGCGGCCAACGCGCTGGACGATCTCTGGGCCACGCCGGAATCGCGCGATGCGTTCGTCCAGGGCTACCGCAACGCACCGCTGACCCGGAAAAACCTGAATCCAAACGAGGTCGGCGGCAAGGTCGGGCACATGGGCTATTTCCGGCAGGCCGCCGAGCCATATTGGGAGAGCGTGCTGGCATGGTTCTCCAGCCTGCCGCCGATGGCGGTGACACGGTGAACGCAACGCGGAGTTGGCGGCGCGGACTGAAGTGGTTGCTGCTCGCAACGGTGGCGGCAAGCGTCATCCACTACGCGGACAACCTGCTCTTCTTCGAACAGTATCCCGAGCCAGCGTGGATCAACCGTTCGATGATCGATGCATTCTGGTTCGTCATGACGCCGCTGGCCTGGATCGGCTGGCGTCTGATACAGCGCGGCTCGCATCACGCCGGCACGCTCGTGCTGCTGGGTTATGTCGCCTGCAACCTGCTCACGCTGGGGCATTACCGCTACGCACCGAGCCACGGCATCGCCGCGCGCATCCATCTGTTCATCCTGCTGGAGGCCGTACTCGCGTGCGCGCTGGCAGCACTCCTGCTCGTTCCCTACTTCAAGAAAAAGATTCCATGAGCGTACTGCCTCGAATAGACAACCGGTCACGCAAAGCTCTGATCATCGCCAACATCGCAATGCTGCTGGCCATCACCCTGCACGACGCAGACCACATCCGGCAGGCGGCGAACTGGTGCTACACGATCACCACCACGTTGTGGATCGTGAACATCTCCGTGTACGTCCCCAGCATCGTCGCGTTGATCCTGAGCGTGCGTCGCCGGCGCGGAGCGGCGTTTGCGACATCGGCCTCCGCATTGCTGATTGCCTTCCTGTTCGCCAAGGTCCATCTGTGGAAGCCGACGTTCGATGTCTGGGGCATCTGGAACAAGACGTTCTTCGTACTGGGGGCGGATTGGATCAGCTGGTCGATCCTGACGCTTCTCGTCGTGGTGGGCATCGCCGTCGCAATGACGGGCACGTGGGTGATGGGCAGGACCAGCGAGGCCGTCGACGGAGGAACCTGTGGTTTCGTTTTCTGCTGCTGCTCGTGGGTTTGCCGTTCCGTCCACGCCTGCAGGCGCCGATGGGCGTTTCTCGGCTTGAGTTCCGGGTGTGGTTCAACGATCTGGACACCAATGGCCACATGAACAACGGCCGCTACTGGACCATCTTCGACCTGGGCCGCCTCGACCTGATGTTCCGCACCGGCCTGGGCCGGGTGGTGATGAAGAACGGCTGGGCGCCGATTGTCGGGGCCGGTGCCATCAGGTTCCGCCGGGAATTGAAGATATTCCAGCGCTTCGAACTGGAGACCAGGGTGACCGCCTGGACGGATACGCGCCTGATCATGGAGCAGCGGATCCTGACCGGGGCGAACGAGGTGGTCATGACAAGAGCGCTCATCCTTGCGGGTTTCTACGACCGCAAGTCGCGCGGATTCGTGCCGACCAAGCTCGTCTTCGACTACGCAGGCGCCCCCGATGCCACATCGCCCACGCTCGGTCCGGGTGCCGAAGCGTTGCTTCTTGTCGACCAGTCGCTCAAGGAAGATGGAGCAACAGCTTCTGCTTGAGCGGCTCGGGCGAGAGGAGTTCAGCCGAGCGCTCATGGCACTCGGCATCACGATCGAGCGTCTATCTCGCGACGGTGGTCCGATCGTTCACCAGGGCCGCGATCTGCGTGATCGCAGCCCTGGCTTCCGGCAGGAATGTCGCGGCCATCCAGACGTGAAACATTCCGGGATACTCGTAGTAATTGACCGGCGTGCCGTGCTGCGCCATCAGCGCTTTGAATTTTCTGCAGTCGGCGACGAATATCTCGCAGCCGCCGGCAAAAACGCTGACATGGCTCAGTCCTTCCAGGGATCCATGGATCGGACTTACCCTGGGATCTTTGATGTCGAGATCACCGGCCCATAGTGCGCCTGCCATCTTGCCAATCTCGATGCTCAGCGATGGATCGTTCCTCTCGATGGATACATAGCCCGAGTTGCTCATGCTGCCGTCGAGAAACGGCGACAGCAACACGATCTGCCGCGGCTGGGCAGCCCCATCGGCATGAAGTTTCTGCGCCAGCGCCAGGGACAATCCGCCGCCGGAGCTATCACCCATGACCGTGACGTTCTGCGCAGGGACCCTGGCAATCAGGTCCTTATAGGCCTGTTCCACCATTGCCAGCCCCACGGGCGCAGTTGCGGCGGGTGCCTTGGGATAGTCCGGGACGACAAAGGTAGCGTTGGTTTGCCGGATCAGATCGCCGATCAGGTTCCAATGCGCGCCGGAAATGTTCAGGATGTAGGCGCCTCCGTGAATGTAGAAAACGACCTGGCCTGATGTGGCCCCTTTGGGTGCCAGGGTATGAACATTGCGGCCCTGTACCTGCGCCATGCTGATCTTGAATTCGTCTGCAAACCGCTTGGGTATGGGATCTCCCGGCTTGCCGGGTGGGTTCCGCAATTCCTTGGTCAGCTTGGGCTTGTCGCCACTCGCCCAGAGATAGAACTTGACGAACCGGCCCAGCCAGCTGACCGAACCTGGATGCTCATAGACAATTTCATTTTCATTGCTCATGGACACTCCGCAGCGTTCAATAACCAATTTTCGCACGGTGTGCTTACTCAGCTGTCCGGCGGAAGCTGTTCCGTTCATGGTTCATCGCAGGCTGAAGTACGCCGATTGGCGGAGAGCGGCTCTATGATCGGAAAGGTAGTCATGGGCCGTGACGGCTGCGTAAGTACTTGAGCGAAGAACACTGCAACGTTCACGGAACTCGTCCGTTTCGTGCTCGACGCTCACCCACCCGCACTTGAAGGCGAGTGGTCCAGTTCCATCGCGGGAATACCTTTCGAAGAGGGAGATTCAGTCATGAGTGACAAACCTACAATCGTTCTGGTGCACGGCTTCTGGGGCAATACGGCGCACTGGGGCAAGGTGATCGTCGAACTGGCCCGGCTGGGCCACACCAGGCTGCGTGCCGTCGAGCTGCCGCTGACCTCGCTGGGCGACGATGCCGAGCGCACCCGCAAGATGGTGGCGCAGCAGGCCGGTCCGGTGCTGTTGGTCGGACATTCTTATGGCGGCGCGGTGATCAGCGAAGCCGGCAACCTGCCCAACGTGGTGGGCCTGGTCTATATCGCCGCGTTCGCGCCGGATGCCGGCGAAAGCGCCGGTGGTATCAGCCAAGCCATGCCGCCGGCCGCGATTGCCAACCTCGCGCCCGACAGCGACGGCTATCTCTGGGCCAAGTACGACAAGTTCCACGAGAGTTTCTGCCATGACCTGAGCGCTGACGAAGCCTTGGTGATGGCGGTGGGGCAGAAGGCGCCACTGGCCAGTGCCTTCGGCGATGCGGTGAGCGCGCCGGCCTGGAAGAACAAGCCGAGCTGGTATCAGATATCCAGCGACGATCGCATGATCCATCCGGACAACCAGAAGCAGATGGCGGCACGCATCAACCCGCGCAAGACGATCACCTTGGCGGCGAGCCATGCTTCATTGGCGTCCAAGCCGGTTGAAGTGGCGGCTCTCATTGATGAGGCCGCCGCAGAGCTTGCCAAAGCTTGAATTAAGTTGAATCACGGATCGATGTTGGCTTGAGTGAATTTTTAAGCCGATACTTGTTGAGCGGACAACAGGATTTATAGCGAATGGAAAAGATACAAGCTGACGCAATTATCAACGCCATCCTGGGGCCAAATCTCCGAGCACAAGAAGAGCTGGACCGAAAAAGGGCCGCAGAGGCTGCGAAACTCGCAAGACAGCGTCGAGTGGCTTGGTGTGCTCTTGCAGGTTCTGCCATCGGCGTTGTTGTCACCCATTTCGCCGGCTTCCGCTTTTCCGAAGGCATTATCTACGGCGGCCTTGCTGGCGCACTGATAGGCACGCTCGTAGCGCCGCGAGCGGCCCAATAGTTCGTTCGGTCGACGCCGCTTCTCGGCGGCTGATCGTTGGGCGTCGGTGTAGAGGCTGTGGTCAACCGTCGCTTGCGCGCAACCCGTCCACATCCAGGATCAGTGCCATGCGGCCGTCACCGATCAACGTGGCGCCGGCATAACCGGGCAGGCCGCGCAGGGCACGCGGCAATGGCTTGATCACCACTTCCTCGCGACCACGCACTTGGTCCACGACCAGGCCGAAGCGGGCTTCGCCGGCTTGCAGCACCACCACGGTCAACAGCGGTGTGTTCTGCACGTCCACGCCCAGCCAGCGGCGCAGGTCCACCAGCGCCAGGGCGTGCGAACGGCGGTCGAGTACGGCGCGGCCGTCGAACCAGCCCAGTGAGGTCTGCGGTGCGTGCAGCACTTCCAGCACGCGTGCCAGTGGCAGGGCGTAGACGTCCTCGCCGGCCTGCACCAGCAGGGTTGGCAGGATCGCCAGGGTCAGCGGCACGCGGATCATGAAGCGGCTGCCACGACCCAGCTCGGATTGGATCTGGATCGTGCCGCTCAGTTCGCGGATACGTGACTGCACTACGTCCATACCGACGCCGCGCCCGGAAATGTCGGTGACTTCGGCCTTGGTCGAGAAGCCCGGCAGGAAGATCAGGTGCAGGCACTCTTCCACGCTCAGGCGCGCGGCGGCTTCGGGGTCGATCAGGCCCTTTTCGCGGGCTTTTTCGCGCAGGCGCTCCGGGTCGATGCCGGCGCCATCGTCCTGGATCTCGATGCTGACGTAGTCGCCTTCCTGTTGTGCGGACAGGCGTACATGGCCGCTGCGTGGTTTGCCGCTGGCCTCGCGCAGATTGGGGTCTTCAACGCCGTGGTCGATCGCATTGCGGACCAGATGCACCAGCGGGTCGGCCAACGCTTCCACCAGATTGCGATCCAGCTCGGTCTCGGCACCGACCAGCTCCAGCTCGACTTCCTTGCGGAGCGTGCGGGCGACGTCGCGGGCGACCTTGGGGAAGCGCGAGAACACCTTGCCGACCGGTTGCATGCGGGTACGCATCACCGCTGATTGCAGGCGCGCGGTGGCGATGTCGAGGGTGCTGACGGCGCGGTCCAGTTCCTCGTCGCGAATGCGTGCGCGCAGAGTCTTCAGGCGATTGCGCGCCAGCACCAGTTCGCCGATCAGGTTGACGATGGCGTCCAGGCGCTTGGTGTCCACGCGCACGGTCAGCTCGGCCTCGGAGGCCTTGGGAGCGGGGGCCGGAGGTCGGGGGCCAGGGGCCGGGGCGGAGCGATTCGAGGACGACGACTTTGCGCCGGGCGCGGTGGTGCCGTGTAACTCGTCCAGCAGGGATTCGAACTCGTCCTCGGTGATCAGATCGCTGCTCGAAGCCGCTTGGGTTTCGGTTTTCCCCGACCCCTGGCCCCTGACCCCCGGCCCCGGCGCCGGCGCAGCCGCCTTCGGCGGCGGCGCTTTGACGTCGAACTGGGCGATCAGGCTGGCCGGCGCGTGTGCCGGCTCGGTGCCGGCGGAGAGCGCATCGAGCATCGCCTGCAGGTAGTCCAGCGATTGTTGTGCGGCGTCGAAGTGATGGGCCTGCAATGTGGCCTGGCCGGAGCGCGCCATGCCGAGGGTCTCCTCGGCGGCGTGGCACAGCTCGACCATCGGCTGCACCGCCAGGAAGCCGGCGCCGCCCTTGAGCGTATGGAAGCCGCGGAACACCGCGTTGAGCTGGCCGGCATCTTTCGGTGCCTGCTCCAGCGACACCAACTGCTCGCCGAGGCGATCCAGGATTTCCTGGGCCTCGACGATGAAGTCGGCCGCGATGTCGTCGGGAACGGCGCTCATGCCCAGCAGTCCTCTACTACAACCCCAACCCGGACAGCAGGTCGTCGGCGTCGTCCTGCGAGACCGCGTGGCGGTCCAGGCCCTTGAGCGCGGGACCGGCGAGACCGGTGCCCGGCTTTTCGTCCTTCGGCGGCAGGCCGAGCGCGCCGAAACCCTCGTGCACGCGGCGCACGATACCGACCACGCGGCGGATGATCTGGCCGGTGAGGTCCTGGTAGCTCTGGGTCAGCGCCATCTCGGTGAGGTTCTGGCGGATCTGCTCCAGGATTTCGCCCTGTTCGGCATCGAGGCCGCCGGCGTGCAGGCGATCGGCCAGCCTGCGGCATTCCTCGGCCAGATCCAGGGTGCGGTGGCTGGCCTGTTCGGTCATCTGCACGACGTGATCCAGGCGCGCGCAGGCGTCGCCGAGTTCACCGGCTTCTTCAGGCAGGCTTGGCAGTTCACCCAGCGCCTGGCCCAGCTCGCGCGCGAGCCGGCTCAGACCCTGGATCATCGGACGCGTGCGCCACGCGGCCAGCGCGTCGATTTCCCGGCGCCAGCCGGCTTCGTCGCCGCTTTCCAGCGCTTCCAGAGCGCCTTGCAGGCGTTCGATCAGGGCGGCGCGTTCGGTATTGGTCTCGGCGACTGTATTCATCAAGCGGTGGCCGCCAGACGTTCGAAGATCTTGCCGAGCTTTTCTTCCAGCGTCTGCGCGGTGAACGGCTTGATGATGTAGCCGTTCACGCCGCTCTGCGCGGCCTCGATGATCTGCTCGCGCTTGGCCTCGGCGGTCACCATCAGCACCGGCAGCGTCTTGAGCTTGGCATCGACGCGGATTTCCTTGAGCAGCTCGATGCCGGTCATGCCGGGCATGTTCCAGTCGGTGATGACGAAGTCGATCGGGCTCGAGCGCAGCACGGCCAACGCGGCATTGCCGTCCTCGGCCTCGGCGGTATTGGTGAAGCCCAGATCGCTGAGCAGATTCTTGACGATGCGTCGCATCGTCGAGAAATCGTCCACGATCAGAATCCGCATGTTCTTGTTCACTTCTGGCTCCTAATTTGTAAAAACCGGGAATGGGGAATCGGGAATGGGGAATCGGAAAAGCGCTGTGGCTTCTGCGATTCCCCATTCCCGATTCCCCATTCCCGGCCCGTCATTCTTCATCCACGACGCCGGTGTCGGCCAGCTCGAAGACCTTCAGGCGGCCGCGCAGGCGCACCATCGCCTGGCCATGGATCTGGCACACGCGCGATTCGCTTACGCCGAGCACGGCGCCGATTTCCTTCAGGTTGAGTTCCTGCTCGTAGTAGAGCGAGAGCACCAGTTGTTCGCGTTCGGGCAGTTGGGTGATGGCCTTGGCCAGTTCGCGACCGAACTCGCCGCGTTCCATCATCTGCTGCGGAGTCGGGCCGCCCTTGGAGGGGCTGTCCAGTTCGCCGTGGTCCTCGATGCGCGACTCCAGGCTCAGTACCTGGCCTCGCGCGGCGTCTTCCATCAGCCGCAGGTATTCCGGCAGCGGCATCTCCATCGCGGCGGCGACGTCGGTGGCGGAGGCGGCGCGGCCGGTGGCCTGCTCGATCCTGCGGATCGCGGCGGCGGCATCGCGGGCGCGGCGGTGCACCGAGCGCGGTACCCAGTCGCCACGGCGGATCTCGTCGATCATCGAACCCCGGATGCGGATCGAGGCGTAGGTCTCGAACGAAGCGCCTTGCTCGGCGTCATAGCTGCGCGAGGCCTCGATCAGGCCGATCATGCCGGCCTGGATCAGGTCATCGATCTCCACGCTGGCGGGCAGGCGTGCGGCGAGATGGTGGGCGATGCGACGCACCAGATCGGCGTGCAGGTGCACGTTGTCATTGGCGCTGGCGCGCTGGACGGCCTTGTACTGGGCCGCGGCGTTCATGCCGCGACCCCGTTGCGCTGCTGGATGATGCGCTCGACGAAGAATTCGACATTGCCGCGTGCGGCGGTCGGCGCCTGCCAGCGCGAGGTGCGGCGGGCGATCTCGGCGATCGCCTGCGCCGACGGACTGGCCGGGTAGAGCTTCATCACCGGCTGCTGGCGCTGCACGGCCAGACGCAACCAGTCGTCCTGCGGCACGTGGCCGAGGTAATTGAGCGAAACGTCGCCGAGGAACTTCTCGCAGACCCGCGCCAGCTTGTCGTACAGCAGCCGGCCTTCGTTCGGGTCGCGCACCATGTTGGCGACGATCTGCATGCGGTCCACGCCGCGCTCGCGCGAGAGCACCTTGATCAATGCATAGGCATCGGTGATCGAGGCCGGCTCGTCGCAGACCACGACGATCGCGTCCTGTGCGGCCTGGCAGAAGGTCAGCACGCTGTCGGTGATGCCGGCGGCGGTGTCGACGACCATCACGTCCAGGTCGCGCTCCAGCTCGGAGAACACGTTGACCAGGCCGATGTGCTCGGCCGAGGCCAGCTCGGCCATGTGGCGGCGGCCGGACGCGGCCGGCACCACCAGTACGCCGCCGGGGCCGGTGAGGATGACGTCTTCCAGCGTGCAGCGGCCGGCGATCAGGTCGGCGAGGGTCAGCTTGGGCTGCAGGCCCAGCACCACGTCGATGTTGGCCAGGCCGAGGTCGGCATCCAGCAGCAGGGTGCGCTTGCCCATGTCGGCCAGCGCCACGGCCAGGTTGGCCGAGAGGTTGGTCTTGCCCACGCCGCCCTTGCCGCCGGTCACGGCAATGCTGCGCACCGGGCCCAGCGGCTCGGTACGGGTGGCGGACAACGGGTAGGCATTGGTCAGCTGGGCGTATTCACGCGACGGCATGGTTTTGCTCCGGAGTGCAGGGCTTATCGGCAGCGCGCCGCAAATCTTCAAGGCGAAGTACAAGACTGGCCGCATTGGCCCGGTGCAGGTCGTCCGGGACGCGCTGGCCGTCGGTGACCCAGGTCATCGGCAACTGGTGGTCGACCACCACCGACAGGGCGCTGCCGAGCCGGCCGGTCTCGTCCAGCTTGGTCAGCACCACGCCCTGCGGGCGGGCGCCGGCGAAGCGGCGCACCACTTCGTCCAGGTCCGAGAAGTGGGCGTTGGCCGGCAGTACCAGCAGCGAGGTGACCTGGCGCGCGGCGCGCAGCCAGGTCAGCTGGGCGGCGAGGGCGCGGTCGCGCTGGCCCATGCCGGCGGTGTCGATCAGCACCAGCTTGTAGTCGCGCAGGCGTTCGAGCAGCTCGATCAGGGCGTGGTCGCTGTCGGCCTCGTGCACGGCGATGCCGAGCTGGCGGCCGTAGCTGTGCAGTTGTTCGCGGCCACCGACGCGCAGGGTGTCGGTGGTGACCAGGGCCACATCGCGCGGTGCGTGCTGGGCGGCGAAGCGCGCAGCCAGCTTGGCGATGGTGGTGGTCTTGCCGGCGCCAGTCGGGCCGACCAGCGCGATCACGCCGCCGATCTCCAGCGGATCGACCGGGGTGATCGGCAGGCGCTTGGACAGCAGCCCCAGCATCAGGCCACGGCCACGGGGCAGTTCGGTATCGGCCGGGATCTGCATCGCCACGTCGCGGGTGATGCCGGCATCGAAGCCGTAGTCGTCCAGCAGCTCCAATGCCTGCGCGCGCACCGGCGAACCGCGAAGGCGCTCGTCGGTGAGGCGGTTCATCTCGCGCTCGATCATGTGCCGCATCAGCGCCAGTTCCTCGCGCAGCTGGCGCAGCTCGGCGTCGTCCTGCGGCGTCGGCAGCGGTGCGATTGCGGCAGCGGCCGGAGCCGCGATCGGTGCGGGGGCGGGGAGTGGTTCGGGCGCGGCCATCTTCGGCAGCGTCGCCGGCAGGCCGGGGGACAGCGCGGGCTCGTCCTGCGGTGTGGCCTGCATGAAGTTGGCGAAGATATGTTCCGGCAACTGCGTCGGCACGGCAGCGCGGGCAGCGGGAACGGAAGGCGTGGCGGTGGATGCCGCTTTCGGCGCGCGAACCGTCGGTGCGCTGGTTTCGGCGACCGCTGCACTGCGCTCGCGGCGTGCGGCGGCAGGTGGCTGGCGCCGGGAGAGGGCGGCGATCATCTCATCGGCCGGGCTACGCGCCGGCACCGTGTCGGCCACTCGTGCAGCGGTCGGCGCCGGACGTACGTTGTCCAGAGCGCGCTGCACCAGTTCCTCGTCATAGTTGCTGGCGGCAACGATCTCGATGCCTTCCTCGGTCCGACGATTGGACAGGATCACCGCATCCGGGCCGTGCTCCTCCCGCACCATGCGAAACGCGGCGCGCATGTCGGGGGCGACGAAGCGTTTGATCTTCATACGGGATTGGGGATTGGGGATTGGGGATTCGCAACGGCAACAGCCGGGCTTCGGCCTGTCCGTGGGCGTTGTGCTGATGTCTTGTGCGCTTTCATCACTGTTCTCTCCGCTAACGGGAATCCGCCTTCACGAATCCCCAATCCCGAATCCCCAATCTCGGCTCTTCAACTAATCGTCCCCACCAGCTTCAACCGCTTGTCCTCCGGCACTTCGCTGTAGGCCAGGACCGACAGTTGCGGGACGCTGTGCCGGACCAGGCGCGCCAGGGCGGCGCGGACTTGTCCCGGTACCAGCACCACCGCCGGTTCGTTCCTGGCTTCCTGCTTGCCGACGCACTCGGCCAGGCTCTGGTGCAGACGTTCGGCGAGACCCGGTTCCAGGGCGACGTTGCCGGTGCCCTGTGCAGACTCCTGCAAGACCCGTTCCAACTGCGGGGCGAGGGTGTACACCGGCAGCTCCGGCGACATGCCGGCGATCTCCTGGACGATGAAACGGCCCAGTGAGGTCCGCACGGCGGCGGTCAGGGTGGTCGGGTCCTGGCTGTGCGGGGCGTGTTCGAGCAGCGCCTCGACGATCTTGCGCAGCTGGCGGATCGGGATGCGCTCGATCAGCAGGTTCTGCAGTACCCGCACCACCACCGCCAGCGGCAGCGCCTTCGGGGTGAGATCTTCGACCAGCTTGGGCGCGCTCTTGCCGAGCTGCGCCAGCAGCTGCTGCACCTCCTCGTGACCGAGCATTTCGGGGGCGTGCTCTCGGATCAGGTGCGAGAGGTGGGTGGCGATCACCGTGGCCGGATCGACCACGGTGTAGCCCATCGATTCGGCCTGGGCACGCTGGTTCGGCTGGATCCAGGTGGCGTCCAGCCCAAACGCAGGATCCTTGCCCTTGATGCCTTCGAGCTTGCCGAGCGCACCGCCCGGGTCCAGCGCCAGCTCACGATCGGGATGGACTTCGGCGGTGGCGACCGGTACGCCGTGCACCAGCAGGCGGTAGGCGGTGGCGGTCAGTTCGAGGTTGTCGCGGATGTGCACCGGCGGAATCAGGAAACCGATGTCCTGGGTCAGCTTGCGGCGCACGCCCTTGATGCGCGCCATCAGTTCGCCGCCCTGGTTCTTGTCGACCAGCGGGATCAGCCGATAGCCGACTTCCAGGCCAAGCGGGTCGATCGGGCGCAGTTCGTCCCAGCTCAGTTCCGGCGAGGGCGCCGGTGCCGCGCCCGGCAACTTGGGATCACCCGGCTTGGCTGGCAAACCACCGGCGCCGGCCGCCGGAGTTTCGGCGCCGCGGCGCCATAAACGCCAGGCGATGAAGCCCAGGATCAGCCCCAACGTCAAAAAGGCGACGTTCGGCATGCCCGGCACCAGGCCGACCAGACCGAGGATGCCGGCGGCGATCGCCAACGCCTTGTGCTGGCCGAACACCTGCCCGACCATCGCCTGGCTCATGTCCTGCGAACGCGAGGCGCGGGTGACCAGCATGGCCACCGCCGAGGACACCAGCAACGCCGGCAACTGCGCCACCAGACCGTCACCGATCGAGAGCAGGGTGTAGGTCGAGGCGGCATCGCCGAATGCCATGCCGTGCTGGAGCATGCCCACGCCCAGGCCGCCGAGCAGGTTGACGAACAGGATCAGGATGCCGGCGATCGCATCGCCGCGGATGAACTTGCTGGCACCGTCCATCGCACCGTAGAAGTCGGCTTCCTCGCGCACTTCCTCGCGACGGGCCTTGGCTTCCTCGCGGGTCAGCAGGCCGGCATTGAGATCGGCGTCGATCGCCATCTGCTTGCCGGGCATGGCGTCGAGGATGAAGCGCGCGGTCACTTCCGACACGCGCCCGGCGCCCTTGGTGATGACCACGAAGTTGATGATGGTCAGGATCGCGAACACCACGATGCCGACCGCGTAATTGCCACCGATCACGAACTCGCCGAACGCGGCGATCACCTTGCCGGCGGCGTCATGACCGTTCTGGCCATTGATCAGGATCACGCGGGTGGAGGCCACGTTCAGCGCCAGCCGCAGCATCGTGGTCATCAGCAGCACGATCGGGAAGATCGTGAAATCCAGCGGCCGCTTCACGTAGACCACCGCCAGCAACACCATCAGCGAGATCGCGATGTTGAAGGTGAACAGCGCGTCCAGCACCGGTGCCGCCAGCGGCACCACCACCATCGCCAGCATCGCCAGCACGATGATCGGCGCGCCGAGGCCGTGCTTGATCATGTCCAGCAGCTTGCGCACGTTCATCGCCGGAGCCTGTGCACTCATGCCTGGACATCCTTGCCGTCGAACTCATCCAGCTCGATCGCCGGCAGCTGCGGCATCGGGCCACGGCGCCAGGCGCGCAACTGGTACACATAGGACAGGACCTGGGCCACGGCCGAATACAGTCTCACGGGGATTTCCTTGCCGATTCGGGCTTCCCGATACAAGGCGCGTGCCAAAGGCGGCGCCGACACGATCGCGATCCGGTGCTGCTCACCGACTTCGCGGATGCGCTGGGCGACTTCGTCCACGCCCTTGGCCACCACGATCGGCGCGCGCATCTTGCCGCCTTCGTACTGCAGCGCCACCGCGTAGTGGGTCGGGTTGACCAGCACCACGTCAGCCTTCGGCACCGACTCGATCATCCGGCGCTGCGCCAGCTGCATCTGCATCTGCCGGATCTTGGCCTTGATCTCGGGGCTGCCTTCGCTCTCCTTGATCTCGCGCTTGACCTCCTCGCGAGTCATCTTCAGCTTCCGCAGCCAGTTCCACTTCTGATACGGCGCGTCGATGGCGGCGAGCAGGCCGAGTGCAAGCGCTGCGTACACGAGCAGCTTCAGGGTGAAACCCAGGCCATCGACGATCGCGCTTTCCAGCGGCTCGTTCAGCAGCGCACGCAGGTCATGCAGCCCGTGCCAGATGCACAGGCCGGTGGCGGTACCGACGAACACCACCCGCAGCAGCGACTTGACCAGTTCGCCGGCACCATCGGCGCCGTACAGGCGCTTGAAGCCCGTCAGCGGGTTGAGTTTGTTCAAGTCGGGCATCAGCGACTTGCCGGAGAAACGCAGCCCGCCCATCAGCAGCGGCCCGGCCAGGCCGGCCAGCAGGCATACCAGCGCCAGCGGCACGATCACCCACAGCAACTGCAGCAGCAGCCCACCGAAATGGCCGAGCAGCAGCGCCGGGTTGTCACGCAGGCCCGGATCCGGCGTCAGCGCAGTCACCATCCAGCCACGCGCACCGGCCGCCATGCTGCCGGCCATGCCCATCAGCGCGAACACACCGGCAGTGAACACCGCCGCCGTCGCCAACTCACGGGAACGCGCGATGTTGCCCTGCTCGCGGGCCTCGCGCAGGCGTTTTTCGGTAGGTTGTTCGGTGCGTTCGGCGCCGTCTTCGTTCTCGGCCATCGGGATGCAGGGGAAGGGGCTGCCTTCGGTGCTGCAAGACTTGTTCCAGATGCATGGGCTCTGGTTTCGGGAGGCAGCCTTGGTAGGGCAGGGCTGTTTCGCCGCCCGGATGTCGAGAACTAGAAGCGGTCCTACGGCACAGCCAAACCTTGTAAACCGCAGCCCGCCAAGCCCTGGCGAGAGGTCGTGCAGTTTGGGGAGCACATTGCCGACCTGACCATTCGGCCGACCGAACATGAGGGCCAGTCAATCGTGACGACGGCACCGGCCGCAACACCACACACAAATGGAGCGGTAGTTGACGCAGGTACGACAGGCGACCGACGCCCGCGCAAGGGATATGACGCCAAACAATCGATCACTTATGCGGACGCAGCACCTGATGCATTGGCCAAGGCATGGGCAATCCCATCCGCCTTGCGCTCGCTGTAACGGTCAGTCAGGTAATCCGTATGTTCGCGCACCAGCAAGGTGAATTTCATCAGCTCTTCCATCACGTCCACTACTCGATCGTAGTAGGCCGAAGGCTTCATGCGACCCGTCTCATCGAACTCCTGGTAAGCCTTGGCGACCGAGGACTGGTTGGGGATGGTCAGCATCCGCATCCAGCGGCCCAGCACACGCATCTGATTGAGCGCATTGAAGGACTGTGAGCCGCCCGATACCTGCATCACTGCCAGCGTCTTGCCCTGAGTCGGGCGCACTGCGCCGACCGACAGCGGGATCCAGTCGATCTGGGTCTTCATCAAGCCGGTCATCGCGCCGTGGCGTTCGGGTGAACTCCACACCATGCCTTCGGCCCATTGCACCAGTTCATGCAGCTCACGGACCTTCGGGTGATCGCCGGGGGCATCGTCGACCAGCGGCAGGCCTGACGGATTGAACATCCGCGTCTGCCCCCCGAGTGCGCGCAGGATGCGCGCGGCTTCTTCGGCCACCAGGCGGCTATACGAGTGATCACGCAACGAGCCATACAGCAGCAGGAAGCGCGGTGCATGCGTGGCACGTACAGGCGCCAGCAGTCGTTGCGTATCCGGCCGATGGAGCAGCTCAGCGTCGATGTTCGGCAGATTGATAGGGGACTCAGACACGACGGCCCTCCGCATCCACCACTGGTTCGCCGTCTTCCTTGTTGAATGCACCACGCTGCGGGTGCGGCAGGATGTCGAGCACGGCCTCTGAAGGTCGACACAGGCGCGTGCCCAGTGGCGTGACCACGATGGGGCGGTTGATGAGGATCGGATGCTGGAGCATGAAGTCGATCAACTGTTCCTCACTCCATTGGAGATCATCCAGGCCAAGTTCGGCGTAGGGTGTGCCTTTCTGGCGCAGCAGCTCACGCACCGGTATACCCATAGCGGCGATCAGCGCCCTGAGTGTTTCGCGATCGGGCGGCGTCTTCAGGTACTCGATGACGGTGGGTTCCTCGCCGTTGTTGCGGATCAGGCCGAGCACGTTGCGCGAGGTGCCGCAGGCGGGGTTGTGATAGATCGTGATGTCGCTCATGGACGGACCTGTCGCGTTACGGTGTGGGGGCGCGGCGTTCGTACCAGCCGCGCGAGCGGTTGACCACGCGCACGACCAGCAGCATCACCGGCACTTCGATCAACACACCGACCACGGTAGCCAGCGCGGCGCCGGAGTGAAAACCGAACAGGCTGATGGCGGCGGCCACAGCCAGTTCGAAGAAGTTGCTGGCACCGATCAGAGCGGAGGGGCCGGCGATGCTGTGTTGCTCGCCGACCTGACGGTTGAGCCAGTAGGCCAGCCCGGAATTGAAGAACACCTGGATCAGGATCGGCACCGCCAGCAGAGCGATCACCAGCGGCTGGCGCAGGATCGCCTCACCTTGAAAGGCGAACAGCAGCACCAGCGTCAGCAGCAGCGCCGCGATCGACAGCGGGCCGATGCGCGCCAGTGTGGTATCGAACACAACCTGGCCTCGACGCAGCAGTACCCGACGCCAGAGTTGCGCGAGGACGACAGGAATGACGATGTATAGCGCCACCGACACCAACAGTGTGGCCCACGGCACTGTGATGGCCGACAGGCCCAACAGCAAGCCGACGATGGGGGCGAAGGCGAACACCATGATGGTGTCGTTGAGCGCCACCTGCGACAGCGTGAACACCGCGTCACCGCCGGTCAGTCGACTCCAGACGAACACCATCGCCGTGCAAGGCGCAGTGGCCAACAGGATCAGACCGGCGATATAGCTGTCCAGTTGATCGATCGGCAGCCAGTCGGCAAACAGGTGGCGAATGAAGAACCACGCCAGCAACGCCATCGAGAACGGTTTGACGACCCAGTTGACGAACAGGGTCACCCCAATGCCGCGCCAGTGTTGTCTGACCTGGCCAAGCGCGCCGAAGTCCACCTTCAGCAGCATCGGAATGATCATGATCCAGATCAGTAGACCGACCGGTAGATTGACCTGCGCCACTTCCATGCGACCGATGGTCTGGAACAGGCCCGGCGCGAACTGGCCCAGCACGATGCCAGCGACGATGCACAGCACCACGCACACACTCAGGTAGCGCTCGAAACCGCTCATGGCAAGGGTGGTCGGTGCGTGACCGGTCGTCTCGGTTGCTATGGTCATGATGCCGCCTTGAAGCGGCCTTGGCCCAGCGCATTGAGCAGGGCTTGGACAGAATTGCCCGTGCGGAGGAACAGCACGTTATGGGTGGCGTCGGTCATGGGGTCAGCAGGCGCAATTGGAGGAGTCGGAAACCTCGCAGACGCCGCCCTGGCAGCAGTGCTCGGTCAGATAGCCGATCAGGCCGTTCATATGGGCGTACTCGGCGCGATAGATCAGGTTGCGTCCCTGCTGCTCGATGGTGACTAGGCCGGCATGGGCCAATTCCTTGAGGTGGAACGACATGGCATTGCGGGCTACGTTGAGCTGGTCGGCCAGGACGCTAGGCATCAGCCCTTCCGGACCGGTGATGACCAGGGCACGGAACACGCGCAGGCGTTGTGGGTGCGCAAGGGCACCGAGAGCGGAAATGACTTGATCCTCGTTCATTATTCAATAATACATGATTTATTGAATTACAGCATCCGCGGTGCTTCGAACGCATGGCTGCAATCGTCTTCAATGTGACGGAATTGGCCGGATCACGACTCCAACTCGATCCGGTCCCGGCCATTGTGCTTGGCCCGATACAGCGCATCGTCGGCGCGCCCCAGCAATTGCTCGGGGTTCTCGCCTTCGCGGAACCAGGCCACGCCGATCGAGCAGGTGACGGTAAGGGTATGTCCATCCACGAGGTAGGGCGTGGTGCGGATGGCGTCGTGGAGTATTTGCAGGCGCTGGTCGCCGCCAGGCGGGAGGCCCGACAGGATGGCAAGCAGTTCCTCGCCGCCATAGCGGCCGACCTGATCCGGTTCGTGCAGGCTTGCATTGAGGCGACGTCCGACCTGGGCCAGTACGCCGTCACCGATCAGGTGGCCGTAGAGATCGTTGACCTGCTTGAAGTGATCCAGGTCGATCAGTGCTACGGCCATCGGTTGTCCATTCCCCTCCGCCGCGATCATCCCGTTGGTCAGCGTGGCGAAGATGCCGGCGCGGTTGAGCAGGCCGGTCAGATCGTCGTGGGTGGCCTTCAGCGCCAGCGCCGCACGAGCGTTTTCCAGTTCGACTTTTTCACGCTCCAGCTCAAGGGTGCGTTCGGCCACCAGTCGCGCGAGGGTGCGCTCACGATGCAGCAGCCGACGCAGCCGCCAGTGCCAGATGACGGTCAGCAGACCGGCCGCCAGCAGCGCATAGGCGATCAGCGCCGGCCAGCCTGCCCACCAGCGCGGTGCCACCTCGAATTCGATCCGCGACAGCGCCGAGGCGCTGCGGCGGTACTCGTCGAGCAATTGCGCCTCGAACACATAGCGGCCTGCCGGCAGCGGGGGTTGTTCGATCTGCGGGTTGCGGGTGTAGACCCATTCGTTGTGCAGCCCTGTCAGGCGGAAGCGGAACCAGGCGTGGCTGGGATCGTCGTAGATGCCCAGCGCGGTCAGCTCCACGTGCAGCGGCCGATCGCTCCAGGGCAGCCGGGTACCGGCCACGATCGGCTCGTCGCCTCGGCGAATGCGGGTGATTTCCATGCGCGGCGTGGCGGTGTCGAACAGGCGCGTGGGATCGAGGATGTGGCTCACGCCCTTGGAGTTGCCCAGCCAGATCGAGCCGTCGGGATCTTCCAGGATCGCGTTTTCGGAGGTGTCGTCCCACAACAGGCCCAGGCTTTGCGACAGCCGCGACCAATGCCCGTTCGCCTGCACGTCCACGCCACGGTTGTGCCCGACCCACAGGCGGCCAGCGTGGTCCACATGGATGAGATAGACCGTCAGCTCGGCGAATGCCGGATCGGCGGGGCGGCGCAGTTCGACCCGGTTGCCCTGCAACGTGCCGTGCCACAACCCGGGCTGGTAGAAGGACAGCCAGACTTCGCCGCCGGCATCCACGCGCACCTTGCTGACCCAGCGCTGCACCTTGTGTCCGTCGATCTGCAGCGTCAGTGGTTTCCAGCGCCCATCGTTCAACCGGTAGATGCCATCGGCGCTGGCGACCCACAGCGTGCCGCCGGCATCCTGGAACATGTCCTGGAAGGCGACCGCCGGCAGTCCGGCGACCTGTTGCGGCGTGCCGCCGGCTTGCGGATGTTCCAGCAGATACAGCCCGGCACCGGTCAGGATCCACAGGCGCTGCTCGCGATCCAGGAACAGCCGCTTGGCGGTGCGCGGCAGTCGCGCGATTTCGCGGCTGCTGCTGCCGTCAGGTGCGTGCTGGAACAGGTGGCCGGCCGAATTGATCGTCCACAAGCTGCCGTCGTCGGCACGCTGCAGGCCGACCACCTGCATGCCGGCGCTGTTCAGCCACGGCTGAAAATGACCGCCTGTCGGCGGCTGGCGACTGACACCGTGTTCGTTGCCGAGCAGTAGCCCGCCGCCGGCGTCGCGCAGGATCGACCAGGTCGGCGCCGCGCGCATGCCTTGTGAGGCATCCCAGTTCTCGATCCAGCCATAACCGGCCCAGCGCACCAGGCTCTCGCCGTCCGTGTTCATCCACAGATCGCCCGAGCCGTCGACCAGCAACGCGCTGCTGTTGCTGTCCAGCAAACCGTTGTGCCGGTCGAACAGGCGCCAATGGCCGTCCTCCCAACGCGCCAGTGCGGTGTCACCGCGGATCAGGATGCGGCCCTGCGGGTCGATGGCGATATCGGCAGGGCGGCCGACGGTGGCCGGTTCCAGCATCGGCAGCGGACGGGGCTCGAAGCGCTGTGCATCGGCGGGGCGCTGCATGACATGACGCTGGCCACGTGCCCACAGCGCGCCGTCGTGGTCGTGCACCGCGCTGTACCAGATATCGTCGGGAAGACCTTGCGCCGGCCCCAATGTCTCGACATTGCCACGCGCATCCACGCGACAGAGCATGCGCGCGCAGCCGAGCCAGAGCGTGTCGCCATCGGCGAAAGCACTGGCGATCTGTCCCAGTTCCGGCTGGCGGGCGAGGGTGGCGGCATCGAACAGCGGTCGCAGCCACCAGCCTCCATCTGATTGCGGCACCAGGCGCAGTACGTGGCCGCCGTCAACCAGCAACGTGGCCCAACGGGTGCTGACGACCTGCAGCGATCCTTGGTGCAGGCGTCCGGTTTCGTCGTAGCCCAGCCTGCGAAAGCCTTGTTCGTTACCGACGAACAGCCTGTCGAAGCTGGTCACCCACACTCGTCCGGCGCTGTCCTGGCTTATCGATGAGACGTGCAGGTTGCGTTCTTCGTCCAGCGCGACCTGCCGGAATTCCTTGCCGTCGAAGCGATACAGCCCGCTCTCGGTACACACCCACAGCGGGGTATGCGATGTCTGCAGCAGGCATGTGCCGGCCAGACCCAGCAATCCCTGTTCGCGCGCATAGGACTGCAGCGGAATGGTCTGCGCGCCGGCAGGGAGGGCCAACCACCACGACAGCAGCAAGCCGGCCCAACCGGGCAGGGCCGGGCGATGCGGCTTGCAGTCTGGCGGCTGTGGCACCGATGTCACCTCTCCACGTGGCTCGTGCTTCTCCAAGGGGAGAAGGTATGACTTCAGGTTATCAGGAGCATCCCTGGTAACTCGAGCCGGGGGCAGGCGGGTCATGTGATCGGATCGGCTTCGATCTCCAGCTCGATCCGGGCACGGCCGCCATGCTTGGCCCGGTACAGCGCCTGGTCGGCCCGCGCCAGCAGCTGTTCGAGGCTTTCGCCTTCGCGGTACCAGGCCACGCCGATCGAGCAGGTGACCTCCAGCATCTGGCCGTCGAGCGCGAACGGGGTCTTGCAGATCGAATCGTGGAGCGCCCGCACCCGGTTGCGGGCATGCCGGCCCAGCCCCGGCAGCAACGCCAGCAGTTCCTCGCCACCGTAGCGGCCGATCCGGTCGGAGCCGCGCAGACTGGCATTGAGGCGGTGGCCGACCCGTGCCAGCACGGCGTCGCCGGTGAGGTGGCCGTACTGGTCGTTGATCTGCTTGAAGTGGTCCAGGTCGATCAGCACCACCGCCAGCAATTGCACGTGGTTGCCGGTCATCTCGGCGGTGAGTGCGTCGAGGATGCCGGCGCGGTTGAGCAGGCCGGTCAGCTCATCGCGGGTGGCCTTGATCGCCAGCGCGGCGCGGGCCGCTTCCAGCGCCTGCTTGTCGCGTTCCAGCTCCTGGGTGCGCTCGGCCACCAGTCGCTCCAGCTCGCGTTTGCGTTCCTGCAGTTCGGCGGTGCGCCAACGCAGGATCTGCAACACCAGCGCGATGCCCGCGAGCACGTAGACCAGGATCGCCAACGGACTGCGCCACCACGGCGGCAGTATTTCGAACGGGAAGCTCACGATCGCGCTGGCCTGGCGCTGGCGGCTGTCGACCGCCTGCACCTCCAGCAGATAGCTGCCCGGTGAAACCAGCGGATAGGTGACATGGCTCTGCTGGGTTTCCGACCACTGCGTTTGATAGCCGCGGATCCGATAGCGGAAGCCCACCCGGTCCGAGCCGCTGCTGACACCGGGCGTGGACAGTTCCACTTCCAGCGGCGCATCCGACCAGCGCAGCGATTGCCCCGGATACACCGGCACCGTGTCGCGCTTGACCGAGGTGATCTCCAGGTGCAGCGGCGTCAGCGCGGACAGGCGCACCGGATCGAAGATGCGGCTGACGCCACGGCTGCTGCCGATCCAGATCGCGCCATCGCGGTCCTCGAAGAACGCGTTCGCGGACAGGTCATCCCACAGCAGGCCGTCGAGCTGGGTGAGGCGGGTCCAGTGGCCGTCCCGGTACAGGTCGATGCCCTGGCTGCTGCCCACCCACAACCAGCCACGCCGATCGTGATTGAGGAAGTACGGCATCACCTGCATCACCAGCGCGTCCTGCACCGGCGTCACCGCCAACACGCCGTTCGCGTCGAGCCGGCCATGCCAGACCCCGGCCTCGCTCACCGCCACCCAGATCTCGCCGTCCGGGGCGACCGACAGCCGCGAGAAAGCCTGATTCGGCAGGTCGCCCTTTACCGGCACCAGCCGCCAGTGGCCGTCGACCTGCTGGTAAATACCGAGAGTCGATATCGCCCAGAGCCGATCGAAGCGATCCACCAACATGCTGCCGTAGGCGGCCTGCGGCAGTTCCGGCACCGCGACCGGTGTGGTTGCACCCGCAGCCACCACGAACGCGCCGTTGCGACCACCGATCCACAGATTGCCCTTGCGGTCGAACGCCAGTGCACGCACCGGCGATGGCACGTTGCCGGCGCTGCGGGTGATCCCTGTCTTTGGATCGCGTCGTGACAGCGCGCCGGAAGAATGGCCGAGCCAGACCGCACCGTCCGGCGCGATGCCCATGCTGGTGGCCTGGCGCAGCGCCTGGCTGTCAGCGAGCGTCCACGGCAGCATCCGCCGCGTCACCGGATCGTACTGGCGGCTGCCGCTATCGGCACCGACCAGCAACCTGCCGTCGGGGGCGCGCCTGATCGACCACACCGGCGCCACGTCCACACCTTGCCGCTCGTCCCAATGTTCGATCTGGTCGTAGGCAAGCCAGCGCTGCACGCCGAGTCCACGCGTGCCGATCCACAACTGGCCGGTGCGCTGCATCAGCAGGTAGCCGGCCAGCGGCGTCACGTCCACCCCCTGCGGCCGACTGAAGACCTGCCAGCGCTGCCCATCCCAGCGCACCACGCCGTTGTCGGAGCGGGTAAGCACGCGACCATGCCGGTCCTCGACGAAGTTGGTCGAGCCGGACAGCACCTCGAAACTGGTTTCCGGTGGAGCAGGGTGTTCGATGAAACGCTTGGCACCGGCTTGGCGGGAATACACATGCGGCCCGCCACGCAGCCACATCGTGCCGTGGCCGTCGCGGAAGATGGCCTGCCAGCGCTCCAGCGGCAGGCCCTCGGCGGCACCCAGTCGAGTGAGCCTGCCGTGCGAGTCGAAGTTGCACAGGTGCTCGCCGCACACCAGCCACAACGAGGTGCCATCGGCCGCCAGCGCCGCGCCGATCGCAGGCACGCTGCCGTCGGGCTGGCGCACCGGCATCGCGATGTATTCCCAGACGCCGGGCGCCTTGGGATGCACGTAGAACACCTGCTGCATGCTTACCACCGCAACCCCGTCGCGGTACGCCACCAGGGTGTTGCCCGTGTCCACCGGCACGCGCTGGTCATCGTGCAGCACATTCCTGAAATGGCCGTGCTGCCCGACGTACAAGCCGTTGGACGTGGCGACCCACAGGTTGCCGGCGCTGTCCTCGGTGATGGCGCGGATGTAGATGCTGTCGATGCCGGCATCGCGCCCGAGGAACTGGAAGCGCTCGCGCTCGAAGCGGTGCAGCCCCAGCTCGGAGCCTGCCCAGACCACGCCGTCGTGGTCCTCGTACATGGTATTGACCGACAGGCCCTGCAATCCGTCGGCCTGCGCGTAGTTGCGGAAGCTGTAGTTCTGCGCCTGCACCTGGAAGGCGAGCATGCACAACAGCAGAAACCATGCCGCCAGGTGTCGCCTGGCGAGGCGGCCATCCTTGGGGTCTTGCCTGGGCGGATAAGGCGACACGTGCCGATCGCTCTCCCGATGGATCTGCGTGAACCGACGACACGCGGAGCGTGAGCAGTTCATCGTCATTATCGGTCGCGCCGCCGGAATCTTGAGCCCGACTGCGCCGGGAATGGATAACACGCGCTAGTGAGTGAGCTGACGCGCGGCATCGAAGGCGGCATCGAACATGCGCTGCACCGGCGGAGCCATCTCGCCAGCCAGCATCGCCAGCAGGAACAGGCCCAGCAGCAGCGAGACCGGCAGGCCGAGCTGGATCGGATTCAACGCCGGCGCCGCCCGCGACAACGCGCCAAAGGCGAGGTTGACCGCCAGCATCGCCACGATCATCGGCAACGCCAGCGTCAACCCACCACGCAGCATCTGCAGGAAGAAAGTCGGCGCGACCTCGGCGAAGGCATGCACATCAGGCAACGCGGTGCCGATCGGCAGCGCCTTGTAGCTGTCCACCAGCAGTGCGATCAGCGCCAGATGGCCGTCGGCGGCGAAGAACAGCAGCCCGAAACTGATGTAGAACCACTGCGCGACCACGCCCGAAGTGACACCGCGCAGCGGATCGGACATCTGCGCGAACGACAGGCCGGTGCTCTGCGAGATCATTTCGCCGGCCAGTGCACCGGCCTCGAAGATCACCCGCAGCATGAACCCCATCGATGCGCCGATCGCCAGCTCGCGCGCGATGCTCAGCACCGCGGCGGCGTTGAAGCCATCCCACACCGGAACCGGCGGCAGGATCGGCGCCAACGCCATCGCCAGCGTGACCGACAGCATCACCCGCACCCGCGCGGGCACCGCGCGCGTACCGATCAACGGCATCGCGGTCATCAACGCCCCGGTGCGCAGCATCGTCCAGAGGATCGCGCCGATCATCGCGAAAGCGCGCTGACCGTCGATGACCATCTGGGTGGCGGTGTCCATCAGCGCGCCGTCCCACTGGGGCGTGTCATCCGTTCCCGAACAGGTCGCGCCGTTTCTCCGCGTGTTCGGGGCAAGGAAGAGGGGGCGTTCACGTCTGAGCGATGACGCAACCATGGGCACGCGGAGAAACGGCCCTTCGGGTTGGGCCTGTTCGGGAATGGATGACACGCCCTGGTTGTGGGAGGGACTTCAGTCCCGACGAGGCTTCCAAGATCCTGCGTCGGGACTGAAGTCCCTCTCACAGTGAGCATGGCGAAAACAGCACCCATCACCGCTACCCGATCAGATGCGGAATGCGCTGGAACAGCATCGTCGTGTACTCGACCATGTGCGCCAGCAGCATCGAACCGGTCGCGAACAGCACCACCGTCAGCGTGACTGCCTTGGAGATGAACGCGATGGTCGGTTCATTGAGCTGCGTCGCCGCCTGCACGATACCGACCACGATGCCGACCACTAGGATGGAAAGCAGGATCGGACCGGCGATCCACAGCACGGTGACCAGGCCACCACGTAATTCGGTCAGGGCGATTTCGGGAGTCATAGGGGCCGTGATTCGTGAGTCGTGATTCGGAACAGCGGTTGCGCGTGTAGGTGTGGCTCTTCGCTTTTGCCAATCACGAATCACCCATCACGAATCACGGTCCTACCGCGTTGAAGCTCGCGGCCAACGTCCCCACCACCAGCACCCAGCCGTCCACCAGCACGAACAGCAGGATCTTGAACGGTGCGGATACCAGCATCGGCGACATCATCATCATGCCCATCGACATCAGCACGCTCGCCACCACCAGGTCGATGATCACGAACGGGATGAAGATCAGGAAGCCGATTTCGAAGGCGGTCTTCAGCTCGCTGGTCACGAACGAGGCGACCAGCACCGGGAACGGCACTGCATCAGGGCCGGCATACTTGCCGTCGCCGGCCATGCCGGCAAAGGTCATCAGATCGGTCTCGCGCACCTGCGCCAGCATGAACGCGCGCAGTGGCTGGGTGGTCAGCGTCCATGCGGTCTGGAAGTCGATCTGGTCGTTGAGGTAGGGCTGCAGGCCGGCGCTCCACATCTTCTGCCACACCGGCATCATCACCAGCGCGGTCAGGAACATCGCCAAGCCCATCAGCACCTGATTGGACGGCGTCTGGCCGGTGCCCAGCGCCTGCCGCAACAGGCCCAGCACGATGGTGATGCGAGTGAAGGCGGTCAGTACCAGCAGCATCGATGGCAGCAGGGTGATCGCCGTCATCAACAACAGCGTCTGCAGCGGCAGGCTCACCGGCTGGTTGCCGATACGGCCGACATCGACGTTGGGCAGTGACGGAATCTGGTTGCCAGTCGCAGCGGGTGGCGTGGCTTGTGTCGATGCGGCCTGGGCCAGCGCCGGGACGGCGGCCGGAGCCGCCATCGCGGCGATCGGCGTCAATGTCAGCGTCAACAGGATCAGCACCAGCCTGAGGCTGCGCCTCCAACGGTTCCAGCGGTGGAACATGATCAGGCTTCCTTGCGCAGTTTCTGCGAAAGCAGCTGCGCGAAATTGGGCAGTTGTTTCAGATTGGGGAGCGTCGGTGCCGGCGTGGGCGGCAACGGTTCCGGCAGCGCGTGCAGCGTGTTGATGCCGCCGGCGGTGACGCCCAGCAGCAGTTGCTCGCCGTTGACCTCGACCACCACCACGCGCTCCTTCGGCCCCAGCGGCAGGCTGGCGACCAGCTTCAAGCCGGCGGCCGGGCGGAAGCCGCTGCCTGGCATGCGCTTGAGCAGCCAGCCGAGGCCGACGATCAGGCCCAGCACCAGCAGCAGCGCGAACACTGCGCCGAACAGTCCTGGCGAGGAGGGAGCCTGACTGCCGACCTTCGCCGCCTGACTGGCGACGGGTGCGGTAGCGGCGGCAAGCAATGCAATCACCGCAGTCTCCGGATCCGCTCGCTCGGGCTCACCACGTCGGTCAGACGGATGCCGAAACGATCGTTGATGACGACGACTTCGCCGTGCGCGATCAGGGTGCCGTTGACGTACACGTCGAGCGGTTCGCCGGCGCCGCGGTCCAGTTCCACCACCGAGCCCTGGTTGAGCTGCAGCAGGTTGCGGATCGGAATGCGCGAGCGGCCGACTTCCAGCGACAGCGTCACCGGCACGTCCAGGATCACGTCCAGGTTGAGGTCGGTCGCAGTCGGGTCGGACTCGGCCTGGAGGTTGTCGAACTGTGCCGGCGGTGCGGCGAGCTGATCGGTGTGGGTCATGGCAGGAGTTCCTGTGGGACGGCGGTGCGCGCCGGGGCAGGGGAAGCAGGCGGCTTCACCGCGGTGATCTTCACGGCGTTGTTGCCGTTGGCGATGCCGAACTCGCCGGTGAACAACGGAATGTCTTCCACGCACAACGGCACCTGCGCGGGCAGATCGATCGGCAGGATGTCGCCGACCTTCAAGCCGGTGAGCTGACGCAGGCTGATGCGCTTGCTGGCGAGCACGCTGGAGAGCGTGACCTCGGCGACGTCGAGCTGCTCGCGCAGCGAGACGTTCCAGGTCTCGTCACGATCGTTGCGATCGCTCTGGATGCCGGCATCCAGCACGTCGCGGATCGGCTCCAGCATCGAGTAGGGCAGGGTCACGTGGATCTCGCCGCCACCGCCTTCCAGTTCGACGTGGAAGCGGCACACCACCACATACTCGCGCGGGGTGACGATGTTGGCGAAGTGCGGATTGATCTCCGAGTTGATGTACTCGAAATCCACGTCCATCACCGGCGCCCAGGCTTCCTTCAGATCGGCGAAGGTCTGCTTGAGCAGCAGCTGGATCACGCGCATCTCGGTGGCGGTGAACTCGCGACCTTCGATGCGGGTGGGATAACGGCCGTCGCCGCCGAAGAAGTTGTCGACCACGGTGAATACCAGGGTCGGCTCGAACACGATCAGGCCGGTGCCGCGCAGCGGCTTGAACTTGATCAGGTTGAGGTTGGTCGGCACGTACAGCGAGTGCATGTACTCGTTGAACTTGATCAGGTCGATGCCGCGCACCGACAGATCGGCCGAGCGCCGGATCAGGTTGAACAGGCCGATCCGCCACAACCGCGCGAAGCGCTCGTTGACCATCTCCAGGGTCGGCATGCGGCCGCGGATGATGCGGTCCTGGCTGGACAGGTCGTAGGAACGCGCCTCGCCCGGTACCGGCTCCGGCGCGGTGTTGACCACGCCGGAATCGACACCGTGCAGCAAGGCATCGATTTCGTCCTGGGAAAGCAGATCGTTGACGCTCATTGCCGGTGCGCTCTACTGAGTGACGAAGCTAGTGAAAAGCAGGTCTTCCACGCACTTCTTGCCGGTCTCGGCCGTCATCACCCGTTGCGCTTCGGCCAGCGCGGTCTTCTGCAGCTTCTGGCGCCCGGCGATGTCGGCGATCTCGGTGGACTGCACGCCCGACAGCAGCATCAGCAGGTGCGCGCGGACCGCCGGCGCGTTCTCGGTGATCGACTTCAGATCGACCGGATTGCGGGTCATCAGCTGGATCTCGACCTGCAGGTAGCGCGGGCCGTCGACCGGGCCATTGAGGTTGACCACGAACGGCGGATCCATCGCGAAGTACTGGGCGGGCGCAGGCAGCGTGACGGTCCTCGGCGCCGCCTTGGCCTGCTCTTCCTGGTTGGCCTTGCTGGTATAGAACCAGGCACCGCCACCGGCCGCCGCTGCGGCGACGACGGCCGCACCGATGATCAGCACGAGGGTATTGCCGCCGCCCTTGGGCTTGTCCTTGGCGTCGGTCTTCTTGTTTTTGTCGGCGGCTAATGCCACTGAAAGCTCCAGGATGAATCGTTCTCCTGGATTTCATGCAATTGTCGTGCCGGAATTCGGGCGGATGCTTGAGGGAGGCTTTCTCGATTTCCCCACGGTCGTCATCCCCGCTTGACCAGCCATGCGGCTGTGAGAAAAGCGCTTCGCGGGGATGACGGCTGTAAGGTGGGTCGGGAAAGTGGCCTCCATCACGGCCCGACGCCGTGCGTCACCCCAAGGTCTGAAAAAGACCGGGGGCCGCCCAATCAGGCATACGCGTCAAGCAGACCGCGCTGCCGCAGCACTGCCGGAATTCCGACACTGGCGACCTCATCCAGGCCCGTAGCGTCGGAACCCGTCGCGAAGTCAGCACGTCCGTCCGTCTGCCGGCCCTGCGGCTGCTGACCACCGACATCGGCATGACCAAGCTGGAAGCCCTGCTGGCCGAGCATTTCGCGCAGGCGGGGCAGGCTCTGTTCCAGCGCCTGACGCACGTCGGCGTGGGCGGCGGTGAAGCTGGCGGTGACCTTGTCGCCGTCGAGCTGCAGGCGCACCTCGACCGGTCCGAGGTCGTTGGGGGTGATCTTGATGTGGGCGTGGCCGATCTTCTGGTCGGCCAGCCAGCTCAGGCGGGTGCCGACCGCGTCGTCGAAACCTTCGTGCAGGTGCGGGGTGGGCGTCGGCGAGGCGTCGAACACGCTGGCGTCACCGCGTGCCGCATTGGCGTGCCCGACCGGCGCGTGCAGGGCAACCAACGTTGCGGCATCCGGGGCGGGGGCCGGGGCGTCGTCGCCAGTACTGGCGACGATCGCATCGGCGGCCTTGGTCGTGGCCGGGTCGATCTTGATGGCGGCCATCTTCGCGGCGAAATCGTCCGTGCCGACGCCCGGTGCGGTAGCGGCAAGGCTGGGCGTCTGTGCACCGGCAGCGTTACCGGCCTGGACACCTGGCGGCAACGAGGTCGGTGCCGCCGCGACACCTGCGGCCGGTGGGGTTGTGGTGAGTTGAGTGCTTGCCGGGATCGTCGTGGCCTGACCGTTGACGACGGCCGTGGGCGCTGCGGCCGCGGAGGCGGTCAGCACTGCTTCCAGTCCGCCGAGCCCGGCGGGTGGCCAGGGCGCGTCCGCGCTGGGCTGTGCCGTGGTCTGGCCGGGCGTTTCATCGTCCTGCTTGGTGGCACCCGCGACCTTGGCACGGGTTGGCTGCGCTTGCCCTGCAACGTTGCTGGGTGCCTGAGCCGAAGGTGTCGTCGTCGGGCGAGCCGGAGCCGGACGCGCGCTCGGCTGTCGATCCGCGGCGGCACGAGCATCGCGCGGCGCGGGCTGGGCATTGGCGCGGGGGCGCGGAGCCGGATCGCGCGCGGCAGTGGCAGGGGTGTCGTCCTGACGTGGCGGATCGCGCGGCGTATCCCGCGGTGTATCCGAGGCGGCTGGCACGCGCGGACGTGGCGGCGGCTGTCGTTCGATCGGCTGCGACTGCAGCATCGCCGAAAAATTCCGGGAGTCGTCGTGTTGCCCGGCGTCACTTCCGAGCACCGACTTGGCGCCGAGTCCCGCAACACCCAGTGGCAGGGTCTTCATGCGCTTTCTCCGGTCTCGCTTTCGTTGCTGTGATTGGCTGCACGAGCGCGGCGTGCACCGAGGTCGTCCATTTCACGTTGCTCGCGACGCCCTACCACCACCGCCTCCTGGGCGCGGTAGCTGGCGGCGAGTTGCTCCAGCACCTGTTTCTCGCGACTGGCCAGCAGCAGACGCGCGCGCTCGGCTTCGACCTTGCTGCGGTTGAGGTCCACGGTCTGCATCTGCTGCTGCACCGCGCTGTCGAGGCGGTCCAGGAAAGCGCGTCTGTTGGTCAGCGCGGCGGCGCTGGTGGCCGCCATCTGGCTGTTCGCGTACTCCTCGGCGTAGCGGCGCAGTTCGTCCAGCCTCGACACATGGGTTTCCAGCACGCGCTGGCGCTCGGCCAGATCGCGGGCAACTTCATCCTCATGTTCCTGCGCACGGCGCAGCAGAGGGTCGATGCGGCGGGATTGCATCATGGCTGTGCTCTCTCGTTACGTGGCTTCGCGTTCAACAAGCTGCTTGAGGGCAGCCAGACTGTGGGGCAGGTCAGCGGCACGGGCCACGTCCTGTCCCAGGAATTCGAGGATCTCCGGCCAGCGCAGCAGCGCTTCGTCGGTGGCCGGGTCGTTGCCGCGCTGGTAGGCGCCGATCGCGATCAGATCGCGGTTGTTGCTGTAGGCCGACACCAGCCGCTTGAGCTTGCGGATGCGCTGACGCCAGGCGTCGTCGGCGATGTCCTGGACCACGCGACTGACCGAGGATTCCACGTCGATCGCCGGGTACAGGCCGGAATCGGCGACCCGGCGCGACAGCAGGATGTGGCCGTCGAGGATCGCGCGCGCCGCGTCGGCGATCGGGTCCTGCGGGTCGTCGCCTTCGGTCAGCACGGTGTAGAAGGCGGTGATCGAGCCGCGGCCCTTGGCGCCGTTGCCGGCACGTTCGACCAGCGCCGGTAATTTGGCGAACACCGACGGCGGGTAGCCGCGTGTAGTCGGCGGCTCGCCGACCGACAGGCCGATCTCGCGCTGGGCCTGGGCGAAGCGGGTCAGCGAATCCATCAGCAGCAGCACGTTGTGGCCCTGGTCGCGGAACCACTCGGCGATCGCGGTGGCACGGTAGGCGCCATGCAGGCGTGCCAGCGGCGGGCGATCGGCCGGGGCAGCGACAACCACCGCGCGACGCAGGCCTTCCTCACCGAGCGTGGTCTCGACGAAATCGCGCACTTCGCGGCCGCGTTCGCCGATCAGGCCGACCACGATCACGTCGGCGGCGGTGTAGCGGGTCATCATGCCCAGCAGCGTCGATTTGCCGACGCCGGAACCGGCGAACAGGCCGACACGCTGGCCACGGCCGATCGGCAGCAAGGCGTTGATCGCGCGCACGCCGACGTCCAGCGGCTGGGTGATCGGTTCGCGCGAGAGCGGGTTGATCGAAACGCCGGCCATGCCGGTGCTGCCTTCGCCGCGGATCGGGCCCTTGCCGTCCAGTGGCACGCCGTCGCTGTCGATCACGCGACCGAGCAAGGCCTCACCAACCTCGACGCCGCCGCGATTGCGCGCCGGCACCACGCGGGCATTCGGCAGCAGGCCGTGCAGTTCGGCGCTGGGCATCAGATAGGTACGTTCGCCGGCGAAGCCGACCACCTCGGCATCGACCCAACCCCCATCGACCTCGACCCGGCAGGTGGCGCCCATCGGCGCCTCGCAACCGATCGCTTCCAGCGTGAGGCCCACCGCGCGACGCAGGATGCCCTCGCGGATCAGGCCACGCCCGTGGGCGTGATCGAGCCCGATGCCGCCGAGGCGCGTCGCCAAGCGAAGGTTGCGCGCGGCCAGCCAGTCGGCCGGGGTGGCGCCCATCAGTGCGCTCATGGGGTGGAGCTCGCTGGAGTGGGGAGGGGCAGCAGGCTTTGGGGCAATCCTGTGGGAGGGACTCTGGGTGGCCTAGGGCCATCAGTCCCGAGGCTTTGCCGGTAGAGCCCGTCGGGACTGATGGCCCTAGGCCACCCAGAGTCCCTCCCACACGAGGCCCTGTGCACCGGCTGGATTCCGGCTGGCGCGAGTGCAGCAGCGCGGCTCATACCCCAGCCCCCGACTTGCGCAGCACGGTTTCCAGTGCGGCGCGCAGGCGCGCATCGAGGGTGCCGTCGATGCGCACGGTCTCGGCGTGTACGCGCAGGTCGCCACGGCTCAGGCCCATGTCCGGCGACAAGCGTGCGCCCGACATCAGCGACAGCAATGGCGTGAGCGCAGCGATGTCGTCAGGATGCAGGCGCACTTCGACCTCGCGGCTGGTGCCACCCACCGCGTCGACCGCCTCGCTGATCAGATCCGACAGCAGCACCGGATCGGCCTGGTAGGCGCGGCCGACCAGCACGCCGGCGATGCGCACCGCCAGTTCGCCCAGCGCGCCGACCACTTCGTTCTCGAGACGGGCGAGGGGACGGCTGAAGTTGTCGAGGATGCCTTCGATCTGCGCGGTCAGCCGGCGCACTTCGGCCTGGCCTTGCGCATAGCCGTCGGCGTGGCCGCGTTCGAGACCTTCCTCGTAGGCCGCGTCCTGGATCGCCTGGATTTCCTCCAGCGTCGGTGGACGCAGCGGTGGCGGTGCATCCTCGATCGTCTCGGCCAGCAGCTCGGGTTCGGCCAGTGCGATGGACAGATCCGGTGCGATCCAGCGCACAACGTTGTTCATACCATCGCCTCCACGCCGCCGCTGCCGAGCGAAATCGTGCCTTCGTCAGCCAGGCGGCGGACGATGGTGAGGATCTCCTTCTGCGCCGCTTCGACATCGGACAGACGCACCGGGCCGCGTGCCTCCATGTCCTCAAGCAGGATCTCGGCGGCGCGCTGCGACATGTTGCGGGTGATCTTGTCGCGCACCTTGGCGTCGGCGCCGCGCAGGGCCAGACCGAGCTTGTCGCCGGAGACCTCGCGCAGCAGCGTCTGGATCGAGCGGTCGTCCAGGTCCACCAGATTGTCGAACACGAACATCTGGTCCTGGATCTTGCCGGCCAGATCCGCATCGACCTTGCCGATCGCCTGCAACACACCTTGATCCTGGCCGGATTCGAGGAAGTTGAGGATGTTCGCGGCGCATTTGACGCCGCCGATGGTCGAGGACTTGAGGTTCTGGTTGCCGGCGAACTGGCGTTCCATGATCTCGTTGAGTTCGCTCAGCGCGTTCGGCGGAATGCCGTCGAGCGTGGCGATGCGCAGCAGCACGTCGGCACGGGTGCGCTCGGGCAGGATCTTCAGCGCCTCGGCAGCCTGGTCGCTGTCCAGATGCGCCATCACGATCGCGATGATCTGCGGGTGTTCGTTGCGCACCAGATCGGCAACCGCGCGCGGGTCCATCCACTTGAGCGTGTCCAGGCCGGTGGTGTTGCGGCCGAGCAGGATGCGATCGATCAGGCCACTGGCCTTCTCCGCGCCCAGCGCCTGGATCAGCACGTTGCGGATGTAGTCGTCGGCACCCACGCCCAGCGAGGTCTTGCCGGCGAGTTCACCGTTGAAATCGTCCATCACCCGTTCGACCTGGTCACGGCTGACACCGGCCATGGTCGCCATGGCGATGCCGATCTTCTGCACCTCCTTGGGCTCCATGTGCTTGAGCACTTCGGCGGCGTCGGCCTCACCGAGCGAGAGCAGCAACACGGCGGCGCGCTGTACGCCGGTCATGGGCGGGGTCTCAGGCTTCATTGGCGACCCATCCCTTCACGACCTGCGCGACCCGCTTGGAATCGGCCTTCACCGCGTCACGCGCCTGGCGCAGGCGGTCCTCGTAGGCGTCTGACGGGAGTGCGATCGCCTCCTTCCTGCTGGCGATCTTGGCGGTGTCATCCTCCAGCCCCGACAACATGCCGTCGCCGTCCTCGTCGAGCATGCGCACGTCGGCGATCTGAGGCTCGCGGCGTCCGTCGGAATCGTCCTTCTTGCGCTTGGCCGGCATTGCGCCAGTCAACTGACGCAACGCGGGGCGCAGCACGCCGAAGGCGAGCGCCAGCACCACCAGCGCACCGACGCCAAGCCGCAGCCAGTTCTGGATGCGCGGATCCTCCCACCAGCGCGGGCCTTCGTCGGCGATGGGCTGCGGGCGCACGAATGGCGCGTTCATCACCGAGACCGTGTCGCCACGCTCGGCGTTGAAACCGACCGCCTGCTTCACCAGCGCTTCGATCCGGGTCAGTTCGGCCGCGCTCAATGCCTGCTCGGTGACGCGGCCATTGGTGCCGGGACGCGGCACGTGATCGACCAGCACCGCCACCGAGACGCGCTTGATGCGCCCGGCCGGCTGGCGGGTGTGCTGCAGGGTGCGGTCCAGCTCGTAGTTGCGGGTGGCGCTCTTGGAACTGTCGGCCGGGTTGGCGGCGGTTGCCTGCTGTGCCTGCGCCGCGGCGGGGTTGGCACCGTTGGCGACATTGGCCGCCGGCGGCGCGCCGGTCTGGCCGGGCGGGGTGTTGCTGGTCGCGCCGGGCACGCCCTGCGGGCCGGGCACGTTGGTGCTGTTCTCGCTGACCTGCTCGCTGCGCAGCTTCGGCGGATCGCCGTTGTACAGCTCACGCGCCTCCTCGATCACCGAGAAGTCCATGTCCACGTTGACTTCCGGATTGACCCGGCCGGGGCCGGTCATCGGTTCCAGCAGCTCGCGGATGCGCTGGCTGTAGGACTGTTCCTGGCGACGCACCTGATCGAACTGCGCCGCGTTCATCGCTGCGTCGCTGTTGGGATCGGCGATGGTGAGCATGCGACCACTCTGATCGACCACGGTGACGCGCTCCGGCGCCAGATCCGGGATCGACGAAGCGACCAGATGCACGATCGCATCGACCTGATTGCGTTCCAGCGCCTGGCCGCCACGCAGCTCCAGCACCACCGAGGCACTGGCGACGTCGCGCTGGCGGGTGAACGCGCTGGGCTTGGGGATCGCCAGATGCACGCGCGCATCGCGGACCGGACGCAGCGTGGTGATGGTGCGCACCAGTTCGGTTTCCAGCGCGTGCTGGTAGCGGGCGTTCTCGACGAACTGGCTGACGCCGAAGCCGGGATCCTTCTCCATCAGCTCGAAACCGAGCCGGCCGCTGTCGGTCAGCCCGGAGCCGGCGAGCTTGAGGCGCGCGTCGTGCAGGTTGGTTTCCGGCACGGTGATCGCGCCGGTGGCCGGATCGATCTTGAACGGGATCTGCGCGGTGCGCAGCAGATCGGTGGCCTCGGCCGTGGCCTTCTCGTCCAGGCCGGTGTAGAGCGGGGTGTAGTCCGGCTTCTGCGACCAGAAGAACACCCCCAGCCCGGCAGCGACGGCGATGGCGACCATCGTCATCAAGCCCAGCCTGCGGGTGATCTGCAGGCTTTGCATACGGTCGAACCACGCCCCGGCCTTTTCCGAGGTGTTGGTGAGGTTTTCCTTGCTGATCGCGAGTGCCATCCGTTACGAACCCTTCCTTACAACGGCATGTTCATGACGTCCTGGTAGGCCTGGACGAGTCGGTTGCGGACTTCCACGGTGGCGCGGAAGGCGATGGAGGACTGCTGCGCGGCGACCATCACCTTGGCCAGATCGGCGCTGGGGTCCCCCATTTCGAACGCCTCGGCCAGCGCTCCGGAGGTCTGCTGGGCATCGTTGACGCCACCAATGGCATTGCGCAGGGTCTCGGTGAAGCTGGGCGCGGAGGTTTCCTGCACACCCTGCAGGCCGGAAAGCCCCTGCACGCCGTTGCTGCGCGCCACATCGCCGGACGCCGCGGCACCGGTCTGGCCAATCTGGCCTTGGTAGCTGCGGATCTGCGAGAGGATCGAGGTTATGGAGTCGCTCATCGGTTCATGACCATGCCGGGTGGGGCAGGCTCATTCATGCAAGCGCTGTGCCGGAATCGCGTCGGGATTCTGGCGGGGTGGTGCGATGCCGTGTCTGGATGCACGCTTGGGCAGCGAGATCAGCAGGGGATCAGCGCTGTGGAGCCGCCGTTGGTGACGTGCCCGCGCTCTTTCCTTCTCCCGCTTGCGGGGGAAGGTGCCCGAAGGGCGGATGGGGGCTTTCCGGCGTCAAAAGCACCCTCATCCGGTGCTCTGCGCCCCCTTCTCCCGCAAGCGGGAGAAGGGACTAATTCGTCAGTTCGGTCTGCTCGCGATCGATGCCGTACTTGCGCAGCTTCTCCACCAGCGTGGTACGGCGCAGGCCGAGCAACTGGGCGGCATGCGCGACCACGCCCTGGGTGCGTTGCAGCGCCTCGTTGATCAGCGCCAGCTCGATGCTGGCCATGTGATCGCGCAGGTCGATGCCGTCCTCGGGCAGGTTCGCCACGGCGTTGACCGGCTCCTGTCCTTCGACCGATGGCGTGGCCGCGGCGGCGGTAGGCACTGCAGCGGCTTCATCGGCGGCAGGCAACTTGAAGTCGCCGCGGTAGCGCGCCGGCAGATCCTGCACCCGCACCAGTCCGCCCGGATGCAGCACCGCCAGGCGCTCGACCAGATTGGTCAGCTCGCGCACGTTGCCCGGCCAGTCGTAGCTGCGCAGCGCCTGCAGCGCCTCGTCGGCGAAACGCACCTCGCCACGGCCGGTCCGCGCCAGTTGCCCGGCGATGGTCTGCACCAGCACCAGCAGGTCGTCCACGCGCTCGCGCAGGGCCGGCATCTCGATCGGGAACACGTTCAGACGGTAGAACAGGTCCTCGCGGAACTGGCCGTCGCCGATGCGCGTCTCCAGGTTGCGGTGGGTGGCGGCGATCACCCGCACGTTGCAGCGGATGGTCTGGCCACCGCCGACGCGCTCGAAGCTGCGCTCCTGCAGCACGCGCAGCAGCTTGACCTGCATCGGCAGGCTCATGTCGCCGATCTCGTCCAGCAGCAGCGTGCCGCCTTCGGCCATTTCGAAGCGGCCCTTGCGGGCGGTCAGCGCGCCGGTGAACGCACCCTTCTCGTGGCCGAACAATTCGCTTTCCAGCAGGTCCGGCGGGATCGCGCCGCAGTTGATCGCCACGAACGGGCCATCGCGACGCGGCGACTGCTGGTGGATCGCACGCGCGACCACTTCCTTGCCGGTGCCGGACTCGCCCAGTACCAGCACGGTGGTATCGAACGCGGCGACCTGATCGATCAGGCGGCGCAGACGGACCACCGCCTCGCTGTTGCCGGTCGGGCCGTTGTGCTGGTACGTACCGGCCTGATGCTCGGCATCCAGCCGTTTCAGGCTGGCCCGGCGCAGCATGGCTTCGAGCTGGGCATGCCGCAGCGGCGTATCCAGCGACCAGACATTGGCCTCGTGCATGCGATGGGCGGCAGCGAAGGCTGCTGCGTCGCCTTCCATCAGCATCACCGGCGGCGGCAGCTTGGCAGCGGCCAGCCAGTCGAAGAATGCATCGGCCTGGGTGGCGTCGTCGGCCGAGCCAACCAGCACCGCCATCCACTCGTCGGCGCGATGGCGGGACGGATTCAGGTCGGCGCCGTCGGTCACCCAGCGCGGATTGAAATCCATGAATTCAAGCAGCGAGATGGTCCGCTCGGCGCGGATCGCGTCACTGTCGATCAGCAGAATGCGCGATTCGCTCATGGACGCGCTCCGGTCAGGCCCTCCAGGATCGGCATGACTTCCTGGATGTAGGACAGCTTGCTTACGAAGTTGTCGGCGCCGGCGCGCAACGCATGCTCGCGGTGTTCGGCGTCGTCGAAATGGCTGGCAATCACGATGTACGGCGGCTCGTCCTGGGTCTTGATCAGGCGCGTGGCCTGCAGGCCGCCCATCTCCGGCATCGCCAGGTCCATGAGCACCACCTGCGGGCGCAGCGACTCGGAGCGCTCGATCGCCTCCAGGCCATTGGCCGCGCTGCCGACGATGTCCAACCACTCGACCTTGCGGAAGTGGCGCATGGCCGCGTTGATGAAGCCCTCGTGGTCATCGACCAGCAGGACGGTCAGCTTGCTCATGTCAGATCCTTTTGCTTATCCCGCGCGTGCCAGCAGCGGCTTGGTGTGTCGGCGGCGCTCACGTGCTGGAGCGATATCCAGCTGTTCGCGATACTTGGCTACCGTCCTGCGCGCAATATTAACGCCTTGGCGGGCCAGCAAACCGGCGATCGCCTCGTCGGCCAGCGGCCGGCCGGTTCGCTCTCGATCAGGCGCTTGACCATCGCCTTGACGGCCGCTCCGGACACGCTGGCGCCTTCCAGCCGCACCGCGAAGAAGTGCTTCAGCTCGAAGGTGCCGCGCGGGGTCTGCAGGTACTTGCCGGTGGTGATGCGCGAGATCGTCGATTCATGCATGCCGATCTCGTCGGCGATCTCCTTCAACGTCAGCGGCGCCATCGCTTCTTCGCCACGGACCAGGAACGCAGCCTGGCGCTCGACGATCGCACGGGTGGTGCGCAGCAGGGTTTCGTAGCGCATCGACAGGCCACGGGTGAGCCAGCGCGCTTCCTGCAGCATCTCGCGCATCGCCGGCGAGAGCTCGCTGTTGTCGGACAGGGCGCGTTCGTAGCCGGCGTTGATGCCGATGCGGTGGGTGGTGGCCGGATTCAGCGCAACCCGCCACTGTTCGTCGGCATGCCAGGCGATCACGTCCGGGATCACGCTGGTGTTGTCGCTTTCCAGCAGGACCTCGCCGGGACGCGGCTGCAGCGACAGGATCAGGCGCACCGCCTCGCACACGTCGACTTCCTCGCAGCCCAGGCAACGGGCGAGGGCGGGGTAGTCATGGCCGGCCAGCATGTCGAGGCCGTTGCTCAGAATGCGGACTGCCAGGGGCCGGGCCGCGACCGGGCCGGACATGGCCGAGAGCTGGGCCAGCAGGCATTCGCGCAGGTCCACCGCGGCCAGGCCGGCCGGCTCGCCGTGCAGCAGGCGTTGGCGGATCGTCTCGGCGACCTCGCCGGTCACATCGAAGCGCGCCGAGGCGAGCAGCGTCAGCGGCGCCAATCCGGCATCGAGATAGCCGGCGTCGTCGGTGTGCTCCAGCCAGAACGCCGCCACCGCCAGCTCGCGCTCCTCCAGTTCCAGCGCCAGGGCCCGCAGCACGCGCAGATGCAGATCGGTGGATTCGCCGTCGGCGACCCGCTGCATGCGCTCGTCGTCGCCAGCGTTCCAGGCGGCACCGGCGACATCCCAGATCGAGCTTTCCGGAAGTTCGTCGAAGGCGGCCACTTCAAGTGTGACGCTGTCGACGTCGCTGGACGGAACAGCGTCTTCCTGCGACTCCTCCAGTTCCAGCAGCGGGTTGGTTTCCAGGGCGCGACGGATTTCCAGCTCCAGTTGCAGGCCGTCCAGTTGCAGCAGACGGATCGACTGCAGCAACTGCGGGGTCAGATGCAGGTGCTGGCCCAACTGGGCGGAAATGGTCGGCTTCATGCGAAATCCCCAGGGCACGCGATTGGCGTGCTGTGGAATGCATCTTGCATGTGAAGGCGACGGCGTTTTAATCAGGGGTTCTTGTAGGTGGTGTCGTTAAAACACCTACACGATGTGGGTGATTCACCTACAAGATCGACACCAACTGCGACGGGCGTCGGATTTTCGGCACCCGCTCAGGCCAATTCGTTGTGATGCCGCGCGGCGAGCAGCACCAGATCGTTGGCGCGCCGGCAGCCGAGCGACTCCATCATCCGCGCGCGGTGGGTCTCCACGGTCTTGACGCTGATGCCCAGGTCGGCCGCGATTTCCTTGTTGCTCTGGCCACGCCCGATCTCGCGCAGGATCTCGCGCTGGCGCGGTGACAGCGCGGCAATGCCAACCGGCTTCTCGCGGCCCAGGATCGGCGCGAGCATCTTCGAGGAGATCTGCGGGCTCAGGAACACTTGGCCGGCGGTAGCCGCGCGCAGGGCCAGTTCGAGTTCGAGCGGTGCCGCGTCCTTGACCACGAAACCGATCGCGCCGCGATCGAGCGCGTCGCGCACATGCGCGGGGTCGTCGTGCATCGACATCATCACCACGCGGGTGCGCGGTGCATCGCGCAGCACATCGCTCATCGCATCCAGACCGCTGCGTCCGGGCAACGACAGGTCCATCAGCACCACGTCGGGACGGTGCAGGGTGGCCAGGTCAAGTGCCTGCTGGGCATTGCTCGCCTCGGCCACGACATCGATCCCGGCGAAGCTTTGCAGCAGACGCGACAATCCAGCACGCACCAGCGTGTGATCGTCGACGATGATGATTCGCACGGTCGTTTCTCCCAGACGAACGGGCACCTTAGCCGAGCGGCAAGATAGCGCCAACCCGGAGCGGCTGTCCCGGTGGTAGGTCAGCGCGCCCGCCGCGCGTCGGCGATCTGGCGTCGATGCAGGCGGAACAGGTGCCGCTCCAGTGCTGTTTCAAGGCCACCACCCAGCTCGCTGAAGCGCAGCCAGAGGAAGAAGCCCCCGTTGCCGCTGGCCGCCTCGGCCAATACTGTGACCGGCAGCTCGATGTTCTCCGGCAGCCAGTCGGCCGGTTGCAGGCTGAGCGTGCCGGCGGCGCCCGGCACTGCGCCGCTGCGCACGCCGGTCTCCAGGCGGATACCACGGCGCGACCAGCGCACCGGTCGCAACGGCAGGGCATGGCCGGACTGTCGGGTGAGCTGACCGATCAACGCCAGCACCAGGTCCAGCTTGGCTTCGATCCGCGCCACGGCCTGCGGCAGCTCGCCGCGATCCTCGCCCGGGTCGTCGCCACGCAGTTCCTCGACCTGGGCCAGGCCTCGCAGCACCGATTCGGCGGCACCGCTACGCGAAATCCCGCTGCCCAGGCGGAACTCGGCGGGCAGCGCCAGCTCGCAGGAGATCGAGTCCTGGAACAGTTCCGCATCCGCGGGGGTGGAGGGTGAGGAAGAATTCAACGGCGGTATCTCCGGTACGGGCCTCAACGCAGGCCGATGCCGCGTCGCCGCTGGCCGCGACCGGCGTAGGCCAGGATCGCGTTGCGGGTGCGGTGTTCGTTGCGGAGCCATTCGGCGGCTTCATCGCGCAGGCGGTGCATCGTGGCCTGCAGTTCGGCATGTTGTTGCTGCAATTCCTGGCATTCCTCCAGCGTCACTTCCGGCGGCGTGCTGGAAAAACAGGCTCGCAATGCCGTGTCGTACTCGCTGATCCTTTCCTCAAGCACGGGATAGTCGCCAGCCTCGAGCGCATCGCGGATCCGCTCAAGACCGGTCAACAACCGGCGGGAGGCCAGGCTGGTGGTCACGCCGGCACTCCGGCTTCGGGCTTCTGGCGGCTTTCGCGGGGGATGGCGTTCCAGGCCGAGGCGATTTCATCGAGCAGGGTGCTGACTTCGTCCAGCGCATCCTTGTCGTTGTGGAGGTTGGCTTCGGTCAGGCGGAGCATCGAATAGTCGTACAGCGACGACAGGTTGGAGGCGATGTCGCCGCCCAGCTCGTGATTCAGCGAGGCATTGAGGTGCGAGACGATCGCGCACGCATCGGCGATCGCCTTGCCCTTGCCGGGTATGTCCTGGCGCTCGATGCAGGCGCGCGCCAGCCGGATGCGCTTGCAGGCACCATCCAGCATCAGCCCGATCAGTCGATGCGGGTCGTCCCCCAGCGCAGCGCTGGCCACCCCGGTATTGCGGTAGAAATCTGCGACGTGTCGGTTGGCGCCATACATGGCCGATTACCTCTCTGGGTGGTTTAGCTGCTGCTGGTGCCGGATTTGGCGGTGCTGACGCTGTCGAGCATCTGCGTGAGGTAGCTGCTGGTGGTCTGCATCTTCGCCATGGTGGTTTCCATGGCGGTGAACTGCGCCTCGTAGCGCGCCTTCACCTTGGCCATGCGCGCGTCGAGCGCCGTGCTCTGGTCGGACAGATCGCCCAGCTTGTCGTTCAGGGCAGTGGTGCGCTGCGTGATCACACCCTTGCTGGAATCGACCATGCTGCTGATCAAGGCGGCAAGGCTGGTGCCCAGGTTGTTGGACGAACTGCCGGAGGACGTGCTGCTCGAACTGCTGGTGTTGGTGAACAGGTTGCTGGCGGCGGAGGGGTTGTCCTCCAGCGCCTCGGCCAGCTTGCTGCTGTCCAGGGTCATCGCGCCGGTCTTGTCGGTGGTGATGCCGAGCGCATTCAGCGCGACGATGTTGTTGCCGACCATGTTGCGCAGCTGGCTCTGCAGGCCACGCACCATCGCATCGCTGCTCAGCGGCGCTTCCGTCTCCGCCTTGACGTCGAAGGCACTGACCGTGCCAAGCATCGTCAACGTGGTGTTGTAGGAACTGACGAAATTCGACACCGCGCCGCTGATGGCACTCTGGTCGCTGTCGATATCCAGCGCGTACGCCGTGCCTGCGCTGGCCTTGGTGAGGGTCAGCGTGACGCCGTTGAGCACGTTGCTGATGGTGTTGCTGGAGGAGGTCTTGGTGTAGCCGTCGACCTTGATCACCGCGTCCTGGGCCGCGGTGGTCTGGGTCATGCCGGTGGTGACGGTGTTGCCGTCGTCATCGGTGCTGGTGGTGGCCGGGTAGGTGAGGGCGGCCAGGCTGCTGTCGCTGCTGGTCACGGTGATGGCATTGGCCACGCCGGTGTCGGCGGAGGTCAATACCAGCCGGTCGCCGTCGTCAGTGCTGACGACACTGGCAACGACGCCCTTGCCGGCGGCCACGGTGTTGATCGCCTTGGCGATGTCGCTGAGCTTGTTGGTCGCGTTCACCGGCACGGAGAACGACTGGTCGCCGGCGGTGATGTTCAACGTGCCGCTGCCGACGGTGGCGTCGGTGGCGAACGCGGCGGACGTGAGCTTGTTCTTGGTCGCGAGCTGGGTGACTTCGATGTCGTAGTTGCCGACCGCCGCACCGGCGGCAGCGCTGGCGGTGAAGCCCGCGCCATCGGTGACAGTGGTCTTGCGCGCGTTACCGGTCTCGGTGCTGGACAGCGCATCAAGCGCTTTCTGCAGCGTGGTCAGCGACGAGGAGACGTTGCCGAGCGAGGAGATCTTGGATTTGGTGTCATTCGTCGCCGAGGTGATGCGGGTATCCGCACCGGCGCGCTCGGCGGCCACCAGCTTGTCGACCATGCTGGCGGTATCGACGCCGGAGCTGAGTCCGGAAAAGCTGATGGTGCCGGTGTAGATGGAGGCCATGATGAGTCCTCAGGCGCAGGAACGAACACGGCCCTTGCGGGCCTTGGGGTGATTCCGGCGATTGGATTGGATCATGGGTGTCTCCATTGGGTAGGTCCGGAGGGCGCCTGGGCGCCCTCCGGGATGTCGCTTAGCTCCGCAGGAGGCTCAACACGTTCTGGGTGGACGCATTGGCCTGGGCCAGCATGGCGGTACCGGCCTGCTGCAGGATCTGGTTGCGGCTCAGCTCGGCGGTTTCCGAGGCGTAGTCGGCATCCATGATGCGGCTGCGCGAAGCCGACAGGTTCTCGGAGGTGGTGGACAGGTTGGCGATCGTCGAGGTGAAGCGGTTCTGGATCGCACCCATGTCGGCGCGGGCCGAGTTGACGTTCTTCAGGGCCTTGTCGACGATGTCCAGAGCGCGCGAGGCACCGGTGAAGCTGGTGATGTCGATCGAGCTGGCGGTGACGGCGGTGGTCAGGCCGGTGGACTGGACGGTGGTCAGACCGGCGTTGGTGGTGGTGCCGGCGGTGAAAGCACCGGTACCGTCCACTTCACCGAGCGTGAAGGTCTGGCCGGCCTTCACCGAGCTCAGGGCGATGCCGGTGACGGCGCCGGTGGAGTCCTTCTGCACGTCCGCATACACGCCGCTGGCATCGAGCTTGTCATTGATCGCGGAGGCGATCTTGGAGCTGATCGAATCGCCGGCCGAGTAGCTGATGTCGTCGATGTTGACGGTGCTGGTCTTGCCGCTGGCGTCGGTGACCTGCAGGGCCAGGCCGGAAACCGTGCCGGCGGCCGCAGCGGTGTCGGTGGCGACCGTCAGCGAGCCGTCAGCGGCAAACTGGGTGCTGCCCAGCGAGTCGATGTTGGCATCGACGATGCTGCCGACGTTGATGGTCTGGCCCGAATTGGCGCCGACCTGGAACAACGCGCCGGCGAAGCTGCCATCCAGCAGGTTGGTGCCGTTGAAGTTGGTCTGGTTGGCGACGCGGTCGATTTCCTTCAGCAGCTGGTTCACTTCCGACTGCAGCGCCGTCCGGTCTTCGGTCGAGTTGGTCGCGTTGGCCGACTGCACCGACAGCTCACGAACGCGCTGCAGGTTGTTGGTGATCTCTTCCATCGCGCCTTCAGCGGTCTGCGCCAGCGAGATACCGTCGTTGGCGTTGCGCGAAGCCTGGTCCAGGCCGTTGATCTGGGTGCTGAAGCGCTGGGAGATCGCCAGGCCGGCGGCATCATCTTTCGCGCTGTTGATGCGCAGACCGGACGACAGGCGCTGGATCGTGTTCGACAGGCTCGAGCTCGTGTTGTTCAGATTCCGCTGAGCATTCAGCGACATCACGTTGGTGTTGATGACTTGTGCCATGGTGCTATCTCCAGTTGGGATGTGACCCGGCGGAGACTGGTCCGGCCGGCTTCCGCAGCCAGCCGGGTGAACCACCCTCGCCTCTGCTGGAATGGATAACGGCGACAGGGCGACAAGCTTTAAAGGTTTTTTCTGGGTCCTTTTGCGGTTTATTGCGCGGAAAATGCTGCTTTCCGCAACGCCCTGAGGGTCAGATAGCGGCGCGGAATGGGCAAGCTTTAGGAGATTCTTTTCGAAGCCGTGACGGGCGAGCGACGGTCCCGCCGATACGATCGGGCGTGCGGAAGCCCATGAGTGTTGCCGCTGCCGGCACGAACGTTCCTGGACAGCGGCCTCAAAGGTGTCGGGGAAATCGCGGGCAGGGACGGACATCGGCGCGGTGTCAGATCAGGTCGAACAACGACATCTGCTGGAACTGCGCGAACACCTTCTGTGCCGCTTCCAGTGCGGTGCTCTGCTGGCTGTAGCGGCTGAGTGCCTCGGAGTAATCGAGATCGCGGATCGCCGACAGGTTGGTCTTGGTGGCGACGGCCCTGGAATCGTTCAACGCGTTGGCGTTGTCGATCGCACCCTGGCTGGCACCGCCTTCGGCACGCGCATCGATGAAGTGCTGCTGGGCGCCGCTGATGTCGCGCAATGAGGTCTGCAGCACGTTCTGCTGCGCGGCTCGTTCCGCCGGTGAGCTGGCGGTGCTGCCCAGCGCGGCGACCAGATTCTGCAGGGTCGAGAACACGTCACGGCTGGTCGCCGGGCCGATGTGGAACTGGTCGCCAGTGGCCGGCGCGCCCTCCAGGCGCATCTGGACACCCCCGTAGTTGAGCGTGTCGCCGTCGCTGTAGGTGCCGGTGTCGAGCACGTTGCCGCCGGAATCGCGCACTTCATACGTGTCAGGTGCGGTGAACACGATGTCGTAGCTGGCCTTGTTCCAGGTGGTGGTGTTGGTGATGCCGAAATCCATCAGCACGCCGGTGCCGGTGTTGCTGCTGTCGGCGGCTGCATCGGCGTTGCCGTCACCGGTGCGGACGCGCATGAACACCTCGCTGCCGGGCAGGGTGTCGGCGACCTGCAGGCCGGAGGCGACCTCGACCTTGCGCTGGTTCTGGTCACCGTTGTAGGCGACGCTGTCGCCGCTCAGAGTGAACGGTGCGTTGGCATCCTGGCTGCCGCCGAACAGGAACCGGCCCATGCCATCGTCGGTATTGGCCAACGCCACCAGCTGGTCGTGGATCGAGCTGACCTCGCTGGCGATCGACTGGCGGTCCTTGTCCGACAACGTGGCGTTGTTGGCCTGGACGGTCAGCGTCCGGACCCGGGTCAACAGGTCGCCGGCCTGCGACAGCACGCTTTCCTGCTGGTTGAGGCGCGACTCGACGGTCTTGGCGTTGTCGCCGTATTGGTCCAGGCGAGCCAGACTGCGGTCCATCTGCACCGAGCGCCCGGCGCCGAGCGGATCGTCCGCGCCATTGACCATCTTCGAGCCGGTGGATACCTGCTGGTAGGTCTTGGCCAACTCGCGCTGCTTGGCCAGCATCAGGTTGAGCGAGAACTGGTACTGGCCGCTGGTGGAGATGCGTGTAATGCCCATCGGATAGCCTCCTAGACGGCCTGCAGCAGGGTCTGGAAGATGTTGTCGGCGCTGGCGATGATCTTGGCCGCCGCCTGGTAGGCCTGCTGGTACTTGATCAGGTCTGCCGCTTCCTCATCCAGATTGACGCCGGACACCGTGTCGCGCGCCGACACCGCCTGGTTGTGGATGGTCTGCTGCGATTCGTACGCGTAGTTGGACTGCGCGGCGGCCGAGGCGACCATCGTGGTGAAGCTGGACACCGCGCCGTTGAGGCTGACCGTGCCGCTGGACAACAGCTTGGCCTCGTCCAGCACGGCCATGTTCAGCGCGTTGGCGTTGTCGCTGGAGCCGGGCCCGGTGGCGCCGATGGTGAAGACGTCGCCGGCGGACGGTGAGCCGGCCAGCTTGAAGCTCCAGCCATTGGCCGCGATCGAGTCACCAGCCGCATAGGTGAAAGGGCCGCTGCCGTCGATGGTGTACTGGTTGGTATCGGTGAACTCGATCGTCGAGGCGTTGCGCAGCGCGGCGTTGCCGGCATCGGTCACCGTCAGGCCGGAAATGGTGGCATTGCCGAGGTTGTCCAGATCGGCGCTGCCCTGGACTGCGCGCGCGGCGGCGATCAGGCCGGGGTCGCCGACCTTGAGCTGGATCGTGCCGGCGCCACTGCTGGGACGCAGCAGGAAGCGGTCGCCCGCTGCGGCGGCGCCACTCAACTGCATCTGCACGCCGTTGACCACCAGTGGATCGCCAGCGGTACCGGTTCCCGTGAGGGTCAGCGTCGCACCGGTGTCGGCATTGGCCGCCGACCAGGCGGTGCCATCGAAGCGCAACAGCACGTTGGCGCCGTCGAGCTTGCCGACATCGGCCACGCTCGCCTGCAAGGTCGCGGTGCCGGTGTTGGAGGCATGCGCGCTGACCGTCGGCGGATTGATCGAAAACAGATCGGCACCGGCGTTGCCGTAGATATCGGTACCGGCGGCCTGGGCAGCGTTGATGCCGCTGCTGACCGCGACCGCCAGACGCCCCAGCTCGCTGCGGGCCGGGTCGAGCACGTTGTTGCGGAAATCCAGCAGGCCGCCCAGCGTGCCACCGAGTACATCGTTGCCGAGCGGGATGGTCTGGCCCTGGCCCTGCAGCGCCAGATTGAGCCGATCGGACTGGTAGGGATCGCTGATGGTGGTCAGCGACATCGGCGTGACGCCGACCACCAGGGCCTGTCCGCCCGAGGTGTAGACGTTGATCGATCCGTCATCCTGGGTGAACACGTTGCCGCCGGTGATGCCGACCAGCTTCTCGATCAGCACGTCACGCTTGTCCAGCGTTTCCGCGGTGGGCCCGCTGCCGCGCGATATCAGCCGGTTGAGCTTGGCGATCTGGTCGGTGAGGTCGTTGACCTGGCGCACGCTGTCGCTGAGGCTGGCGTTCACGTCGTCGCTCATGCCGGCCATGGTGCTGTCCAACTGCCGGAAGCGTCCGGCCAGCGCATCGGCGCTCTGCAGCACCGCCTTGCGTGAGGTGTCGGAAGCCGGGTTGGTGCCGAGCCCGCTCAAGCTGTCGAAGAAGTTCGACCAGGTTCCGCTTAGATTGGTCGAGCTGTCCGACATCAGCGTGTCCAGATCGCCGGCCTTGCCCGACAGCTGCTGGAGGCGATTGAGTTCGTCGGTGCTGTTGAGCACGCGGCTGGTCGCCAGCGAGTCGGAAAGGCGTTTGACGTCCTGTACCTGCACGCCACCTGTGCCGCGCGTGGAAAGTTCGGCCACCTGCCGGCTGTAGCCCGGCGTGCTCGCGTTGGCCACGTTGTTGCCGACCGTGCTGAGCGAGCGCTGGTAGCTGAGCAGCGCACTGGTACCGGTGGCGAGCAGGCTGGACATGTTTCAGGCCTCAGTCAGCGGCTGGCAACGAGGTTGCCGGTGGCGTTGGCCAGGGCCCGATCGAGTGTCGGGCCGTTGGCGATGGCGTAGATCTTCCTGGCGTAGGACGGATCGGTGGCATAGCCGGCGCGCTGCAATTCGGAGGCGAAACGATGCACATCGCCACCGGCATTGAGCACGTGCTGGTAGCGCGGGCTGCTCTTGAGCAGGCGTACGTAGTCGGCAAAGCTGTCCGCCGGCGATTGGTAGGCGCGGAAATCGGCACGTTCGGAGCGGCGCTCGCCGTTGACGTACTCGTGGGTCGACGTGCTGATACGTTGGCCCTGCCAGCCGGTGGCCTTGATGCCGAACAGATTGTTGGCGCTGTTGCCATCGCGGTCGCGGATGCCACGACGGCCCCAGCCGGTCTCCAGCGCGGCTTGAGCGACCAGGCCGCGCGGATCCACACCGAGTTCCTTCGCGGCGCGCAGCGCATGCGGCCAGATCTTGGCGACGAAGTGCTCGGGCGAGCCCGGCGGGAAGGCATTTGGGTTGGTCTCGGCCACGTCCTGCACCTCGTCGCAGGCGCGCGAGTCGATCATCGCGTCGTCGCCACCGACCGGGGCCACGGCCTTGCTGCGCGCCTTGTCGCCACGGCTGGCGATCGCATCGAGCGCGTCGGCGCTGGCATCTCCGGCCGGAAAACGCTTGTAGAACGCGGCCTGGGAACGCGCCTGCGACGGCGCCATATCGACAATGCCGCCGCCAGCGGCTTTCGCGTCGGCATCGAGCGGCTTGCCTCCGTTGAGCTGCTTTGCGATCAGCGGTGCCAGCCCGAGTCCCTTGCCCTGGCTGAGCAGGTCGGAGAGCTGGCGGTCGTACATGTCGCGATAGGTCTGGTTCTGTTCGGGGAACAGCGAATCGCCACCGCCCGCATCACGCATGCACTTGACCAGCATCTGCGTGAACTGGCTCTCCAGCTTGCGCGAGACCTCGTCGATCCGCTGCGGCGACGGCTTCTGATCGACCGGGCCGAGGGAAAGGCCGGGGCGGGTGATGTTCATCAGATCACCTCCAGTTCCGCCTGCAGCGCACCGACCTGCTTGAGCGCTTCGAGAATCGCGACAAGATCGCCAGGCGCTGCGCCGATTTCGTTGACCGCCTTGACGATCTGGTCGAGGGTGACACCGCCCTGGAACTTGAACATGTGGCTGCCCTCGGCGGTCGCGGTGATCTGCGACTGTGGAGTCACCACGGTCTGGCCATTGGAGAACGCGTTGGGTTGGCTGACGTTGCTCGATTCGGCCACCGTCACCGTCAGCGAACCATGCGACACCGCGGCCGGCATCACCCGCACCGCCGAACCGATCACCACCGTGCCGGTACGTGCGTTGATCACGATCCGGGCGGCGGCTTCACCGGGCGTCAGCTCCAGGTTCTCGACCTGGGCGAGGAAGTTGATGCGTGCGCTCGAATCGGTCGGCGAGCGCAGTGACACCGTACCGCCATCGAGGGCGCGTGCGCTGCCGGCGCCGAACGTGGAATCCAGCACCGCCACCAGACGCGACGCGGTGGTGAAGTCGGGCTGGTGCAGATTGAGGGTGATTTCGCCGGTGCCGGCGAACACGTCGGGCAGGGCACGTTCCACCAGCGCACCGCCGGGAATCCGACCGGCACTAGGCACGTTCACCGAGATGCGCGAACCATCCTTGCCTTCGGCACCGAAGCCGCCGACCACCAGGTTGCCCTGCGCGATCGCGTACACCTGACCGTCGGCGCCCTTCAGCGGTGCCATCAGCAGCGTGCCGCCGCGCAGCGACACCGAGTTGCCGATCGAGGACACCGTCACGTCGATCGGTTGGCCGGGCTTGGCGAACGCCGGAAGATCGGCATGGATCGCCACCGCCGCCACGTTCTTCAACTGCGGATTGACGTTGGACGGCACGTTGACGCCCAGCTCGTTGAGCAGGTTGCGCAGGCTCTGCACGGTGAACGGGGTCTGGCTGGTGCGGTCGCCGGTACCGTCCAACCCCACCACCAGGCCGTAACCGACCAGCGGGTTGTTGCGCACACCGCCGACCTGCGCCAGATCCTTGACGCGCTCGGCGTGCGCCGGTGCCAGGAAAACGCCGACCAGCGCGATCGCGCAGAACAGCCGTCCCAGGCCCGGAAGCATGCCACCGGCAAGTGCCCGGATGGCTGACATGTCATGTGAACGGGCGGTACCCATGGCCTACCTCGCTTCCTCAGTACGGATACAACGGAGAATTGAAGAAGCGCGCCAGCGCGCCCATCTGGTTGCTCTGCGAGAGCGTGCCGCGCCCGTTGTAGGAGATGCGCGCATCGGCCACCAGGCTGGAAGCCACGGTGTTCTCGCGGCTGATATCGACCTCCCGCACCACACCCTCGACCTCCACGAACTCGTTGCCCTGGTTCAGGCGCAGGTTCTTCTGTCCGCGCACCACCAGATTGCCGTTGGCCAGGCGACGGATCACCGTGACGGTGAGGTTGCCGTTGAGGCTGTTGCTCTGGCTGCTGTCGCCGGTGCCGTTGAAGTCGCGGTTGGCATCGATCTCGTTGTTGAGGATCTCGCGACCACGGAAGGTCGGGCTCTTGCCGGCGATGGTCGGATTGGCCATGTCGATCTTGGAGTCCTTCTTGGTCGTGGTGGCCGCCTTGGTCTGTGCGGCGGTGGTCTCGCTCAACACGATCGTCAGCAGGTCGCCGACGTCACGCGCGCGATGGTCCGAGTACAGATTCATGCGCCCCGGCGCACCTTCGCGATAGATCGCGCCCGCCGTGGGTGCGTACTCGACCGCCGTCTGTGGCAGCTCCGCATCGTCCTTCTTCGATCCCCCCATCGACAGCAGCGGAATGCTGAGGCAACCGCTGAGCAGGAATGAGCAGGCGAGGGCGCACAGCGCCAGGCGACAGGTCTTCATGGAACAAGGCCTCAGGTGTTGTTGTTCAGATAGCCGAGCATCGAATCGGTGGTCGAGATCGCCTTGGCGTTCATCTCGTAGGCACGCTGGGTTTCGATCATGCTGACCAGTTGCTCGACCACATTGACGTTGGAGCCTTCCAGCGCGCCCTGGACGATGCTGCCCAGGCCATCCAGGCCCGCGGTGCCGTTCTGCGCCGGACCGGAAGCGGTGGTTTCCACGTAAAGGTTCTGGCCCTTGGCCTGCAGGCCGGCGGGATTGATGAAATCGGTGAGGCTGATCGTGCCGACTTCGGTAGCGGCCGCAGTACCGGCAATCTGCACGCTGACCGTGCCATCGCTGCCGATGGTGACGCTCTGCGCGCCTTCGGGAATCTGGATGCCGGGCTGCAACTGGTAGCCACTGTTGGTGACGACCTGGCCTTCGGCGTTGACGTGGAAGGTGCCATCGCGCGTGTAGGCGGAGGTGCCATCGGGCAACTGCACTTCGAAGAAGCCGCGCCCGTTGATCATCACGTCCATCGCGTTGCCGGTCTGCTGCTGGCTGCCCTGTTGGAAGTCCTTGGACGTCGCCACCACACGCGTACCGGTACCGAGCTGCAGACCGGTCGGCAGCGTGGTCTGCTGCGAACTGGAACCACCGGGCTGACGCACCTGGTGATAGAGCAGATCCTCGAAACTGGCGCGATCGCTCTTGAAGCCGGTGGTATTCGCGTTGGCCAGGTTGTTGGAAACCACGGACATGCGCGTCTGCTGCGCATCCAGTCCGGTCTTGGCGACCCACAAAGCCTGATTCATGACGTATTCCTCGATGCGGCGTCGGGTTTACGCCGTTGCCCATCACCATGCAAAGGGTGTGCCTAAAGGCGTGGGATTGGGGATTTGGGATTGGGGATGCGTAAAAAGCAGGCACACGACGTAGGAGCGGCTTCAGCCGCGATGGGCTTTCACGCGGAAGCCCATCGCGGCTGAAGCCGCTCCTACGAATCCCTAATCCCGAATCCCCAATCCCGGCCTTTTAGCCATTCAGACGCAGCAAGGTATTGGCCGACTGTGCGTTCTCGTCGCTGCTCTTGACGACCTTCACCTGCATCTCGAACTGGCGCTGCAGCTGGATCATCTGCACCAGCGCGGCGGCGGGATCGACGTTGCTGCCTTCCACCATGCCGGTACTCAACACATCGCCTGCGGCACGCGGCAGCGGTGTGCGCGGTTCGGCGTTGCGCATCAGGCCGTCCAGTCCGCGCACGAGTTGCTGCTGCCCGGCGGTGACGGTACGCAAACGGCCGATGATCGCCATCGATTGCGGGCCTTGGCCCTGCGGCACGATCGAGATCGTGCCGTCATTGCCGATCTCCATCGATTCGTGTGGCGGCACCGTCACCGGCACGCCGTTGTCGTCCAGCAACGGGCGGCTGCCCGATAGCAACTGGCCGTTCGGGGTCAGCTGCAGGTTGCCGGCACGCGTGTAGCCCTCCTGGCCATCCTTGGACTGCACCGCCAGCCAGGTGTCCTGCGCCAGCGAGACATCGAGCGGATTACCGGTGACCTGCTGCGGACCGGGCTGGGCGTTGAAACCGGTGTCGCCGAGGATGGTGGCGTAGCGCGAGGCATAACCCGGCCCGGTTACACGGAAGGCCTGCGTATTCGCCAACGCCTCCTTGAAACCGGCGGTGTCGGCATTGGCCAGGTTGTGCGAAACCGCCGTCTGCGCCTGCAACGTGGCGCTGGCTCCGGTCATCGCAACATAGGCGGCCTTGTCCATCGAGGGAAACTCCCGGGTTCAAGCGGCTAAAAGGATTTTCTTGTTCGTCATTCCCGCGAAAGCGGGAATCCAGGGACGTTGCTTTCTCGCCAGATCTACGTCCATGGATTCCCGATTTCGCGGGAATGACGGCTACACAGATCAACGGTTGATATTGATCACGGTCTGGGTCAACTCATCCTGCGTGGTGATCATCTTGGCGTTGGCCTGGAAGTTGCGCTGCGCCACGATCATGTTCACCAACTGCTCGGTCAGATCGACCGTCGAGGCTTCCAGCGCGCCGGACTGCACATTGCCGAAGTTCGAGCTGCCGGGGGCGCCGGTACGCGGCGTTCCAGCGGCGGCGGTCGCGGTCCAGCAGTTGTTGCCCTGCGGCGCCAGGCCCTGCTTGTTGTTGAAGTTGGTCAGCGCGATCTGCCCAAGCAGCACCTTGTTGCCGTTGCTGTAGTTGGCATAGACCATGCCGTCCTGGGCGATCTCGAACTTCGACAGGCGGCCGGCGGCGTAGCCGTCCTGGTTCAAGTTGTTGACTGAGAACGACTCGCCGTACTGCGAGGACTTGGCCAGGTCCAGCGTGATCGCCAGCGTGCCGGCACCGTTGGAAGGCGTGTAGCTGTCCAGCGCGATCTTGCCGTCGGTCGGCGACACCAGCGTGCCATTGTCCGAATACTGCAGCGTGGTCGGCGTGGCGCTGACCGAGGTCCCGTCGATATAGGCGTGCTGCTGCCATTCGTTGGCGTTGCCGGTCTTGACGTAGTACAGCGACATCACATGCGACACGCCCAACGAGTCATACACGGTCAGCGAGGTCGAGTAGTTGTAGCTGTTGGTATCGCTCGGATCGAACGTGGCGACCGTCGGCGCGCTGGAATTGGCGGGCAGGGTCACGTTGGCGCCCACCGCACTGGTCGGATTGGGCGCGCTGTCGGTGGTGGTCAGCTGCAGGTTCTTCATCGTGGAAGTGCTGACCGTGGTGCCGTCCTCGCTGGGGGCGAACACCTTCAGGTTGTAGCCCTCCGGCGAGACCACGTTGCCTTCCTTGTCCATCTGGAAGTTGCCCGAGCGCGTGTACAGCGTGTTGCCGTTGTTGGACAGGTTGAAGAAGCCTTCACCGGAGATCGCCACGTCCAGCGTGTTCTCGGTGTTGTCGATGTTGCCCTGCTTGAACTGCTGGGCGATGTCGGCCACGCGCACGCCACTGCCGGTCGCGTTGTTGGCGACACCGTAGGTGCTGCCCATGAAGATGTCGGCAAACTCCGCGCGTGACTCCTTGAAGCCGGTGGTCGCGGAATTGGCGATGTTGTTGGACGTCACATTGAGGTCGCTGTTGCTGGCGCGCAGACCGGAGAGAGAAGTGTTGAAACCCATGATGGTTCCTCGAAGGAAGTGACAGCCGTGGTTCGGAAGGGCGTTTTCCCGTCACTCCCGCAACAGCGGGACGACGGCTGGAGCACTAGCTGATGCGCAGTACCTTGGCCAACGGCACGGTCTGGCCACCGGCGAGGTTGAGGGTGGCGCCGTCCTTGTCGAGGCTGACGCTCTCGACCTTGGCGTTGCCATAGGTGTCCAGCGAAACCGGCTTGCCGTCAGGACCGGCCTGGCTTGCGGAGAAGCGGTAGTCACCGGCGGGCAGGCGATTGCCCGCGGTGTCCTTGCCGTCCCAATCGATGCGACGCGGGCCGGCGCCGCCATCGGCAAGCGTCAGCGCCCGCACCGGATTGCCGGCACTGTCCTGCACCACCACATTGACCGGTCCGGGGCCGGAAGCCGTGGCCGAGGCGGTGGCGCTGCCATCCGCACTCAGCGAGAGCGAACCACCCGGCACCTCCACCTGATGCCCGATCAGCGCCGCACCACGCAGCGCCTGGTCGGTGCCGTTGACACTGAGGAACTGGTCGGCCTTCTTGTTGAGATCGCCCAGGCCCTGCACCGTGGAAATCTGTGCCAACTGCGCCAGGAACGCGCCGTTGTCCATCGGATTGAGCGGGTCCTGGTTCTTCAACTGCTGGGTCATCATCATCAGGAAGTCGGCCTGGCCGAGCTTGTCCTTCTGCGCCTTGTCATCGACCTTCTGACGTTCGATCGCGGTCTTCTTGCCGCCGGCAGTCAGGCCCAGGCTGGAAAGCGAATCCATGGAAATCGCGGACATCGTGGTTTCTCCGGGGCGCCTCAGCGGCCCATGGTCAGGGTGGCGAGGGCCAGGTCCTTGGCGGTGTTGAGCATTTCCACGCCGGCCTGGTAGCTGCGCGAGGCGGAGATCAGGTTGACCATCTGCGCGACCGGATCGACATCCGGTGCGTAGACGTAGCCATCGCCATCGGCGAGCGGATGGCCCGGCTCGTAGCGCTTGATGGCCGGCACGTTGCTCTGCGCGATCTCCTTGACCTTCACCCCGGTGAGGCTGGAATCCTCGCGGTTGGGCTGGGCCTGGAAGATCGGCTCGATCGGCCGGTAGGCCTGTTCGGGCGTGGAGGCCACCGAATCGGCATTGGCCAGGTTCGAGGCAATCGTGCTCAGGCGCACCGACTGGGCCTGCAAGGCCGAGCCGGCGACGTCGAAGATCGGGAGGTTGCTCATCGCAGTACCCCTTACTGGCCGGTGATCGCGGTCAACATGTTCTTGACCTTGGATTCGAGGAAGGACAGCGAGGCCCGGTACTCCAGTGCCGCGCGGCCGTAGGCGGCGCGCTCGAGATCCGGGTCGACGGTGTTGCCGTCCAGGCTGGGCTGGGCGCCCTGGCGGTTGAACAGGAACGCACTCGGCCCCTGTTCGGGAATCGCGACGTGCCTGGCATCGGTGGTGGCGAGCGGGCCCTGCTGGCTCATCGACGCCTGCAGCGCGGCATCGAAGTTCAGCTCCTTGGCCTTGTAGCCCGGCGTGTCGGCGTTGGTCAGATTGCTGGCGATGAGCTTCATCCGCTCCTCGCGCAGGGGCAGGGCGGCGCCGTGGACGCCGAAGTAGGCCGAGATCGGGTTGGAAGACATGGCACCCCCAGGGGTATGGCTCGCAGGGGTGCAGGCAAGCTTTGTGCCAGAAATGCCGGATCGGCAGGCTGAAGGTCGCGCTAAAGATCGCCCGGAGGCGTGCCGCTATCCCTTTCGGACTGTTTGCAGGCTGCTTTGGCCTGCTGTCCGGAAGCCGGGTGGACCATGTGGTGGATCCGGCATTGCGTTGCTTTAATTTTCGGGAGAGAAGCTGTGGGAATCATTTCCTCAGTAGCAGATCACACCATCGGCGCAAGTTGGCGCGCGATGCGCGACACCGCGCGCGGCGCCTTGAACGGCGACCTCAAGGACATCGCCAAGGTCGCCGTCGTGGCCGGCATGGCCACCGGCTCGCTGCCCCTGACCACCGGCGTGGTCGCACTGGCCGGCGATGCCGCGCTGGGTTCACTGGTCGACGTTTTCGCCTGAATCAGCCATCGCCGGCAGCGTTGACGGGAAGAGTGCGTCATTTTCCCGGCGCGCCCGGTTGCGCCACGGCGCCCATATCGATCCTGGCTGCCCCGGCCGTTGCAAGCACAATGCCGCAACACTTCGAGCGATAAGGCCGTCAGGCCGCCTCGGCCACCACTCTGAGCCGGGCAAGTACGTATTCCGCCAGCTCGTGCGCGCTGTACTTGGCGACGAACGCATTGGCGCCGACCTGCTCGACCATGGCGTTGTTGAACACGCCGGACAGCGAGGTGTGCAGCAGCACGTACAGATCCGCCAACCCCGGGTTGCGCCGGATTTCCGTCGTCAGCGTGTAGCCGTCCATGGCCGGCATCTCGATGTCGGAGATGACCATGGCATAGCGCTCGGCCGGGCTCTCGCCGGATGCCAGCACCTGCAGCAGGTGGTCCAGTGCCTGGCGACCATCCGAGAGCAGGGTGCCGCCCACACCCAGCTGATCGAGCACGCTGCGGATCTGCTGGCGCGCCACGCGCGAATCGTCGACCACCAGCACCTGCAGCTGGCGGCCCGCGGTATCGAGCACCAGCGACGGGTCCAACTGGATGTCGGTCTCGACCTGGGCGATGTCGGCCAGCACGCTTTCCACGTCGATGACCTGGATCAGCTCGCCCTGGAAGCGCGTGACCGCGGTCAGGTAGGTGGCCTCGGCGCCCAGCTCCGGCGGCGGATGGATGTCTTCCACCGCGATGTTGACGATCCGCTCCACGCCACTGACCAGGAACCCCTGCACCGACCGATTGAACTCGGCGACCACCAGATAGCCCGGATCGCCCTCGGCCTCCGAGGTGCGGCGCTCGGGGTGCCCGATCACCAGTCCCAGGTCGAGCACCGGCACCGACCGCCCGCGCACATCGGCCACGCCGGCGAACTCGGAAGGCAGCCCCGGCACCTGGAACAACCCCGGCCGACGCAGCACCTCCTGCACCTTGAACACGTTCACGCCAAAAAGCTGACGACCGCCGAGCCGGAACAGCAGCAGCGCCAGTCGGTTATGGCCGGCCAGGCGGGTGCGCTGGTCGATCCGGTTGAGCAGGTCATAGGACATGCAACCGTTATCGACACGTCCGGCGGGCAACTTGAGGCTCTTAAAGACAGGGAGTCGGGATTGGGGATTCGGGATTCGTAAAAGCGCTGCGGAGGCCAGGAGTCGCTTTTACGAATCCCCCATCCCGAATCCCCAATCCCGGCCCTTTCGGCACAGCACTTGCAGAAAGTCCGCTCGAACCGTTGTCCCGGAGTCGTCGATGCGCCCGATCCTGCTGATTCTCCTTCTGGTGGCCGCCCCCGCCTGGGCCGACGGCTTCCAGCCGGTGGATTCGATCCGTGCCGCGGCGCTGTCCACGGTGGGGCCGAACGCCGATGCCGAAGCCACGCTGGATCCCGGGCTGCGCATGCCGGCGTGTCCGGTACCGCTGCAGGCCCAGCCCACCGGCAGCAACACCGTCGAGGTGGCCTGCCCGCAACCGGCCGGCTGGCGGTTGTTCGTGCCGGTCAAAGTCCGGCGCAACCAGGACGTGCTGGTGCTCAATCGCGGCATCGCCGCTGGAGAAACCATCAGCCTGGCCGATATCAGCATCGAGAAGCGCGACGCGTCGCGTATCGCCGGCGCAGCACTGGCCAACCCGGTCGATGCGGTCGGCAAGACCGCCCGGCGCGTGTTGTCGGCCGGCACGCTGCTGTCGGCCAACGACGTGGTTTCACCTCGGCTAGTCAAGCGTGGCGATACCGTGGAGCTGGTCTCGCGTCGCAACGGACTGGAAGTGCGGATGACCGGACGCGCCCTGTCCGATGCCGGGCAGGACGAGCGGGTATCGGTAGAGAATGCTTCCTCGCGCCGCGTCGTCCAGGGAACGGTCGATGCCAGCGGTGCAGTAGTCGTTTCGCGTTGACACATTCACTAAAGTTCGGCCGCCCATGGCCGTTAACCCCAGCGAACCGTAAAGGACCCAACCTGTCATGAGCCAGAAAATCGACGGCAATCTCCCTGCAGCCGCCACCGTGCGCAGCAGTGCGAGCGGCAGGGTTGCATCGGCGGGGTCGGCGATCACCGCCACCACCCCGAGTGACAGCCTCAGCCTGACCGGGGAGGCCACCAATCTGCAGGCCCTGCAGCGCAACCTCGCCAAGGCGCCGGCGGTGGACAGCAGTCGCGTGCAGGCGGTCAAGGACTCCCTGCAGAACGGCAGCTACAAGGTCAACGCCGACGTCATCTCCAGCCGCCTGCAGAATCTGGAACAGCAGCTCGCCGGATGAGCCAGGCCATGAGCGAGCCGCTGCAACGCCTGAGCGACGCCCTCGCCGGTGAGCGCCGGGCTTTGCTCGAGCACGATGTCGAAGGGCTGATGCAGGCCGTGCAGGCCAAGCTGGATGCCCTGCGCGAACTGGAAACCGCGGTGCCGCAAGGCCAGCAACAGCGCCTGCGCGAACTGGCCGAGTTCAACCGTGCCAACGGTGCCCTGCTGGCGCGTCGCCGCCGCGAGGTCAACTGGGCCCTGCGTCACCTCGGCCGCAGCGAGAGCGCACCGGCGTACGACGCCAACGGGCAGTCCAACACCTTGCAGGCCAGTCGCCCGCTCGCCGTAGCCTGATTCCGTCCGCCGGAACGGCCGGCGTATAGTGCGTGCACCGTTGCATCCATCTCGCACTGTGACCGACACACCGCTTTTCGACTCGACCCTGCTGCCATCCCCCAACACCTTGCGTGCCTTCAGCGAGCGAACGCTGGAAGGCATCGTGCTGTTCCGCGCCGATGGCCGGCTGGTCTTCGCCAACGCCGTCGCACGTGAGGCACTGGACGACGAGAAAGCCAGGAGCGGCAGCGAATTCGAAAAACACGTCGCCCAGATCCTGCCCGCCGATGCGCTGGCCCAGGCCCGCGCCAAAGGCAACTGGAGCGGCAGCCTGCCGGTCGGTGAGCGGGTGGTGATCACGCACCTGTACTTCCATGAGGACAAGGGTGTCGGCCACTACCTGTCGATCTTCCACAACCTGGAAGGGCAGCAGGACTACGAGCGCGAACTGCAACAACGCCACGCCGAGCTGCGCCAGGCCTACATGCGCTTGAACGGTGCCCAGGACAAGCTGCTGCAGTCGGAGAAGATGGCCTCGATCGGCCAGCTCGCCGCCGGCGTCGCGCACGAGATCAACAATCCGATCGGCTATGTGCACTCCAACCTGGGCAGCCTGCAGGAATACCTGCGCAGCCTGTTCACCCTGATCGAAGCCTATGAGCGCGCCCTGCGCGCGCCCGATCCGAAGGCGCTGATCCCGGAGATCGACGACATCCGCAACCGCGCCGACATCGACTTCATCAGTCGTGACCTGCCGCAGCTGATGGCCGAATCGCGCGAGGGCATCGAGCGGGTGACCCGGATCGTGCGTGATCTTAAGGACTTCTCGTACTCGGACCGTTCCGAGTCATGGAAGCTGGTGGACCTGCACGCCGGTCTGGAATCGACCATCAACATCATCTGGAACGAGCTCAAGTACAAGGTGACGCTGGAACGCCACTACGGCGAGCTGCCGCTGGTGGAGTGCCTGCCGTCCGAGCTCAACCAGGTCTACATGAACCTGCTGCTCAACGCCGGCCAGGCCATCGCCGAGCGCGGCACGATCATCGTCAGCACCGGCTGCGAAGGCGGCGAACACGCCTGGATAGAATTCAAGGACAGCGGCAGCGGCATTCCCGCCGACCTGCTGCAGCGCATCTTCGATCCGTTCTTCACCACCAAGCCGGTAGGCAGCGGCACCGGCCTGGGTCTGTCGATCTCCTACGGCATCATCAACAAACACCACGGCCGCATCGACGTGAACAGCACGACAGGGCAGGGCGCGACGTTCCGGATCGTGCTCCCGGTGCGGCAGCCGCGGTGAAGCCGTGAT
>NZ_JBYSVX010000001.1:0-167747 GCF_058986605.1 Pseudomonas sp. GW821-FHT07E12 | reverse complement strand
CGTATTCGTGATTCGTGATTCGTGATTCGTGATTCGTGATTCGTGATTCGTGATTCGTGATTCGTGATTCGTGATTCGTGATTCGTGAAAAGCATCTTTGCCAGGTTCTGGCTGTCAAGCGATCTGGTGTTTTTTTGTGGGAGGGGCTTCAGCCCCGACAATCGGCCGGTAATGCCTGCCGGGACTGAAGTCCCTCCCACAAAAGCCATCTCGCCGAAACAGACTTTTACAAATCACCAATCCCGAATCACGAATCACGGCCCCCATCACACCTGCCCATCACGCCGCTGCTCATCGTGGGTGCGAAACGCCTGCCGGATGTGCTCACGCAGCTCGTCGTCGTTCCACGGCTTGGTCAGGAAGCGGTAGATCGCGCCACGATTGATCGCCTCGGTCACGGTGACCAGGTCGGTGTAGCCCGACAGCACCAGCCGCACCGTGTCCGGGTAGAGCATCTTCACCCGGCCCAGGAATTCGGTACCGCTCATGTCGGACATGCGCTGGTCGGACAGGATCACCTGCACGTCGTTGGTGGCCAGCAGATCGAACGCATCGCGCACATTGCCGGCAGCGAGGATCCGGTAGCCGTCGCGACGGAACAACCGCACCAGCGAGCGCAGCACGTTCTCCTCGTCGTCCAGCAACAGCAAGGTGCGATCCGGCCGGCTCTCGGCGAACGATTCCGGTCGCAGGTAGCGACGCCGCAGTGCCATGCCGGCCGATTCTGCCGACATCGGCTCGCCGAACAGATAACCCTGGAAGATGTCGCAATCGTTGCGACGCAGGAAACCCAACTGCGCCTGCGACTCCACCCCGTTGGCGATCACCGTCATGCCCAGCTGGTGGCCCATCGCGATGATCGCGCGCGCGATCGCCGCCTCGCGGCTGCCGGCCGGCGCGCTCTTGATGAAGCTGCGATCGATCTTCAGTCGGTCCACCGGATAACGCACCAGCGCACTCAGGCTCGAATCACCGGTGCCGAAGTTGTCCAGGCTCAGGCTGATGCCTTCATGACGCAGGTTGGCCATCGTCTCGTGGACGAAGTTGACGTTGTTGGTCAGCGCGCTTTCGTTGATCTCCAGCGTCAGCAGCTGTGGCGGCACACCGGCCGCCTGCAGCATCGCCATCACCTCGCCGAAGAAGCTCGGGCGCAGCAGCTGCAACGTGGACACATTGACCGCGATGCTGAAATCGTCGAAGCCCTGATCGCGCCAGGCACGTGCTTGCTTGATCGAGTTCTGCAACACCCATTCGCCGATCTGCACGATCACGCCGAGCCGCTCGGCGGTGCGCATGAAGCGCTCCGGCACCAGCATGCCCAGCGTCGGCGATTGCCAGCGAAGCAGCGCTTCCATGCCGACGATGCGGCCATCGCGCGCGCTCACCAGCGGCTGGTAGCGCAGACGCAGCTCGCCATGCGGAATCGCATCGACGATCTGGCGCGCGATGATGCTTTCGCTATGCGCATTGGAAGCCGGATTGCGGGTGTAGACACGCACCGTGTTGCCGCCTTCACGCCCCGCCTGGTAGCAGGCGTCCTCGGCGAAATCGAGCAGCGTGGACAGCTGGGTGGCGTCCTCCGGACACAGCGCGACGCCGACCTTGCCGGTCATGAACAGCGTGTAGGGCAACACCGACAGCGGCAGTTCCAACTGCTGGCGCACTTCCTCGGCCAGCTCCTCGGGCGAGGCCACGCCTTCGCTGCGCTGGACCACGACCACCATCTCGTCGCTGCCGTGGCGCCACAGCCGCCCACGCGTGCCGAGATGCTCCTGCAGCCGCTGCGCGATCAGCGCCAGCGCCTCGTCGCCGACCTCCACGCTCATGTTCTCGTTGATCGAAGCGAAGTGGTCGATGTCCACGTGCATCAACGCCAGCGCCGTTCCGCCGGAGATGGCGGCATCGACCAGTCGCATCAGCTCTGGATTGCCCGAGCCCAGCCGCGGCGGCCTGGGAGTATCCAGCCCGGAAGGAATTGCAGAGTTCCACATGGTGCTCAACGTCCGTTGTCGGCGCTGCAGGCATCGCCCGCGCGGGAATAGGGGAGCAGCAGCGACACCCGGGTGCCGGCGCCGGGGGCCGAATCGATGTGCAGGGTGCCGCCAGCGGTCTGCGCGCGCTCGCGCATCACGATCAATCCAAGGCCACGCGGACCATCCGGACCGAAGCCATCACCGTCGTCGGCGACCTGCAACGCCAGTTGCTCGCCCTGCGGTCGCAACGTAAGCGTGACCTCGCCGGCGCAGGCGTGCCGCATCGCGTTGGTCAGGCTTTCCTGGGCGATGCGGAAACAGGCCTGTTCCACCTCGTTGCCTGGACGGCGCGGCAGCGGGGCGATGTCCAGCTCGAGCCGCACCTGCGAGGAACGGAACAGCATCGTGGCCTGCCAGCGCAGCGCGGCCTCCAGGCCGAGTGCATCCAGCTGCGGCGGACGCAGCAGCATCGACAGGTTGCGCAGTTTGATCACCGTGCTGTCGGCCAACTCGACCACACCCATCAAGTCCTCGCGCCGCCGCACTTCGTCGTTCTCGTCGACGGCGGCGTAGGCCGACAACTTCATCGCGGTGATCGCCTGGCCGATGTCGTCGTGCAGGTCGCGCGAGATCGCGCGGCGTTCGTCCTCCTGCAGCGAGAACAGCCGGCGCGCCATCGCCTGAAGCTCGGCGTTGCTCTTGGCCAGCGCATCGCGCATGCGTTCCGGCTCGCTGAGATCGTGCACCACCAGCAACCGGCATTCGCGTCCGCCATAACGCACGCATCCCACCGACAGCCCAGCGTGGAACACCGCGGCATCGCGGCGGCACATCGCATGCGGGGCCGGCGTGGCATCGGCCACGTCGCCGCGCAACAATCGGGACACCTGCGGATAATCGGCCGCGGCGACCAATCCCTGCAGCGGTTCGCCCAGGATCGCCTCACCCTCGAAACCAAACTGGCCTGCGGCAGCGGCGTTGGCGTACATCACGCGTTCTTCCGACAGGATCAGCACGCCGTCCGGCAGCACCCGTACCAGTTCGCGGAACTGTTCCTCGCGCTCGTGCAGCAGACGCCGCGACTGCTCGCGCTCGGTCACGTCCTGCAGCGTGCCATGCACCATCGAGGCGCCCGCGTCATCGGCGCCGGCCTCGGCACACAGATGGATCATCCGGGGGTGGCCACTGCCGTCGATCAACGGCAGTAACACGTCGATCTCGGTATGGGTCTGCGCGTACAGGTCCGCCAGCAGGTGATCGATGCGTGCCTGGGTGGACATGTCGCCGCCGACCAGCAGATCCTCGAAACGATGCGGTCGCTGGGTCGGCTCCGGCCGCCCCAGGATCCGGTAGACCTCGTCGGAGTACTCACCCAGCCGCGTACGCGGATCCAGCTCCCACGAGCCCAGCCGCGCGATCGACTGGGCTTCCTGCAGACGTTCCAATGCCTCGGCACGATGACGCAGCGCTTCCTGTTCGGCGCTGCGGTCGACCGCCACCACCAATCGCGCCGGCCCGGAGGGCAGCGTGAGTTGGCTGCTGCGGATTTCCGCGTGGCGCAGGCCGTCGCGGGTGCGCAGATCGTTCAGGATCACGCAGCCTTCGGCGTTCTTGCCGCGGATCCGGGCGATCAGTTCTTCCAGCTGTTCGAGCTGGGTTTCCGGCCAGAGCGTGTGCAGTGTCCGTTCCAGGAATTCCTGGCGCGAGGCGCCGAAGAATTCCAGCGCGGCCGGATTGGCATCCAGGATCCGCAGCGTATCCAGGTCATACACCCAGGCCGGACAGGGCAGGGCATGGAACTGCTCATGTGCCAGAGCCTCCGCCCGCGCCAGCTCGGCATGCTCGCGCAACAGGGGCGCGCCGAGCCAGCACAGCGCCAGATAGAGTCCGCTGGCGGTGAGCAGGATGAACACCAGCGCCTCGACGCCGGAAACCGGAGTGCCCGATCCAAGCAGCGTGCCCCGCGTGCACACCCAGAGCCCCACCAACAAGCCATAGCCGACCGCGATCGCCAGGATTCCGCCCAGCAGCCTGGTACGCAGGCGTATGGCCGAAAGCGGCTGCGCCACGACGGCGGAAAGGGGCGAAAGCGACATCAGGGCGTTGACCGTGTCCAGGAAACCAGCCGGTGGCTCATCTTAGCCGCTGGAACGCGCCATGCACTTTGAAATATGTGCCAAGGCACGTGGGCCGTGCTGCCGTTGCGGACCGCTCGGGCCGCAATACCCGGTCCCCATCACTGCCAGCCGACGCATCCGATCCCAAAGTGCAGGACCCGCCCCGGCTCGGTAATCTGGCCGCTCGCGGGGTCCTCAACTATTCCGGATGCTGGCCGTTATCCATTGCGATCCCCAATGGGGGGCATGGCACTCGGAGCTGTCGAGCGTGGATTCAGGCGTCATTGCAAGCTTGCTCCAACACCCCCTGACCTCAGCGGTGGTGGTGCTGGACGCGCTCGGGCGGCCGCTGGCGGCGAACCGCGTCGCGCAATCGCTTGGCCTGCCGGCCACCTTGCGCACCTATCGCGACCTGCTGGCGGGTTGTCGCAGCCAACTGGCCGAATCCGGCGACATGACGCCATGCGTGCTGCCCGGCGGCGAAGGGCGCCGGGTCGAGGGCTGGCTGCGTGCGGTGCGCGATGAGCTCGGCGAAACCATCGCCTACACCTTGAGCGTACCCGAGCCGATCGGTGCCGAAGGCACCAGCCGCTGGGAAATCGGCCTGGACAGCGCCGAACACGGCCTGTGGGATTGGGACATTCCCACCGACGCGGTGTACCGCTCCGAGCGCTGGATGCGCATGCTCGGCTACGACGAGCAGAGGCTTCCGCACAATCTGGCCGCGCTGTCGGGCATGATCCACCCCGACGACTACCCGCGCGTCGGCGAAGCGGTACGCGCGCACCTCGACGGGCGCAGCGAGACCTACAGCGCCGAGTTCCGCCTGCGCCAGAAGGATGGCCAGTGGCGCTGGATCCTGGATCGCGGCCGGATCGTCTCGCGCACCGCCGAAGGCCAGCCGCTGCGCATGGTCGGCACGCATACCGACATCCACCAGCAGAAGCTGCTCGAAGAACAGTTGCGCGAGCAGCAGGCGCTGCTGGAAGAGGCCCAGCGCATCGCCAGCATGGGCAACTGGTCGTGGGATCTGCCGCGGGACGCGTTCTGGCTGTCGCCCGATTTCTGCGAGCAGGCCCACTTGAGCAATCTGCCGCTGGAATGCGGACGCGACCTGCTGCGGCTGCTTTCGCCCACCGCGCGCGTCCAGTTGCGCAACGCCTGGCGTCGGATCCGCAATGAGGGCACACCGGTCCACATCGAAATCGAGCTGGGCCTGCAGCCGCTGGTCCGGCACCTGCGGGTCTGGGCACAACCGGTGTTCGATGCCAACGGCACCATCAACCGCATCGCCGGCCAGGTCCAGAACGTCACCGAGCAGCACCAGACCGATGCGCTGATCCGCTGGCGCACCGAACTGCTCAACCGCGTCTCCGCGCTCGGCCGGATCGGCGGCTGCGAGATCGAGGTCGAGACCCGCCGCATGCAGTGGACCGAGGAGTGCTACCGCATCCACGGCCTGCGCAAGGAGACCATCACCCTCGACCAGGCAATGTCGCTGTACACCGAGGACTCGCGCGATGCGTTCGAGGGCGCGTTGATCCGGCTCGCCGAGGGCGGCCTGCCCGAGCAGCTGGAACTGTGCTTCTACCGCAGCTCGGGCCAGCGCATCTGGGTGCAGGTGCTGATCGAGATGGATCGCCGCGATGGCTTGCCGCCACGCTTCATCGCCTTGTTCCGCGACATCACCCGCGAACGCGAGGCCAACGAGCGTATCGAGCTGCTGGCGCACTACGACCGCCTGACCGGGCTGCCGAACCGCTTCCTGTTGCGCGAGCAGGCCGAGAAGGCGATGCGCGAGGCCCGCGACGACGGCGAATCGCTGGCGATGCTGCTGGTCGACCTGGATGGCTTCAAGAGCATCAACGATTCCTTCGGCCACGCCACCGGCGACACCCTGCTCAAGCTCGCCGCCACGCGGCTGCACCAGAACCTGCGCAACAGCGACCTGTTCGGCCGCTTCAGCGACGACGAGTTCATCGTGGTGCTGCGCGGCCTGGCCGCGCCCGAGGATGCCGGCCATGTCGCGCGCAAGCTGATCAGCGCGCTGGCCGAACCGCTGCGCAAGGACCACATCACGCTCAAGGTCGGCGCCAGCATCGGTATCGCGGTGCAGGACGAGAACCTGCCGGACTTCGACAACCTGCTGCGTGCCGCGGACGCGGCGATGTATGCAGCCAAGGAATCCGGGCGCAACACCTACCACTACTACAGCCAGGACGTGCTGCTGCGCGCGCAGCGTCGCCTGGAACTGGAACATGCGCTGCATGGCGCACTGGACCGCGACGAGTTCACCCTGGTCTACCAACCGTTGGTCAGTACCGGCGAGAGCACGGCGCCGGCGATCGAGGCGCTGATGCGCTGGCATCGCCCCGGCCACGGCCTGTGCAGCCCGGCCGAGTTCATTCCGATCGCGGAGGAGTGCGGCGAGATCGTCCGCCTGGGCGATTGGGTACTGGGCGAAGCCTGTCGCCAGGCCGTGGTGTGGGACCAGGCCGGGCTGAACTTCAGTCGCATCGCGGTCAATGTCTCGGCCGTGCAGTTGCGCGACCGCGGCTTCGCCGAACGCGTACTGGAAATCTGCAACAGCAATGGCTGGCCACCGTCACGGCTGGAACTTGAGCTGACCGAATCGGCGTTGATCCGCGACACCGACACGCTGCGCCGCACCTTCGAACTGTTCGAGCAGAACGGCGTATTGCTGGCGGTGGACGATTTCGGCACCGGTTTTTCCAACCTGCACTACCTCAACCGCTTCCCGGTGCAGCGCCTGAAGATCGACCGCACCTTCGTGCACGGCATGCTCGACGACGCCAACACCGCCGAAGTGACGCAGGCGATCGTGCACCTGGGGCACGCACTTGGCATGCAGGTCGTGGCCGAGGGTGTGGAGACGGTGCAGGAGGACTCGCTGCTGCGCCAGCAGGGCTGCGACGAGATCCAGGGCTATTTCTATTCCAAACCACTGGTGCCACGCGACATGGCGCAATGGCTGCGGGAGGCGGAGGTCGGCAGCCGACTCGGCCGACGCCTGAGCCTGGCGGGCGGCTGAAGCCGACGCATCACGGCGGGATTCCGCTCCAGGCGATCCCGGCGAAGTTCCGGATCATTCCTTTCTCCCGCTTGTGGGAGAAGGTGACGTAAGGCGCCGGATGGGGGAGGCTTCAAGGTCGGTGCAACCTGGAAGCGTGCGCGAGCCAATGGCTCGCAAGCAACACACCTCATCCCGCAAACGGGATTAAGGAATAGGCGGACCCGCCGGTTACGACAGCACTTCGTCGCCAGCCAGCCCCAGATCCCACGCCAGGGCCAGCATCACCTCGTCGCCATCCGTCTCAGGCGCGTGCGTCGCTTGCAGCCGCGCCAGTTCGCGCCGTGCCAGTTGCTCCAATGCCTCCAGCGCCGGCGACAGGCCGCCATTGCCCGGACGCACCGATCCCGGGACGTGATGCGCGGCATCGCGACCTGGCTCGATGGATTCGGCGGGCGCTTGGGGAGCAAAACTCATGGGGAAAGCTCGGGGGAAGGGGAAATCTCCGAAAAATCCCCCGCACGGGCAGGGGATTGATCAGGAACAACGCCAATGATCGACCGTCGGATCAGAACAGCTCGACGGTACCGGCACCCAGGTTCTGCTGTGCCACCGGCTTGTGCGGCGGCCGCTCCCACTCACTGCGCATCTCGCGCAGGCGCGAGCCCAGCTTCTGCAGGGCCGCGGTCAGATCGCTGTCGAACACACCGCCGCTACGGTGCAGCAGTTCCTGCAGTGCCACGGCTTCACGATTGATTGCGGACAGGCGATCCAGATGGGTATGCACGCTGCCCAGGGTCTGGGTGGCGATGTCCTCGAACTGCAGCGCACGCACCGCCTCGGCGACGCTGGTGTCGATCGAACGCGCGCACTCGGATATCTCGCGCATGCCCTCGCCAAGCGAAGCATTGATCGCGGCGACGCTGTCCAGCATCGTGACCGCCTCATGGCGCGCCTCGCGCGAGCGGTCCTGGTGGCGCGAAGCCATGTGCGAGACCGTCTCGCGGACCTTGGCGATCGCGTCCTTGGAGCTGTGCGCCAGCTTGCGGATCTGCTCGTTGAAGGTGGTCGAACGCTCGGACAGGTTGCGCACTTCGTCGGCGACCACCGCGAAACCGCGTCCGGCCTCACCGGCACGCGCCGCTTCGATCGCCGCGTTCAGTGCCAGCAGGTTGGTCTGGTCGGCGATCGACTTGACGTCCTCCAGCAGCGAGAAGATGCCGTCCAGGTGCTGCGCCATCTCATCGATATGGTTGACCGTGGTCACGCTCTGGCCGCTGACCTGTTCCAGCGCCTCGACCAACTGCTCCATGCGCGAACTGGCGTGCTGGGCGAATCGGGCCACATCGACACCGGCGCCACCGTCCTCACCGGCCCGGTCGATGATCCGGGACAACGCATGACTTTGCTGGCGCGATTTGCGGGTCATCGCGTCGAAGCTGCCGCCCAGGCCGGCGACGGCCTGGCGGATCAGCTCGCGGGCGCGTTCGACTTCGGAGCGCGAACCGTCAACCTCGCTGGTCACGAAGTTGCGAAGGTCGTTCAACAACTGGTCCTGCTCGCGCAGCACGCGGATCTGGTCGGGGTTGCGACGGCCCTGGGACCAGGCGCTCCAGCCGGCAAATCCCAGCCAGCTCAGGAGCATCGTTACCAGCAGCGCCCAGCGAATGGGACCCGGCCACCCCAGAACGTCGGCGAGCGCAAAAACAAGGGTCAGCACCAGCGGTGCAGCCATTCGGATGAAAGGACGTGAATACATGGGCGTTCTCAGCAGAATCACGGTTGCTGTATCGGCCGTCCCTCACGGCTCTTTAGAACCGTCTGCCAATTCCTCCGCTCCAATGTCCTGCTTCACCACCGCCATCCCAAATTGCAGCAAAGCCCCCTTCGTCAAGGGCGCGCGGCGAGGTCACGGGGGAATAGGCCGGCTTGGAATCCGGGGCCCTACGTCTGCCCAGCAGACTTTGGAGGGCAAGCCCGCGCAGCGGGTCAGCGCAACGCCCGTTCCACCGCCGCCAGCATCGCCCGCTTGGCGAACAGGAAGTCCCACAAGCTGCCGCCCAACTGCCGCCACAGCACCGCCGAGCGCACCGCGGCCAACAGCAGGGCGCGGATCTCCGAGACCACGCCGGCCTGCCCCAGGTAGTGCGGGTTGCCCTGGACCATCACCCGCGGACGCAGGTGGCTGATGGTGTCCGCGTACAGCGCCCCAAGCGCCGCCAGCACGTCGGGATGCGAGCTGTCCCCCAGCTCGGCAGCCCGGCCGGCGGTCTCGCCGATGCCGGACACCACCGCGGCCACGGTCGCCGTTTCCTTGACGAAGCGACGCTCCAATTGCAGCACCGCCAGCGCCAGCCGGGGCAGGATCTCGTCGCGTGCCTGGTTGTTGAAGTAGTCGTGCAGCAGACGCAGGCCGGAGGCCACGTCCCGGGCCGAGCCGTACACCGTCTCGGTCGAGCCGGCATCGATGCGGAACACGCTGTCCATCGCCGTGCGTACCGTCGACGCCTCCGAATGTCCGGTCTCGGCGATACGCCGGACCTGCTGCAACGCCTGGGCCAGGCCGGCCAGCGCCAGTACACGCTCGTCCATGGGTGAACTCATCGAACACTTACCTCGTTTTGCAGAACAGGACACCCGCACATGGAGGTGCGGTGCTCATGTGAGGGGCTCACAAAAAAAGATACCGGCACAAGGATGTGCCGTGCTCTTGTGAGGGACTCACAAAAAAAGGATACCGGCACAGGGATGTGCCGCGCTTTTGTGAGGGACTCACAAAAAAGAACCGGCCAGCTGCCGCTCCAGCGGCGCATCGGTGGTGGCGATCACCGCACCGCCCAGGCACACCGGGCCGTCATACAGGACCAGCGACTGGCCAGGGGTGACCGCCCGTTGCGGGCGCGGGAAGCGCACGCTGACCGTACCGTCATCCTCGACATCGACCGTGCACGGCTCGTCGGCCTGTCGATAGCGGGTCTGCGCGGTGCACTCGAAGCGTCGTGCCGGCGGGCTGCCGGCAACCCAGTGCGCGGTTTCAGAGCGCAGCCAGGTCGATTGCAGCCAAGGGCTGTCGCGGTCCTGGTCGACATAAAGAATGTTGTTGGGCACGTCCTTGCCGACCACGTACCACGGCGCCGCCGGGCGGCCACGCACGCCGCCGATGTTCAGACCTTCGCGCTGGCCGAGGGTGAAATAGAACACGCCGGGATGTTCGGCGACGCGTTGCCCTTGCGGGTCACGGATCTCGCCGGCACGCGCCGGCAGATAACGACCCAGGAACTCACGGAAGTCACGCTCGCCGATGAAGCAGATGCCGGTGGAGTCCTTCTTCGCATGGGTCGGCAGGCCAGCCTCGCGGGCGATCCGGCGCAGGTCGGTCTTCTCCATCTCGCCGATCGGGAACAGCGTCGCAGCCAGTTGTTCCTGGCCGAGCTGGTGCAGGAAATAGCTCTGATCCTTGCTCCGGTCGGCACCGCGCAGCAGTTTCCAGTGCCCGTCGGCATGCGCCACCTGCGCATAGTGACCCGTCGCGATGCGCTCGGCCCCCAGTTCGCGGGCAGCATCCAGGAAGTGCTTGAACTTCACCTCGCGGTTGCACAGCACGTCGGGATTGGGGGTGCGACCGGCCGCGTACTCGGCCAGGAAGTGTTCGAACACCCCGGCCCAGTACTCGCCGGAGAAATTGCGGAAATGAAACGGGATACCGAGCAGACCGCAGACCGCGACCGCATCGCGGCGATCATCCTCGGCCCGGCAATCGCCACTGCCGGCCGCCTTCGGCTTCCTGCCTTCGGCGACACTCGCGCTGTCCTGCGCATCGTCGTCCTCCCAGTTCTGCATGAACAGACCCGCAACGGACGCACCTTGCTGGACCAGGCGCAGGGCGGCGACGGACGAATCCACGCCCCCGGACACCCCGACCATGATCCTGGGCATGCTCATGGCACGTGCCGCACTGCCGACAACGGATGACGCTGGCCGGCCAGCCAGTCCTGGGCGACCTGCAGCACCAGCGGACTGCGCAACCGCGACTCCGCCGCCACCAGCTCGGCCGGTGTCATCCACAGTGCCCGCACGATGCCGGCATCCAGCACCCGCTCCGGATCATGCGACAACGGCTCGGCCGCATAGGCGAAACGCAGGAAGCAGCGGCCGTTCGCGGCGGTCCACAGATAACTGCCGATGAAATGCGTGCAACGCACCGTCCAGCCGGTCTCCTCCAGTGTTTCGCGCACGGCGGCCTGTTCGAGGCTCTCACCCGGCTCCAGGTGACCGGCCGGCTGGTTGATCACCAGGCTGCCGGCGATCGACTCCTCGACGAACAGCAGCCGTCCATCGCGCATCACCACGGTGGCCACGGTGACGTCGGGCGACCAGCGATCGTCCACGACCGCCATCAGAACTGGTCCTTGCCGGGCGTCAGTTCGGCTTCCATCGCATCGGCCGAGCGGGTCGTCGCCTCGATCGCGTCGGCCAGCACCTGGTCGTCCACGTCCGGCGCCAGCTTGACCACGAACGCCGCGGTGCCGCCCTGATTGACCCAGCCACCGAGGATGCTTTCGGAAGCATCGGCGAGCAGGCGGTTGGCGATCTTCGCCGGCAACTCGGGCTGCGTGCCCTCATAGGCGACCGACCAGATCTCGCGCACCTTCACGCTGCCGTAGTTCTCTACCGCCGAACGCACATAGGTGTACTGGTTGCGCTCGTGTCCCTGAGCATCCTTCCCCAGCCCGAACAGAATGCGGTAATCGCCGTTGTCGTCGGCGACCGCCTCGTAACCCAACCGCTGCAATTGCGTACCCAATGCCGCATCCGCCGAGGCAGCCGAGGCGAGGGCAGGTGTGGCCGCAGCCAGCAGCAACACGAGGGAACGAACAGGGATCATGGCCGACAAAAGAATGACAAGGCCGGGAATTGTGCGGCCCATGCGGTGAATCGTCCAATGACGCCAGGCATGCCCCCTATAATTGCGGCATGCATCGCAAGACCGCCCACGAACACGACCACGGCCTCGTGGTGGAACCCGGCAAGCCGGAGATCGCCCCACCGCCGCGCTACCAGGTCCTCCTTCTCAACGACGACTACACGCCGATGGACTTCGTCGTGACCGTCCTGCAGCAGTTCTTCTCGATGGACCTGGAAAAGGCCACCCAGGTGATGCTGCACGTCCACACCCGCGGTCGCGGCGTCTGCGGGGTGTTTACCCGTGAGGTCGCCGAGACCAAGGTGGCCCAGGTCAACGAGTTCTCCCGGATCAACCAGCACCCGCTGCTGTGCACGATGGAACAGGCCTGATTCGATTGTCCCGCCACCGCAACACTGTCACTCCGCCAACGCGGGACCAAGACCCACAGCGCCCCGAGCCGCCCGCGCGACGAGGCCGTAACCGCTCGCTGCGCCCTAACGCGGCGTGAACATGCCAATCCGATAGGGTTGTGGAAAATTCCCGCCGAAGCCGCATATTGTTGGCAACTGCCGTCGGAGTTCCCCATGTTCAGCAAAGACCTCGAGCAAACCATCGGCCAGTGCTACAAGCGGGCACGCGAGGCTCGTCATGAGTTCATGACGGTCGAGCACCTGCTGCTGGCATTGCTCGACAACCCCTCGGCCCAGGCCGTGCTGAAGGCCTGTGGCGCCGATTCGACGCGGCTGCACAACGACCTCGAACAAGCCATCGAGGCCTCGGTCTCGCGCCTGCCCGAGGACGACGGTCGCGATACCCAGCCGACGCTGGGCTTCCAGCGCGTGCTGCAACGCGCGGTCTACCACGTCCAGTCCTCCGGCAAGAAGGAGGTCACAGGCGCCAACGTGCTGGTGGCGATCTTCGGCGAGAAGGACTCGCACGCGGTGTATTTCCTGAACCAGCAGGACATCACCCGCCTGGACATCGTCAACTACATCTCGCACGGGATCGCCAAGCTGGGCGAGGAAGGCGAGGGCCAGGCCTCCAGCGAAGGCGAGGGCAAGGCCGAAGGTGGCGAGAGCGAAGGCAAGGGCGATGCCCTGGCCGAGTTTGCCGCCAACCTCAACGAGCAGGCCCGCGCCGGACGGATCGACCCGCTGGTCGGGCGCGCCGATGAGATCGAGCGCACCATCCAGGTGCTGTGCCGCCGCCGCAAGAACAACCCGCTGTACGTGGGCGAGGCCGGCGTCGGCAAGACCGCGATCGCCGAAGGCCTGGCCAAGCGCATCGTCGAGGGCAGCGTGCCCGAGGTGCTGGCCGACGCGGTGATCTACTCGCTCGACCTGGGCGCGCTGGTGGCCGGCACCAAGTACCGCGGCGACTTCGAGAAGCGCCTGAAGGGCGTGCTGACCGCGCTGAAGAAGGTGCCGAATGCGGTGCTGTTCATCGACGAGATCCACACCATCATCGGTGCCGGCTCGGCCTCGGGCGGCACGATGGACGCCTCCAACCTGATCAAGCCGGCACTGGCCTCGGGCGAGCTGCGCTGCATCGGCTCGACCACCTTCCAGGAATACCGCGGCATCTTCGAGAAGGACCGGGCGCTGGCGCGGCGCTTCCAGAAGATCGACATCGTCGAGCCGACGGTCGGTGAGACCTACCAGATCCTGCAGGGCCTGAAGCCCCGCTACGAGGCGCACCACGGCGTGACCTATGCCGATGACGCGCTGCAGGCGGCGGTGGACCTGTCGGTCAAGCACATCGCCGACCGGCTACTGCCGGACAAGGCCATCGACGTCATCGACGAGGCCGGCGCACGCCAGCGGCTGCTGCCGGAAGGCCAGCGCAAGGAGCTGATCGACATCGAGGAGATCGAGGTGATCATCGCCAAGATGGCGCGGATCCCGGCCAAGCAGGTCAGCGCGACCGACAAGGACGTACTGCAGCACCTTGAGCGCAACCTCAAAATGGTGATCTTCGGCCAGGATCCGGCGATCGAGACGCTGGCCTCGGCGATCAAGCTGGCGCGCAGCGGCCTGGGCAACCCGGAGAAGCCGATCGGCAACTTCCTGTTCGCCGGCCCGACCGGCGTCGGCAAGACCGAGGTGACCAAGCAGCTGGCGCTGCAGTTGGGCATCGAGCTGGTGCGCTTCGACATGTCCGAGTACATGGAGCCGCATTCGGTGAGCCGCCTGATCGGCGCCCCTCCGGGCTACGTCGGCTTCGACCAGGGCGGCCTGCTGACCGAGAAGATCGTCAAGACTCCGCACTGCGTGCTGCTGCTGGACGAGGTCGAAAAGGCCCATCCGGACATCTTCAACATCCTGTTGCAGGTGATGGACCGCGGCGTGCTGACCGATACCAACGGGCGCGAGGCGAACTTCAAGAACGTGATCATCGTGATGACCACGAACGCCGGCGCCACCCAGGCCTCGCGTCGCACCATCGGCTTCACCCACCAGGACCACAGCACCGATGCGATGGAGGTGATCCGCAAGAGCTTCACCCCGGAGTTCCGCAATCGTCTCGATGCGACCGTGCAGTTCCAGGCGCTGGGCTTCGAACACATCCTGCGGGTCGTGGACAAGTTCCTGATCGAGCTGGAAGCGCTGCTGCAGGAGAAGCACGTCAGCCTGTCGGCCACACCGACCGCGCGCGACTGGCTGGCCCACCACGGCTTCGATCCGCTGATGGGCGCCCGCCCGATGGCCCGCCTGATCCAGGACAAGGTCAAGCGCCCGCTGGCCGACGAACTGCTGTTCGGCAAGCTGATCAATGGCGGCAAGGTCAGCATCGACGTCAAGGACGACGAGCTGGTGGTCGAGGCCCAGGCCGAACCGGAGCGGTTGCTGCCGGCCACGGTGGAATGACGGGCACGCGAAAACCTCCACGGGCGTGGAGGTTTTTGTCCTTCGGAGGCATAGAGCCGAGCTTGCGCTTGCATCCCCTTGAGGGGGCTCGGCTAGGGCTTCATCAGGAAGGCTTCAACGAAGCAAGCTCCGCTCTACCTGTTCGCGCAGCGATGCGCGCTTACTTCATGCGGTAGGTGATACGACCCTTGGTCAGGTCGTACGGGGTCATTTCGACCTTTACCCGGTCACCCGTGAGGATACGGATGTAGTTCTTGCGCATACGGCCGGAGATGTGAGCGATGATCTCGTGGCCGTTCTCCAGCTTGACCCGGAAAGTGGTGTTGGGCAGCGTCTCGCTGACAGTGCCCTCGAATTCGATGGAATCGTCTTTCGACATGTAGTCCTGTGTGTGGCAGGGGGCCAGAAGGGCCCGATATGAAAAAACAATTTTACGCCTCGATGCCGCCAGGTGCAAAGTTTGTGTTAACCGACCAGGGAATGGGCGAGTGCCGCGGCGGGTAATTCACCGAAGCGGTCCACCCAGGAGCCAGGTGTCTCAGGCTGGTCTACCAGCTCGCGGATGCCGGCCAGAAAGCGCTCGCGTGGCCACGATTCGGCGCCGAGACTGAGCAGGTGCGGGTTCTCCACCTGGGCATCGATCAACGGCCAGCTCCATTCCCGCAGCCGATGGGCGAGGGCGCCCAGCGCCACCTTGGAGCCGCCGCTGCGGCCACTGAACATGCTTTCGCCGAAGAAGGCGCGTCCGATCGCGACCCCGTAGAGGCCTCCGACCAGCTCGTCGCCGTCGAGAACTTCCACGGAATGCGCATACCCGAGCCGGTGCAGCGCCAGATAGGCATCGCGCATCTCCGCGGTGATCCAGGTACTGTCCTGGCCGGACCTGGGCGTGTCGGCGCAGGCATCGATGACCGCCGCGAAGCGGGTATCGGCGCATACGCGCCAGTCGCTGTGGCGCAATCCGCGACGGAACTTCGACGACAGCCGCACCCCATCGGTACGGAATACCGTGCGTGGGTCCGGCGACCACCACAGGATCGGCTCGCCCTCCGAGAACCACGGGAAGATGCCGCCCGCATAGGCGTTGAGCAGGCGTTGCGGGGCCAGGTCGCCGCCGACGGCCAACAAGCCGTCGGGCTGTATCAATGCGTCTTCCGCCGGCGGAAACGGCGCATCGGCCGAGGCCGGAAGCAGGTAGGGGCGGGCGGGACGCATGCGCGGCATTATCCTCCCCGCGTCGCTCCTGCGATCAGGATGCGTCCGGCGACTTGAACGGCGAATGCGCCGCCAAGCCCTGCGCATAACGCGCGATCGCCATGCGTTCCTCGCGACACCACTCGGCCAGGGGGACACGGAAACCGGGATCGGCGATCCAATGCCGGCTGCGCACGATGGCGGGCAGAAAACCACGGGCGAGCTTGTGCTCGCCTTGGGCGCCGGGCTCGAACCGGGCCAGCCCCTCGCGCAGGCAGTATTCGATGCCCTGGTAGTAGCAGGTCTCGAAATGCAGACCGGGCAAAGGCTGGCCGCCCCAGTAACGGCCGTAGAGGGTGTCCGCGCCGCGCAGACACAACGCGCCAGCCAGCGGCTCGCCCTCGCGCTCGGCGAGGAACATCACTACCTGGCGTGGCATCGATCTGGCGAGGTGACGCAGGAATTCCAACGTGAGCGCGGGCGAATTGCCGTACTCGTGGAAGGTTTTCAGATAGAAGCCGAACATCGTCTCCAGATCGCGCTCGCTCGCCTCGTCGCCATGGACGACGCGGAAGCCGATGCCGGAGCGCTGCACCCGGGCACGCTCCTGGCGGATGTTCTTGCGATGCTTGTGGTCCATCGCGGCGAGGAAGGACTCGAAGTCGCTCCAGTCGCCGGGATTGCGCCAGTGATACTGGATGTCCTGACGCAGCAGCCAGTCGTCACTGAAGGCGGCATCCTCGGATGCCGCGTGGAAGTTCACGTGGGCGGAAGAAAGCTGCTCACGCTCGACCAACTCCCGCATGGCTGCCAGCAGCCCTACGCGCGCCGATGCGTCGCGTGCCAGCAGCCGCGGCCCGGTGACTGGCGAGTACGGCACGCCGCACAGCCACTTGGGGTAGTAGTCCTGCCGGTGATGGGCATAGGCGTTGGCCCAGGCATGGTCGAACACGAATTCGCCATGCGAATTGGTCTTCAGGTAGCCCGGTGCGGCGGCCACCAGCGCATCGCCGTCCCACAAGGTCAGATGCCGGGGCTGCCAACCCCAGTCCGGACGCAGGCAACCACGCTCCTCCAATCCGGCCAGGAACGCTTGGGAAACGAACGGATTGCGACCGTCGTGCAGGGCGTCCCACGCGGCGGCCGGGAGTTCGGCAAGAGTGCGGACGACACGGAGGTCTGGCATTCGGGATCCCGGTGCCGCCATGCCCGCCATTGCAGGAATGGCGGGCAGACAACGTCAGCCGGCTTGATCCAGGAAGCGCTCGGCGTCCAGCGCAGCCATGCAGCCGAAGCCGGCCGAGGTGATCGCCTGGCGGTAATGCTGGTCGGCGACGTCACCGGCGGCGAACACGCCTTCCACCGAGGTCTGGGTGGCGTTGCCGCCCAGGCCGGAACGGATCTCGAGGTAGCCGTTGTTCATCGCCAGCTGACCATCGAACAACGTGGTGTTCGGGTGGTGGCCGATCGCGACGAAGAAGCCATGCGCGTCGATGTCGCGGGTGCTGCCGTCGAGCACGGACTTCACCCGCACGCCGGTCACACCGGCCTCATTGCCCAGCACTTCCTCGACGGCGTGGTGCCAGACGAACTCGACCTTGCCGGCCGCGGCCTTGGCGTTCAGCCGGTCCTGCAGGATCTTCTCAGCGCGCAGGCTGTCGCGCCGGTGCACCAGGTACACCTTGCGGGCGATGTTGGTCAGGTACAGCGCTTCCTCGACCGCGGTGTTGCCGCCGCCGACCACCACCACGTCCTGGTCGCGGTAGAAGAAGCCGTCGCAGGTCGCACAGGCGGAAACGCCGCGCCCCTTGAACTTCTCTTCCGACTCGATGCCCAGGTATTTGGCGGAGGCGCCGGTGGCGATGATCAGCGCATCGGCGGTGTACTCGGCACTGTCGCCGACCAGCTTGAACGGACGCTGCGACAGGTCGGCGGTATGGATGTGATCGAAGATCACCTCGGTCTCGAAGCGCTCGGCATGCTCCTGCAACTGCGTCATCAGCTGCGGCCCCTGCAGATCGTGCGGGCCGCCGGGCCAGTTCTCGACCTCGGTGGTGGTCATCAGCTGGCCGCCCTGCTGCAGGCCGGTGATCACCACCGGCTTGAGGTTGGCGCGCGCGGCGTAGACGGCGGCGGTCCAGCCGGCGGGGCCGGAACCGAGGATCAGCAGGCGGGAGTGCTTGGAGGTGCTCATGTAAACTCGCGAAAGGCAGGATGGACCGGCGCGGCGCGGACGCTGCAGCGGGCGGTAAGCCGCATAGAGTGGATGCCGCCTCCGGGTGAATCAAGGCGAAGCGGTGGAACTCTGTGGGAGGGACTTCAGTCCCGATGCTTTCCCGGCAAGGCCCGTCGGGACCGAAGTCCCTCCCACAACAACCGGTGCGCCTGGCGTGCCTGCTGAAACAACGACCTACTTCGTTTATTATCAACCACTAACAGTATTTTCCTGAGGTCTGGCTGCAGGTGGCGAAACAGGTTCCGGAACGTGGCAAGCCCAGCGAGGGCAAGGCGTCGCGCAAAACCGCGACCGCGGACAACCCGCGCCGGCAGAAACTGTGGCGCGATCTGGCGTTGATCGCAGTGGCACCGCTGCTGCTGTATCTGCTCGCCAGTCTGTTCACTTATTCCTCCGCCGATCCGGGCTGGTCACGCACCGGCAGCGTGGTCGCGCCGGTGCACAACATGGGCGGCCTGGTCGGCGCCTGGATCGCCGACGTGCTGCTGCAGTTGTTCGGCTACGTCGCGTTCCTGCTGCCGCTGGTGCTGGGCGGCGTGGCGTGGATCGCGCTGTTCGGCAGCGGCGACAAGGAAGGGCAGGAGGGCGACCTGGGCCCGGCCTTGCGATTGGTCGGCATGGTCGGCTTCCTGATTTCCTCGACCGGCTTTCTGCATCTGCACATGTTCACCGGCGATGTGGCCGGTGCCGGTGGCATCCTCGGCAAGCTGGTGTGCAACTCGCTGCGGGCAGGTTTCGGCTCGCTCGGCGCCAACCTCTTCATCGTCGTGCTGCTGCTGGCCTCGATCACGCTGGCGACCGGGTTGTCGTGGCTGATGGTGATGGAACGGATCGGCCGCAGCGTGCTGGCGCTGGGGCCGTTGCTGCAGAAGGGCGGCAAGCAGGCCAACGAGTGGCAGCAGACCCGGGTCATGCGCGAGGAGCGCGAGGAAGTCCGCAAGGTCGACGCGGTGCTGCGTGCCAAGCGCGAGCCGGTCAAGATCGAGCCGCCACCGACGCCGGTGGTGGAGAAAAGCGAACGCGCCAAGCGCGATACGCAGATCCCGATGTTCCAGGGCGTCAACAAGGACGGCTCGGACGTGCCGCCGCTGGCGCTGCTGGACGATCCCAAGCCGCAGCCGAAGGGTTATGACGAGGGCACGCTGGAGACGCTCTCGCGCCAGATCGAATTCAAGCTCAAGGACTTCCGCATCGATGCGGTGGTGGTGGGCGCCTATCCAGGTCCAGTCATCACCCGCTTCGAGATCGAGCCGGCAGCGGGCGTGAAGGTCAGCCAGATCAGCTCGCTGGACAAGGACATCGCGCGCGGGCTGTCGGTCAAATCGGTGCGCGTGGTCGACGTGATCCCGGGCAAGTCGGTGGTCGGCCTGGAGATCCCCAACGTCACCCGCGAGATGATCTTCCTGTCCGAGCTGCTGCGCTCGAAGGAATACGACAAGTCGGCCAGTCCGCTGACGCTGGCGCTGGGCAAGGACATTGCCGGCCGCCCGACCGTGGCCGATCTGGCACGCATGCCGCACCTGCTGGTCGCCGGCACCACCGGCTCGGGCAAGTCGGTGGCGGTCAATGCCATGGTGCTGAGCCTGCTGTACAAGGCCTCGCACAAAGAGCTGCGGATGCTGATGATCGACCCGAAGATGCTCGAACTGAGCGTCTATCAGGGCATTCCGCATCTGCTGGCGCCGGTGGTCACCGACATGAAGGAGGCCGCCAACGGCCTGCGCTGGTGCGTGGCCGAGATGGAGCGCCGCTACAAGCTGATGAGCGCGGTCGGCGTGCGCAACCTGGCCGGCTTCAACAAGAAGGTCAAGGATGCCGAGGACGCCGGCCAGCCATTGATGGACCCGCTGTTCCGGCCGAACCCCGAGTTGGGCGAGGCGCCGCGGCCGCTGGAGTCACTGCCGTTCATCGTCATCTTCATCGACGAATTCGCCGACATGATGATGATCGTCGGCAAGAAGGTCGAAGAGCTGATCGCACGCCTGGCGCAGAAGGCGCGCGCCGCCGGCATCCACCTGATCCTGGCCACCCAGCGTCCGTCGGTGGACGTGATCACCGGCCTGATCAAGGCCAACATCCCGACCCGCATCGCCTTCCAGGTCAGCTCGAAGATCGACTCGCGCACGATCCTGGACCAATCCGGCGCCGAGACCCTGCTCGGTCACGGCGACATGCTGTATCTGCCGCCCGGCACGGCGATGCCCGAGCGCGTGCACGGCGCCTTCGTCAGCGACGAGGAAGTGCATCGCGTGGTCGAACATCTCAAGGCCAGCGGTCCGGCTTCGTATGTCGACGGCGTGCTGGACGAGGTGCAGACCCTGGGCGATGGTGTGGTGGTCGGTGCCACCGGCCTGCCGGAGGCCAGCGGCGGTGGCGGTGATGAGTCCGATCCGCTGTACGACGAAGCGCTGCGCATCGTCACCGAGACCCGCCGCGCGTCGATTTCCGGCGTGCAGCGTCGCCTGAAGATCGGCTACAACCGTGCCGCGCGCCTGATCGAGGCGATGGAAGCAGCCGGCGTGGTCAGTTCACCCGAGCACAACGGCGATCGCACCGTGCTGGCGCCGCCTCCGCCGAAATGAGCCCATTCGTCACTGTAGGAGCGAAAACCCAGGATCCCCGGATGCGCCCATTCGTCGTCTTGCTCCTGCTGCTCGCCCCGTTCCTGGCGACTGCGCAATCCCCACCGGCACAGGCCGACAGCGACTTCAGCTTCGTCCGTTATCGGGCCGATTACGAGGTGCGCGACGATGCATCGAGCGTGGAGACCGACAGCTACGAGATCCTGCTGAGGACCAAATCGGCGGTGGAGCGCTTCAGTCAGGTCCGGCTGAGCTACAGCGAGAAGATGGAAACGCTGGAGGTGCTGGAGGCCTACACCATCACCGCCGAAGGCCTGCGCCAGGACGTGGCCGCCGACAAGATCTACATCCAGGAAAGCTATTCCAGCGCCTCGGCGGCCATGTACGCCGACCGCAAGGTCAAGGTGGTGGTGTTCCCGAACCTGGCACCCGGCGCGCGCATCGTCTACCGCACCCGGCGCAATCAGCCGGCGCCGTACTTCCCCGGCTATTTCGGGCTGTGGGAGACCTTCAGCGTCTTCGCTCGCTACGACGATGCCGAGGTGACGTTGACCGCGCCCAGGTCGCTGCCGATCCATCTGTACACGCGCGGTGTCGAAGGTTCGCAGAAGCCCGAAATTCGCGATGGCAAAGCCCGCTGGCAATGGCGCTATCGCCGGCCGACACCGCTGCAGACCCAGAACTGGGCCGCCGCACAGTGGGAGTTCAGCCCGGCCATCATGGCCAGCACTTTCGACCACTGGTCGCAGATGGGCCTGGCCTATCACGTGAAAGGCGGGCAGGCCGCACGCGTCACCCCGCGTGTCCAGGCCCTGGCCGACCAGATCACCGCAGGTATCGATGGCCGTCGTGCGAAGGCGGCGGCGCTGTACGACTGGGTGGCGCGCAACATCCGCTATGTCGCGGTCTACCTGGGCAACGGTGGCCTGGAACCGAACAGCGCCGACAGCATCCTCGACAACCACTACGGCGACTGCAAGGACCACACGGTGATCCTGGAAGCACTGTTGGCGGCCAAGGGCATCACCAGCACGCCGGTGCTGATCGGTGCCGAAGGCGGGCCCACGCTGCCGGAAATCCCGGTGCTCGGCCGCTTCAACCACGCCATCACTTACATCCCCGAGTTCGGGTTGTACGTCGACTCGACCAATCCCTATGCGCGTTTCGGCCAGTTGCCGGCGGGCGATCTGGGCGCGCCGGTGGTGCATACGCAGGACGGCAAGGTCGCGCGCACGCCGCCCAACGACGGCAGGCTCAATCGCTACCTGGCACGCACCGAGTACCGCTTCGACGAGACCGGCAACGTCAGCGGCACCACCACGCTCGACAGCGGCCAGACCGGCGAGGTCGGCATGCGTGCGATGTTCGTGCAGCTCAACGCGCAGAACCGCCAGCGTATCGAGGAATCGATCATTGCCCAGTCCGGCTTCGACGGCACCGGCGAGCTGGTGCTGCAGGGCGATCCGCTCGACCTGAGTGCGCCGTTCAACTACAGCTACCGCTTCCACGCGCGCGACTATGTCGATTTCTCGGTGGTCGGCGGCATGACCTTGCCGGACATGCCGGGCGCAGAATCGGCCCGCAGCCTGTATGCCAGTGCCTCCGCCGAGACCAACCAGGTGCCGTTCTACTGCAACGACAGCCTGCGCGAGGAAACCTACGTGCTGCACTTCCCCAACGACGTGCCACTGATCGCGATCCCGCGCAGCAGCCGGTTCCGTAATCGTGCCGGCGAATACAGCGTGGAATGGACCCGCGACGGGCAGAGCGTGACCGCCGTGCATCGCCTGCACCGGCTGGCCGTGCACGGCGCGAACGCGATCTGCCGGCCGGACGACTTCCCGGCCTTCCGTGAGCTGTATCAGCAGGTGCGACGCGGCTTCCGTGGCCAGATCGTCTACGGCGACCTGTCACAGGTGCAGACCCGAGGGCAGGGCGCTTCGCTCCCTCACTGAACAGGGCAGCCGGCATCGCTCGCCCATTCATCCGCGAGCGGTCACAATTCGCGCCTGTCCAGCACATCAGGATCCGCACCATGCTTCGCACCCTTCGCTACGCCGTTCTCGCCACGTCGCTGCTGGCCGGCACTGCCTTCGCCGGCGCCCGTGCCGAGCTGGACACCTTCACCCGTAGCCTGAAGGGCCTGGACGGGCAGTTCAGCCAGCAGGTGTCCGATCAGAACGGCAAGGTCAAGGAGCGCTCCAGCGGCCGGGTCGCGCTGTCCGCACCGCGTCTGTTCCGCTGGGAGTACGACAAGCCGTTCAAGCAGCTGATCGTCGCCGATGGCAAGAAGGTCTGGGTGTTCGATCCGGACCTGGAGCAGGCCACCGTACGTGCGCAGGGCGCCGAGGAGCAGAACAACCCGCTGACCGCGCTGATCGACCCCTCCAGGCTGGACAAGCAGTACGACGTCAGCGAGGAAGCCAGCGTGCGCGATGGCCTGCAGTGGCTGTCACTGACCCCGAAGGTCGATACCGAAGCCAGCTTCCAGATCGCCTCGCTTGGATTCGACAAGACCGGCCTGGCCAAGATGGAAGTGGTCGACGCGGTCGGCCAGCGCACCACGATCAGCTTCAGCGGCTGGAAGCGCAATCCGGCGTTTGCGGCCGACACCTTCAAGTTCACCCCGGCCAAGGGCGTGGACGTGGTCGGCGACAGCAACTGAGCCGCGCCTCGCCCGTGTAGAGCCGAGCTTGCTCGGCTCTAGGCAAAGACGACAGGCCACGGCGCCGCGATACAATGGCGCGTGGCAAGAAACCGCTTCCCGACACCTGAAAACGACCTGCTGAGCGTCGATCGCGATCACCTGCGACCGCTGGCCGAGCGCATGCGCCCGCGCACGCTCGACGAGATGGTCGGACAAAAACGCCTGCTCGCCGCGGACACCGCCTTGCGCCGCGCGGTCGAATCCGGCCGGGTGCACTCGATGATCCTGTGGGGTCCGCCCGGCTGCGGCAAGACCACGCTGGCGCTGCTGCTGGCGCATTACGCCGACGCCGAGTTCCGTGCGATCTCGGCGGTGCTCTCGGGGCTTCCGGAAGTGCGGCAGGTATTGGCCGAAGCCGCGCAGCGCTTCGCAGAAGGCCGGCGCACGGTGCTGTTCGTCGATGAGGTGCACCGCTTCAACAAGGCGCAACAGGACGCATTCCTGCCGCACATCGAGCGCGGCACGATCCTGTTCGTTGGCGCGACCACGGAGAACCCCTCGTTCGAGTTGAACTCGGCACTGCTGTCGCGCTGCCGCGTGCACGTGCTGGAGGGCGTCTCGCCGCAGGACATCGTCGAGGCACTGCAACGGGCACTGGGCGATGAGGAACGTGGCTTGGGCGGGCAGGGCATCAGTGTCTCCGACGAGGCGCTACTGGAGATCGCCACCGCTGCCGATGGCGACGTGCGACGCGCGCTCACCCTGCTGGAAATTGCCGCCGAACTGGCCCAGGACGAAGCCGGGCAGATCACCGCCGCCACGCTGGTGCAGGTGCTGGCCGATCGCACCCGCCGCTTCGACAAGGGCGGCGAGCAGTTCTACGACCAGATCTCGGCGCTGCACAAGAGCGTGCGCAGCTCCAATCCGGACGCTGCACTGTACTGGCTGACACGCATGCTCGATGGCGGCTGCGATCCGTCCTATCTGGCACGCCGGCTGACCCGGATGGCGATCGAGGACATCGGGCTGGCCGACCCGCGTGCACAGTCGATGGCATTGGAAGCCTGGGACATCTACGAGCGTCTCGGCAGCCCGGAAGGTGAGCTGGCCTTCGCCCAGTTGGTGCTGTACCTGGCCAGCACCGCCAAATCCAATGCCGGCTATGCCGCCTTCAACCAGGTCAAGGCCGAAGTCCGCGAAAGCGGCACGCTGGAAGTACCACTGCATCTGCGCAACGCACCGACCAAGCTGATGAAAAACCTCGGCTATGGCGCCGAGTACCAGTACGACCACGACGTCGAGGGCGGCATCGCGCTGGACCAGACTGGCTTCCCCGATGCGATGGGCGAGCGCGTCTACTACCAACCGGTTGCGCGTGGGTTGGAAATCAAGCTCAAGGAAAAGCTGGACCGACTGCGCGAGGCGAGGGCACAGGCCCGTGCTGACAAGGCCGGCGGCTCGAAGCGATGATTGGCGGCCGCAGGAGATGGCATTCCTCCTCGAACCGCCCACCACCATGGGCTGATGATGCCTGCCAGGCCCCGCCAGTGTGGCGGGTGTCTGCCCAGGCATCGACTTCACTGAATCCCCGCACACGGAGTGCGGACCTTTGCGAGGGATTCGCAACGGAGACCGCGATGCTGATTACGTCCTTCCCTGCAATATCCGAATCCCCCAGCAATGCGAGGTCGGCATGAATCCGGCCATCTGGTGGCAATCCCTGTTGTTGGCGATGGCCGGTGGTGCACTGGGTTCGGGCCTGCGCTTCGCCATCGGCAGCAGCATGTTGCAGCGCTTCGGCGCGGGGTTTCCCTGGGGCACGCTGACGGTGAACCTGCTCGGTTCGTTCGTCGCCGGCTTCCTGATGGTGTGGCTGGAATCGCGCGGCCCATCGAGCTGGCCGTGGCGGGCGCTGTTGATCGTCGGCGTGATGGGCGGGCTGACGACGTTCTCGTCGCTGATGATGGAGTGCCTGGTGTTCGCCCGCACCGACCGCTCGTCGATGATCGCGCTGTATCTCGGCGTCACCCTGGTGGCTGGCCTGCTGCTGGTGTTTCTCGGCGCGCGGGCAGGCACGGCTTTGACGATCCGCTGACACCACGAGAAAAAAGCTCAGCTCGCGTTGAGTAGTGATCTGTGGGAGGGACTTCAGTCCCGACGGGCGTTACCGGCAAAGCGTCGGGACTGAAGTCCCTCCCACAAAACAACGAACAAAGCCGCAAAAAAAGCGGGGCGGAGAGCTCGCGCTCTCCACCCCGCCACTCCGCCGCCGACGCCCCACTGCCCTCCCGGCCGGGACGTAGCGCAGGCCTTACAACGCCTCAATGATGCCTGCGGCACCCATGCCAGTGCCAATGCACATCGTCACCATGCCGAATTTCTTCTGGTGACGGCGCAGGCCGTGCACGATCGTGGCGGTACGAATCGCCCCGGTCGCGCCCAGCGGGTGACCCAGCGCGATCGCGCCGCCCAACGGGTTGACCTTGGAAGGATCCAGCTGGCTGTCGCGGATCACCGCCAGCGACTGTGCAGCGAACGCCTCGTTCAACTCGATCCAGTCCAGCTGATCCTTGGTGAGACCGGCCTGCTTGAGCGCCTTCGGGATCGCCGCGATCGGGCCGATGCCCATCACTTCCGGGCGCACGCCAGCGACCGAGAAGCTGACGAAGCGCGCCAGCGGGGTCAGGCCGTAGTCCTTGATCGCCTGCTCGGACGCCAGCAGCACCGCACCGGCACCATCGCTCATCTGCGATGAGTTGCCGGCGGTCACGCTGCCGCCGAACTGGCCATTGCGGAACACCGGGCGCAGCTTGCCCAGGCCTTCCAGCGAGGTATCCGGCCGCGGGCCCTCGTCGGTATCCACGAGCCGCTTGCGCAGCTGGATCGTGTTGCCGGCGATGTTGGGCACGTGCGAGAGAATCTCGTACGGGCTGATCTCGCCCTTGAACTCGCCGGCAGCGATCGCAGCCAGCGCCTTCTGGTGCGAGGCGAGAGCGAACGCGTCCTGATCCTCGCGCGAGACCTTCCATTCCTCGGCGACCTTCTCGGCAGTGATGCCCATGCCGTAGGCGATCGCGACATGATCGTCGTTGAACACCGACGGCGACAGCGCGACCTTGTTGCCCATCATCGGCACCATCGACATCGACTCGGTACCGCCGGCCAGCATCAGGTCAGCGTTGCCCAGGCGGATCTCATTGGCCGCCAGCGCTACCGCCTGCAAACCGGACGAGCAGAAGCGGTTGATGGTCTGGCCGGCCACCGTATCCGGCAGTCCAGCCAGCAGCACGCCGATGCGCGCCACGTTCATGCCTTGCTCGCCCTCGGGCATCGCGCAGCCGATGATGGCGTCGTCGATGCGCGAGGTGTCGATGCCCGGCGCCTGCGCGATCACGGCCTTGAGCACGTGCGCGAGCATGTCATCGGGACGGGTATTGCGGAACACGCCCTTGGGCGCCTTGCCGACCGGAGTACGGGTGGCGGCGACGATGTAGGCGTCCTGGATTTGTTTGCTCATTTGGCTTTCTCCGAAAGCCGGGATTGGGGATTCGGGATTGGGGATTCGTAAACGCGAATCCCGGTGTCCTGAACGTCCCGCCCGGCAGGATGAATTATTGGAAGGAAGGGAAGCCGCTTTTGCGAATCCCCAATCCCGAATCCCGAATCTCAGTTCCTAAGAGGCTTGCCGGTCTTGAGCATGTAAGCGATCCGGGCCTGGGTCTTTTCCTGCTGGGCCAGTTCGACGAAATGCTTGCGCTCCAGCTTGAGCAGCCACTCCTCGTCGACCAGCGAGCCGCGATCCACTTCGCCGCCGCACACGACCGTGGCGATGCGCGTGGCGATCTCGTAGTCGTAGTCGCTGATGAAACGACCTTCCAGCATGTTCACCAGCAGCATCTTGAAGGTGGCGATGCCGACGTCGCCGGCAACCTGGATGCGGTTGGCCGGCAGCGGCGGACGATAGCCGCCCTCGGCCAGCGCCAGCGCTTCGGCCTTGGCGATGTGCAGCAGCTCGTAACTGTTGAACACGACCTTGTCGTTGGCACGCACCAGGCCCAGTTCCTTGGCGTTGACCGCGGAGTTGGAGACCTTGGCCATCGCCACGGTCTCGAAGGTCTTCTTCAGCTCGGCGAATACGTCACCGCCCGGGCCGGCCGCCTGCGAAGCACGCACCGCCAGCTCCTTCAAACCACCACCGGCCGGCAGCAGGCCCACGCCGGCTTCGACCAGCCCGATGTAGCTCTCCAGTGCAACCACCGCCTTGGCGCTGTGCATCTGGAACTCGCAGCCGCCGCCCAGCGCCAGCCCGCGCACCGCGGCCACCACCGGCACCAGCGAATACTTGATGCGCTGACTGGTGCGCTGGAAGTTGGCGACCATCGCCTCGAACTGATCGACCTTGCCACCCTGCAGCAGGCCAAGCGCGCCCGCCAGATCGGCACCGGCGGAGAAGGGCTCCTTGTCCTGCCAGATCACCAGGCCCTTGAACTGCTTCTCGGCGATGCCGATCGCTTCCTGCAGGCCATCCAGCACCTGGTCGGAAACGGTGTTCATCTTGGTCTTGAAGCCGACCACGCCGATGCCGTCGCCGTCGGTCCACAAGCGCACGCCGTCGTTCTCGAACACGGTCTGGCCGCGGTCGAACTTCTCGCCCAGCAGCGGGTCGGGGAAGCGCTGACGCTGGTACACCGGCAGCGACGAGCGTGGCACCTGTGCGTTCTGCGCCGGGCTGTAGCTGCCCTCGGCCGAATGCACACCGTCACGGCCGTCCAGCACCCACGCCGGCAGCGGCGCATCGCTCATGCTCTTGCCGGCGGCGATGTCCTCGGCGATCCACTGTGCGACCTGCTTCCAGCCAGCGGCCTGCCAAGTCTCGAACGGACCCAGCGACCAGCCGTAGCCCCAACGGATCGCGAAATCGACATCGCGTGCGGTCTGGGCGATGTCGGCCAGGTGATAGGCGCTGTAATGGAACAGGTCGCGGAACGTCGCCCACAGGAACTGCGCCTGCGGATGCTGGCTCTCGCGCAACTTGGCGAATTTCTCGGCCGGATTCTTGATCTTGAGGATCTCGACCACTTCAGGTGCCGCGCCACGATCAGCAGGCCTGTAATCCTGCTTCTGCAGGTCCAGCACCACGATGTCCTTGCCGACCTTGCGGAAGATGCCGGCGCCGGTCTTCTGGCCGAGCGCGCCCTTGGCGATCAGCGCATCCAGCCACACCGGCGACTTGAAATACTTGTGCCACGGATCATCAGGCAGCGTATCGGCCATGGTCTTGATGACGTGCGCCATCGTGTCCAGACCCACCACGTCGGAGGTGCGGTAAGTCGCCGACTTCGGACGACCGACCAACGGGCCGGTCAGGCCATCGACCTCATCGAAGCCCAGACCCGACTGCTGCGTGTGATAAATCGTCGACAGGATCGAGAACACGCCGATCCGATTGCCGATGAAGTTCGGGGTGTCCTTGGCGTAGACCACGCCCTTGCCGAGGTAGGTGGTCAGGAAGGCTTCCAGGCCTTCCAGCACCGCCTGATCGGTGGTCTTGGCCGGGATCAGCTCGGCCAGGTGCATGTAGCGCGGCGGATTGAAGAAGTGCACGCCGCAGAAGCGGTGGCGAAGCTGTTCCGGCAGCACCTCGGCCAGCTTGTTGATGCCCAGGCCCGAGGTGTTGGAGGCCAACACCGCATGATCGGCCACGAACGGGGCGATCTTCGCGTACAGGTCCTGCTTCCAGTCCATCCGCTCGGCGATCGCCTCGATGATCAGGTCACAGCCCTTCAACAGCTCCAGGTCGCTGCCGTAGTTGGCGGGCGTGATCGCCTCGGCCAGCGACGGGCTGGCCAGCGGGGCAGGGCTGAGCTTGGTCAGGTTGGCGATGGCCTTGAGCACGATGCCGCTGGCGGGACCATCCTTGGCAGGCAGGTCGAACAGGACAGTGTCAACACCAGCATTGGTGAGGTGCGCGGCGATCTGCGCCCCCATGACGCCGGCACCGAGCACGGCGGCGCGGCGGACTAGCAAGGGATTGGACATATCGATGAACCTTTGGTGGGTAGCGACTACGGGTTGGAGGCGGCTAAAAACCCCGCCTCCGCGAAACGGATGAGTTCACGCGCCGCATGCGCGCGGTGTTCGGCCTCGGTGACACCGGCCGGGCGCTTGATCAGGCCGAAATCGGCCATTGCGTAGGTCAATGCGCCGGCCAGGAAGTCCAGGCGCCAGTACAGTTCCTCCTTGCTCAGGCCCGGCACGCAGCCGGCGATCGCCTTGGCAAAGTCGCGCAGCACGTGGCCGTAGTGGTCGGAGAGGAACTTGCGCAGGTTGTCGTTTTTCTCGGCATAGGCGCGTGCGATCACCCGCACGAAGGCACCGCCGCTGTGGCCTTCCTGGGCCATCGCCAGCGCAGGCTCGACGAACGCGGCCAGTACCGCCCCCAGGTCGCCCGGGAGATCGCGACGCGCCGCCTCCAACTGGCTGAGCCGGGCCGCGGCCATCTCGTCCATGCGCCGGCGGAACACCTCGTTGACCAGGTTTTCCTTGGAACCGAAGTGGTAGTTGACCGCGGCGATGTTGACATCCGCATGGCTGGTCACCTGCCGCAGCGAGGTGCCGGCGAAGCCATGCTGGGCGAACAGTTCCTCGGCGGCGCCGAGGATCCGGTCCTTGGTGGAGAAGTGGGCGGGCTTTGCCATTGAAACGGCCGACTCAATCAAACGATTGTTTGATCCTACGCCCGTCCGGCCCTCCCTGGCATTTTGCACTGCAGCATGGTTCAGCCCAGGGTGTGCAAAGCCTTGCGCGACACGTTAGAATCCGCGCCTTGCAAAGTTACGCTAAGCCCGCGTTTTGACGCGGGTTTTTTTCATGTTAACCTCGGGCCAGTCTAGTGGCCCGCCCAACGGAGATACCTTCCATGGCGCTGGAGCGCACCCTTTCGATCATCAAGCCGGACGCCGTCGCCAAGAACGTCATCGGCGAAATCTACAGCCGCTTTGAGAAGGCCGGCCTGAAGATCGTGGCCGCCAAGTACAAGCAGCTGTCGCGCCGTGAGGCCGAGGGCTTCTACGCCGTGCACCGCGAGCGTCCGTTCTTCAACGCGCTGGTCGAGTTCATGATCTCCGGCCCGGTGGTGATCCAGGCGCTGGAAGGCGAGAACGCCGTGCAGGCCCACCGCGACCTGCTGGGCGCCACCAACCCGAAGGATGCCGCGTCGGGCACGATCCGCGCCGACTTCGCCGATTCGATCGACGCCAACGCCGCCCACGGCTCGGACTCGGTCGAGAACGCCGCGATCGAGGTGGCTTACTTCTTCGCCGCCACGGAAGTGGTTTCGCGCTAAGGTCGCAACCAACGTGAACGAGATCCTGCAGATTCCCAGCGTAACGATCACCGGCGAACCACTCGCCGCTGCCTCCGTGCGCAAGCAGAACCTGCTCGATCTCGATCGCGCCGGGCTGGAGCGCTTCTTCGAGGAAACCCTCGGTGAGAAGCGCTACCGCGCCCACCAGGTGATGAAGTGGATCCACCACCGCTACGTCACCTCGTTTGACCAGATGACCGACCTCGGTAAGGCGCTGCGCGCAAAACTCGAACAGCACGCCGAGGTCGTCGTCCCGAATGTCGTGTTCGACAAACCTTCCACCGACGGCACCCACAAGTGGCTGCTGGCGATGGGCGTCGATGGCAAGAACGCCATCGAAACCGTGTACATCCCCGACAAGACCCGCGGCACGCTGTGCGTGTCCTCGCAGGTCGGTTGCGGCCTGAACTGCACGTTCTGCTCGACCGCCACACAAGGCTTCAACCGCAACCTGACCACCGCCGAGATCATCGGCCAGGTCTGGGTTGCCGCGCGCCACCTCGGCAACGTGCCGCACCAGCAGCGTCGCCTCACCAACGTGGTGATGATGGGCATGGGCGAGCCGCTGATGAACTTCGACAACGTCATACGAGCGATGAGCATCATGCGCGACGACCTGGGCTACGGCCTGGCCAACAAGCGCGTGACGCTGTCGACCTCCGGCCTGGTGCCGATGATCGATCGCCTCTCCGTTGAAAGCGACGTTTCACTGGCGGTGTCGCTGCACGCACCGACCGACGAGCTGCGCGAGACCCTGGTTCCGCTCAACAAGAAGTACCCGATCGCCGAATTGATGGCCTCATGCGTGCGTTACCTGCGCAGCAACCACAAGCGCGACTCGGTGACTTTCGAATACACCCTGATGAAGGGCATCAACGACCAGCCCGAGCACGCCCGCCAGCTCGCCAAGCTGATGCGGCAGTTCGACAACGCCGTGCAGGCCAAGGACTCCGGCAAGGTCAACCTGATCCCGTTCAATCCTTTCCCCGGCACGCGCTACGAGCGCTCGGAAGAAACCCATATCCGCGCATTCCAGAAGATCCTGCTGGATGCGCAGGTACTGACGATGGTGCGCCGGACCCGTGGCGACGACATCGATGCCGCCTGCGGCCAGCTGAAAGGGCAGGTCATGGACCGCACCCGCCGGCAGGCCGAGTTCCGTCGCACCCTGGAAGGCCAGCAGGCCGGTCGAGATGCGGCGGCGTGACGTTGCGCTCGTCCTGACCCTCCTGGCCGCAGTACTTTGCGCGGCCTGCGGCACTGCTTCGCGTAGCAGCAAGCCCAGCAGGGCGAAGGTCGAGCAGGTCGCGCCTCACTATGACGTGCGCGACAGCACCGAGACCCGCAACCGGCTTGCCCAGCAGGAAAAGCTCGGCCTGGCAGTCAACCGCCTGCAGAGCGGCGAATACGACGAAGCCGACAAGCTTGTCCGGGAAGTGCTCCGGCGCGACCCGAAGCTGGTCGACGGCTATACCATCCTGGCCGTCATCACCAGCCGCCGCGGCAACGAACAGGAAGCGGGGGATTACTACCGCAAGGCGACCGAACTGGCGCCGCAGCAGGGCGATGTACTCAATAACTACGGCGCGTGGCTGTGCGCCAACGGCTATCCCGCCGAAGCCCTGGTCTGGTTCGACCGCGCCATGACCGACCCGCGCTATGGCAGCCCGGCATCGGCCCTGGCCAATGCCGGCGGCTGCGCGCTGCAGGTCGGTCAAAGCGAACGCGGCCTTCGCGACCTGCGCAAGGCGCTGGATCTGGACCCGACCAATGCCTATGCGCTGGAGTCGATGGCGCGCAACGAATACGATCACCAGCGCTATTTCGAAGCGCGGGCCTTCTCCGAGCGCAGGCTGACGGCTGCGCCGGTCACGGCTTCCGTGTTACAACTGGCTATTCAGATTGAATTGGGGCTTGGCGACAAGGTAGCCGCCGGCCGATACCAACAGCGGTTGGGCAAGGAGTTCCCTGAAACAGCAGCCGCACATCCTGGGGGATAAAGCGTTGTGATCAGTGATTCCAATCCAAACCCTTTCGAAAACCAGAAAGGATGCGGACAACAACTTCGTGAGGCGCGCGAACGCGCAGGCCTCAGCATCGAGCAAACGGCATCGCAATTGCACATGCCGGTGCAGGTAGTGCGGGCGCTGGAACAGGATGAATGGCAGAAGCTCGGCGCGCCGGTGTTCGTGCGCGGCCAGCTGCGTAGCTATGCACGCCTGCTCAAGGTCGACCTGGGGGCACTCCTGGACGGCGTGTCGATCGCACCGGTCGAACCGGTGAAACTGGTCAGCCACACACATACCCCGAGAATGCGCCGGGTGCTGGAAAGCACTGCGCGCAGGGCCGTATACGTGGTCATGACCGGCGTCCTGGCGGTACCTGTGTGGTACGCGACCCGCAGTCATCTTGACGGCCGCGCGCCGAGCACCGCATCGCTGGACGTGCTCCCACCGGAAACCTCGTCCGCGGCGCCATCGGATGCAGGCACCGCGCCTGCCGCAGAAGTCAAGAAGCCCGTCACGACGCCCTACATTGCCTCGATGGCGCCGGTTCCTCGATCGGAGCCTGCCCAGCCAACGACAAATGGCGAACTGTCGCTCCAGTTCAGTGGTGACAGTTGGGTACAGGTGTCCGCACCGGACGGAAGCATTGTCGAGAAAGCGCTGGTCAAGTCTGGCGAACAACGCCACTACGCTGCAGGGCAGGTAGGGCGCGTAGTCCTGGGCAATGCGGCGGCGGTCCAGGTTCAGCAAGCAGGCAGTATCGTCGACGTGAAACCCTTCCAGCGAGCCAACGTCGCGCGTTTTGCGGTATCCTCCGACGGCTCCGTGGTGCCGGCTTCAGAATAGCCGGACTGCGGTTTTTCGTTTCTTCCCTTTGGTTTGATGCTTCGCGTCCTGTGATGGCGGAGCGAGAGTACGCATGGCGATCGACGAGTTGCTGGACGAACACGAACAGGGTGAACGCGTCCGTTCGTGGCTGAGGAGAAACGGCGTGGCCCTGCTGGGCGGCGTCGCGACGGGACTGGCACTGATTCTGGGTGGGCAGTGGTGGAGCAAGCATCACACCGATGCGCTGGCCGAGTCACACGCGCAGTACGAGGCCGTGGTCAAGAGCATCGAGGCCAAGGATCTCGACAAGGCCGGCAAGGACATGGCCGCACTGGCGTCCAGCGAATCCGGCATCTACGGCGAACTGGCCGCACTCCGCCTGGCCAAGGCACAGGTCGACGCCGGCAAGAACAACGACGCCATCGCGGTGTTGCGCAGCGTGCAGTCCGACGACCAGTTCAAGCTGATCGTTGATCAGCGTCTGGCTCGCCTGCTGATCGAAACGGGCAAGCCGGCCGACGCGCAGGCATTGCTGGCCGCGGCCACCGATGGCGCGAGCCTTGAAATCCGCGCCGATGCCGCCGTGGCCCAGAACAAGCGCGATGAAGCACGCGAGCTCTACACCAAGGCCCTGGCGCTGGTGGACGTGGCCTCGCCGCAGCGTCGCTTGCTGGAAACCAAGCTGACCGACGTGGGCGGAACCGTCCCCGATCCGTCGCAACCGATTTGATGAAGCAGGTGGTCATGTTCAGACGTATCGCAATCATTGCCCTGATGGGCACCGCGCTGGTTGGCTGCAGCACCATGAAGGGCTGGTTTGCCGGTAAGGACGCGGCCGCCAAGAAGGCGCAGGAGCCGGCCGAACTGGTGAAGTTCGAGCCGACCATCAAGGTCGACAAGCTCTGGTCCACCGGCGTGGGCAAGGGCGAGCAGCGTCATGGCGTCCGCCAGCGCCCGGTCATCGTCGATGGCCATATCTATGCAGCAGCGGCGTCAGGTTCGATCTACGCGCTTGATCTGCAGACCGGCAAGAAGATCTGGGAGTACGAGGCCAAGAAGGAGCGCAAGGCGCAACTGGCTGCGGTGGATGACGTTCCCAGCCAGGTCGAGAGCGAATCCAAGACCGGCCTGTCCAAGGAAGAGAAGGCCTCCCGCAAGGAGCGCCTGCGCAACGAGAAGCAGCAGCGCAAGGAGCGTATGGCCCTTGCCAAGAAGCGTCCGCTGCCGCGTTACTCGGGCGGTCCGGGTGTCGGCGATGGCCTCGTTGTCGTGGGCTCTCTGGAAGGCGACGTGATCGCCATCGACGCCACGACCGGCACCGAGAAATGGCGTGCCAAGGTTCCCAATGAAGTTATCGCCGCTCCGGCCGTGGCTCAGAATCTCGTGTTTGTGCGCAGCAACGACGGCCGCGTGAGCGCATTCGACGCTGCCACCGGCGAGCGCCGCTGGTTCCACGAGCAGGAAGGCCCGACGCTGACAGTACGTGGCAATGCGGGAATCACCACGGGTCCGGGCGTGCTGTTCATCGGCAATGACGATGGCACGGTGAGTGCACTGGCCATGCAGGACGGTCGCCAGTTGTGGGAGCAAACCGTCGGCGTGCCCGAAGGGCGCACCGAGCTTGAGCGCATGGCCGACGTCGATGGCACGCCGGTGCTCGAAGGCACGACCCTCTACGCGACCAGCTACAAGAACGAGACGCTGGCCATCGAAGGCCCGAGCGGACGCCCATTGTGGAGCCGTGACCATGGCGGTGCCGGCAGTGTCGGCGTGTCGTCCGGATTGGTGGTGTTGGCTGACAACGCCGGCACCGTCTGGGGTCTGGACAAGAACTCCGGTTCGGCGATGTGGTCGCAAGCCGCGCTCGCCCGTCGCTCGCTGACCGGTGTCGCGATCCAAGGCGACTATGCCGTGGTCGGTGACTACAAGGGTTACCTGCACTGGCTGAGCCTGAGCGACGGCAAGCTGGCTGCACGCATGCGCGCCGGTCGCGATACGCTGGTCTCGCAGCCGATAGTTGCTGACGGCATACTGATCGTCCAAAACACCGATGGCGATCTGACCGCCTTCCGTCTGGCTCAATAAGGAAATAGCGATGCTGCCCCTGGTCGCCCTGGTAGGACGGCCGAATGTCGGCAAGTCCACGCTTTTCAACGCATTGACTCGCAGCCGTGACGCCCTGGTCCACGACCAGCCTGGCGTCACGCGCGATCGTCACTACGGCGTGTGCCGACTTATCGAAGATGCCCCCTTCATCGTCGTGGATACCGGTGGTATCGCCGGCGATGAGGAAGGCCTGGCTGGCGCCACCGCGCGCCAGGCACGTGCCGCAGCGGGCGAGGCGGACCTGGTCCTGTTTATCGTCGACGGCCGTGAAGGCGCTTCAGCGCTGGACGACGAGATTCTGGCCTGGCTGCGCAAGCTTGCGCGGCCGACCTTGTTGGTGATCAACAAGATCGACGGCACCAACGAAGACGCGGTACGCGCCGATTTCGCGCGCTATGGCTTCTCCGACGTGCTGGCGATTTCCGCTGCACATCGACAAGGCATCGACGATGTGCTTGACGAGGTACAGGCTCGTTTGCCCGAAGAAGGGGCAGGGGAGTTGCTCGACAACGATCCCAAACGCATGCGCGTGGCTTTCGTCGGCCGCCCCAACGTGGGCAAGTCGACGCTGGTGAATCGTCTGCTTGGCGAGGAGCGCATGATCGCCTCCGAGGTGCCTGGTACCACGCGTGATTCAATCGCCGTGGATCTGGAGCGGGACGGCCAGCAGTATCGACTCATCGATACCGCCGGCCTGCGCCGCAAGGCCAAGGTCGAGGAAGCCGTCGAGAAGTTCAGCGCGTTCAAGACCCTGCAGGCAATCGAGCAGTGCCAGGTCGCCGTGCTGCTGCTGGACGCTACTGAAGGCGTCACCGATCAGGACGCCACGGTGCTGGGCGCGATCCTGGACGCTGGACGCGCGCTCGTCGTCGCCGTCAACAAATGGGACGGCCTGACCGACTACCAGCGCGAGCAGGCCGAAGACCTGCTGTCGCGCAAGCTCGGCTTCGTCAACTGGGCTGAAGCTGTCCGTATCTCGGCCAAGCATGGCTCCGGCATGCGCGAGCTGTTCAAGGCCGTCCATCGCGCACATGCCTCGGCAACTTTCGAGTTCAGCACCAGCGAAGTCAACAAGGCGCTGGAAATCGCTTACGAGACGAACCCGCCGCCGAGCATCCGCGGCCATGTCTCCAAGCTGCGTTACGTGCATCCGGGTGGAAACAACCCGCCAACTTTCATCGTGCACGGCACACGCCTGAAGGTGCTGCCGGAGTCGTACAAGCGCTACCTGGAAAACTTCTTCCGCAAGCGCTTCAAGCTGGTCGGCACGCCAGTCCGGTTCTTGTTCCGCGAAGGCGCCAACCCGTACGAAGGCAAGAAGAACGTACTGACCGAACGTCAGGTCGCGCGTAAGCGACGGCTGATCCGACACGTCAAACGCGGGAAGTGATGAAGGGTCTTCTCGGACCCGGTGCAGCCTTCGTTGGTTGCCTTGTATTTTACATAATATACATTATGCGAAAAACTGGGGGAATCCCTGCAGGCACGCATGCGCTGGATCTGGCTCATGCTGACAAGTTGATTGCCGTGGAGGAATCGCCCCAGGAACAGCGGACATTCGCCCCATTTGCTACGGAAACTCGCCCCAGATTTGATAGAACTACGGACAAGATGCCCCGGATTTCGCGAAACTGCGGACAAGCCGTCCCTCCGTCGTGTTTACTTCGCCTCATTTGTCTCGTCGTACACGAGTTCTTTTGGGGCTCTTAGGCTTGTGCTCGCGCCAAGCTGCTTCCAGAGCCGCAGGTAGGTCTCGAAGTTTGGCCAGTTGCGCTTCGAGCGCATCCGCCCGCGTCCGCTGAACGATGACTTCTTGGCGAAGTTCGGAGGCGATAGTCGTGGCGCGTTCAAGCGCTTCCCCCCGCTTGCGCTCAAGTACAGCACCTTCCTTTCGAAGCGTCGCCAATTGATGCTGCGCTTCTTTGGCTTCCTGTCTAGCGCGATCCACTTCCGCATGGGCACGATCTTCAGCCGCTCGCATGTGCTGGGCCAAGCTTTCGCGCTCGGCGTGCGCACTATCCTGGAGCTGCTGCAACTGATGCTGGAGCGCGTGACGCGCACGCTCCATGTCGACGCTGCGATCGCTCGCGGCGTCGAGATGGTGGCCCAGTGCGTCGACTTGACGCTGCAGTTGCTCAACTAATCGCTCGAGTTCGGTTGCTCGGGTTGCGGCTAGGTCTTCCGACCGGACAGCTGCATCGGCACGGGCCTGCAGATCCGCGACATCGGACCTCAAGCCATCACGCTCCCGATCTAGGGCATTGCGAGTCTCAAGCAAAGCGGCGCGCTGGCCGGCGAGGGCATCGTCAGCATGGCTCCGCGCATGGTCCAACGCAAGGGTCCACCACTCCCCTGCCAGCTCGGCCACAGCGTCCGGCACGTTGGTCATGGCGATCCGGGTCTGACGCTCGCTGGCCAAGCGCGATCCGAGCCTCTGCCACCAGGTGTCGAGCCAACGCACGACGGTGTTGGGCGAGCCGGTGCCCAGGTGTGCACGGATGCGTTCCACCGTCGGTCGTTCTCCGCCAGCAACAAGCACGTCAGCGGCGCTGTGAACGTCAGATTCTGTGATGCCTCTGGCCATTGTTGTGCCTCCTCTATCGACGCCCTGCCCTGTTGCTCGCGTACTAGCGATAAGTGATGATTATCGCTAGTACGGACCTTATTTCATAATGCACATTACATAGTATGAAGCGAAATAGCACATTACCCACCTTGGCAGCGACGGCCGCGAACCTAGTGCTGCCTGAGCAACTAGCTCAGCAAGCAACTGACGCCGTGCGTGAACTTCTCGCCGAGGCGGCTGCTGCCAACACCACCCGCAGCTACGCCACCGCTCTGCGCTACTGGGCCGGCTGGCACCAGGCACGTTTTGGCATTGAGCTATCCCTGCCGGCGAGCGAAGCCGTGGTGATCCAGTTCCTGGTCGACCACATCCAGCGCAAGAACAAGACCGGCTTGGTCAGCGAACTGCCGCCGGCGATTGATCAGGCGTTGGTGGCCGCTAGCCTCAAGGCCAAGGTCGGGCCGTTGAAACTGTCGACCGTGGTCCAGCGCTTGGCCGTGCTGTCCACCGCGCACAAGCTAAAGCGCCTGACTAATCCATGCGAGCTGCCGAGTGTCAGGACGCTGTTGAGCCGCGCCCGTCGCGCCTCGGTCAAACGTGGAGAACGACCGACCAAGAAGACCGCCATCACGCGCCCCGAGCTCGAGGCCATGCTGGCGACTTGTGATGACAGTTTGGAAGGACTGCGTGACCGTGCCCTACGCGGCGGACGCCGCCGTAGCGAGATCGCAGCGGCTGACCTGCGCGACCTGCGTAAGGTCGGCGACGACGGTTACATCTATCGTCTGGAATTTTCGAAGACGCAGCAGGCTGGGGTGAAGGCGGATTCGACGCCGGACAAACCAATCCTCGGGCGCAGCGCTGAGGCGCTCGCGGCCTGGCTGGAGGCCGCTGGGATCAACGAGGGAGCGATCTTCCGACGTATCTGGAAGGGTCGGGTGGGCCCTGCCCTGCTCCCGGGCTCAGTGGCCGCGATCGTGAAGCGCCGGGCGAAACTGGCGGGGCTTGAGGGGGACTTCGGGGCGCATAGCCTACGATCGGGATTTGTGACCGAAGCCGGCAAGCAAGGTGTACCGCTGCCTGCAGTAATGGCGATGACGGAGCACCGGTCCGTGGCGAGTGTGATTGGGTACTTTCAAACGGGTGCAGCGGAAGATAATCCAGCGGCCCGTCTACTGAAGTAGTGAGGAACCCGGCCCGTGTACGAGGTGTGTTTCTGTCCTCGCACCTCTAAATCATCTCCATCGCGACCCCATCAACCGAACAGGTCTCCCTCCATGGCCCGGGGATTGCGTGACCGGCTACCCGCCGCAGGCGACGTGAGCGATCCGTAATTCTCCAGAATTCGACGTTTAAGCATCTGACCGTCGACCCCAATCAGCTCCGACAGTCCGGCAACCGTCGAGGGAATGTCAGTGGGGCGGGATGGACGACCTCCGATTTGCACGAACGGGCCATCGGTCTCGGTCAACACGCGGTCTAGCGGCAGCCACCGGATCAGCGCTCTACTCTTCGGTGACGAGACCATCTCAGAGTTGATCGAAAAGTAGCAACCCATCGCCAGAGCCCGACGAGCCTCAGAGGGAGTGCCCGTGAACCAATGGAGGACTGGGACACACGAACCCGAGCGCAAGAACCGCTCGAGATGGCCTAAAACCTTTGAGGCGGTTCGCACACTGTGGATGCTGAGCACCTTCCCGCCCTGTTCGTCGCAGGCTCGGAGGATTCGTTCGAAGACCCGCTGCTGTTCGGCAAAACTGGCATAGAACTGGGAGCCAGCATCCAGGCCGATCTCACCGACAAACCTTGCCTGCGGCAACAGGCCTTCGAACAATCCGATTTCATTGGAGCGGCTCGCGACCAGCTGTGGATGCATGCCCAACGCGACCTCAACGAAGGGCGATCCCGCGGCAAGCTCTACGTTCCGCTCGAACGCCCGCGGCGTGGTCGTGATGGCAAGTGTCGCTATCCCCAAGCGATCGCAGTCGGCGATTACGCCCGGGTGGTCAGGGTACAGATCCACATGGCAGTGTAGATCGACCCACCTACACTCGATGCTGCGATCACCCACCGCCCGGCCTCGAGACCACGCCATTCAAGAGCGCAGCGACCTCGCCTATCCCGTCACGATAGACCTGCTCGTATGCAGCCCAATCGGCGGGATGGTCAGTCAGTGGTCCGGGCTTGTGGATGTCGAATCGTGCGCGCTGCGGCCTGGCTGACAACTGTGCGATGGCAAACTGGAATGACCTGATGTGCTCACCTGTGGCCCGAGTCGAATCAAGCGCCCTCGCCCCAAGATCTTCGAGCTGATATTCGGTATCGTCGGTACCGAAACCATGGAGCAGCGAGGCGCGTCGGATCAGACAGGGCACACAGTGACCACAGTTCTTCGGCTGGCGCCGTTGCTCATCCTGATCGAATCGCATCTTCGCCGGTGACGAACAGGACATGGTATTGGCGGCCGCGGCCCTGAGGAATGCTTTGTCCGTGCATTCTGCCACCATCTGCCCCTTCGTTCGGTGCCTATAGCGATTCTCTAGCTTGGATGTGAGCCCGATGCTCCGCAGGATCTCATTAAATCGGGCCATGTAATAAGGATGAGTCGTCCGGGTGCTCAATGCACCAAGACGCAGAGGATCCAACGGCACATTGAGTGAGATCAGACCGTTTTCGGGCACGTGGATGACCGTATCGTCGCCGATCGCATCGGCCGCCAGCGCCGCTAGCGAGAAGAAGAGGAATGACCTGCCACGCAACGTATCCTCGTCTTGCGAGTCCGCGACCGCACCTTTGGGGAAGCCCACATACGCGCGCACCGACTCGAAGGCCCCTTCGCCGAACTGCTCTTCGAGTGCATCGAGACACAGTTTCTGATGCCTGCTGGCAACACGGTCCCAGTAATGGCTGACGAGAAGGATCCGCTCGCCCTCGCTGAGCAGATCGACCGCACCGATGAAGCTATCCAAGCCTCCAGAGAACAGGCAGACCGACTGAGGCTTCTCCGTGAGTGTTCCGGTGGATACGGGGATTAGGGTCTGCACTGAGGCTGCGCGCTCCCGGAACGTGATGAACCAAAGATCGCCCGTCAGGAAATTGAGTGTGCGCTCGATCAGGGGTCCGGCGTCCGTCCACACCCGACTGTCGGACACCGGCACGCATAGTTCGATCTCGCGCGTCCAGCCATCCTGTGCGTCCAAATCGCGACTGATTCGGGTATCTGCGGCTGTAATGGCCGCCGCCAGTACTGCCAGATCGAGTGCCCTCTCCGAGGGGTGCAGACCCATAGCCTGTAGTTGGGTGATGGTGTCGCCGATCTGATGATCGATCGATGCAAAGCTGCGGTAGCGCGGAAGTTCGGTAACGAATCCGCCGGCCAGACGCTGCCCCGTATCGGCCACGTCGTCCCCGCCGATACGCATTACAAGTGTGTGCCTGCTCATTCGACGTCCCCCGCAGTCGCCGAGACAAGCTCGAACGACGCCCGATAGATGCGATCGACCACCCCCGAAATCTCTGACTCGGGCAGGTCCTGCACACGATCCAAAAGTGTCCCCAGATGTCCGCGGACGTGCCCATCGACGAACTGGTGCAGATCCTCCTGTACCAATTTCGCTTCCTCTGCGCTCACGGGCTTCTCAATGGCCCGGTGGCCGAGATCTGCCATGACACGTCCCTCGATGGTGTGAATGACATAGCCCAGGAAGAACTCCGTAAGCTGATCGGCCGTCAGTGAACCGAAGTCGCCGACACCCTGGTCTGCCATGTCGCAGATCGTATCGAGCATGGCCTGCCTTGCGATCGCCTCATCGACACGCCCACCGGGCGGACACATCACCTCGGTGAGGGCGAGGAACACCTCAACCGCCGGGCGCCCCGCAAGACCGCCCAGATTGAGGCGTTGGAGGGCGGCCACCGGACCGTTGCGTTGCACATCGCCAATCAGTCCGAGCAGTTGAGCCCCGGTGACGCGAGATGCCCCCATCCTCCTGGCCGCTCCAGCCGCCCCGCCCGTGCCCTGCCTCACATACTGTGATACCGCCCTTCGGAGGGACTCACGTTCGCGGCTCCCCGCGAAGCGAGTGAAATTGCCGCGTGCCGTACCTAAGCCACCTGCAGAGGATGCCTCGGTAAGTGGGCCGGCCGGCGCAACGGGCGGTGGCGCTGCAGGCGGTAGATTTCCAGGTGGGGCATAGGGGACTGGCGCTGGCGCCGGAGCCGGCGGAGCCGCTGCACCGGGTGCGACCTGATCGATCCAGTCCGGCAGCAGGCCATTTGGTGGGCCGCCATAACTCTTCGACGTCCCCATCAGCGACCCTCCTTCATCGTAAGGGCCGCAGTGGTCGCAGCTTGCAGCTTCTTGTTGACGGTCTGCGACGCCCAGCTCTTCAACAAATCGTCGTAATCCTTCTTCACATCCACATTCGTGAAGCTGGCATCAAAAGCCGCAGCGAGCCAAGTACCGGCCTTCTTCAGGTCCACTTCCTTTGCGAAGCCCAGCAACCGTCGCTGGAGTGTCGGATGTTCGGTGGCAAGCGAGATCAGTCCACTGATTCCCTTTGGTTTGGTCGCGAAGTTGTCGGTTCCCAGAATCCGCAGGCGTACGATATCGAAGACTTCCTCCGCCGCAGGACTAGGGAGCCTGCGAATCTCGGCGGCTGCCCCACGCACTTCGAGTTCGGAACCCATAAGCTGATTGGCCAGCGCGGTGAGGTGTCCGGATGCGCTTGCGCCGCCGAGCGCAATCCGCTTGTCGCGCGTGACGAAGATGTAGGGCCTCAGATCCTCGCCCGACAGCGGTGGATCCAATGTGATCCAATTGCGCACCCATTCGTTGTTCGCCCACCCTTCCATCTCGGACGCGTCGTCTACCTTGGCGAATTTCTTGAGCAGCGTTCCAGCACGCATTGGGGTGGCCGGCTGTGCCGCGCTACGCACGCTGTTCTCGAAGTCGATGATCTGTTGTGGTTTGCCCTCATGCGCGGCGACCACGAGCCTCACTAGATACTCGAAGAAGTCGTTCTGGAATCGCTCGGCGAGGATCAGCTTTGCGAGGATCGGCACTGTGATATCGGCGCTGAAGCCGCGCTCCTCTCCGATCGCATGTCGCAGCAGCATTGAATTGAGGAAGCGCTTCACCTGCCGGGGATTGCCACGCGTGCCATCCGTGAGCATATCCGTGAGCTGGTTCCCCAATACCAATGCGCGATCGACGCTCTCGGGCAGTTCGTCTTTGCCCATTGCGGCCACCAGCGCTGCCCGATCGAGCCCCTTGCTCAGCCAGGGCCGCTTCATATCCTCGCGAGCTGCTGTCAATAGATTCAGAAACCGCTCATCCTGCGCACCCAGGGCCGCCTCCACCATCAGTAGTGTGATGTAGGTGCGGGTCTCAGCCGGACCCAATGCGGGTATGCGGAACGGCACCTGGATCAGCTTCTCCAAGTAGTTCCTGGCATAGCTCACAGGCCCAGAGTTCGGTGGAAGATCGGGGAAGTGTTCCCTGACCGCATACTCGATCATCGCTTCGTCCGCACCGATGACAAATGCCGTGCGCTCCACGAACAGGAAAAGCCGGATGGCTTCGAGCGTGGCAATCGAGGTTTCGGGCAGGCAGCGATCCAGATCGTCGACGATCACAACGAGCTGCTCGATCTCCGCCGCTTCGAGCAACTCCACGAACTCCTTCCGAAAGGCGTGGATATGGGCCGGAACACTTTCTTCCTCTGCAGGTTTGAGAAGACCCGCCGTCTCATCGACGAACCCCTCAAGGTCCTCCCGCGTTAATCCCTCTGCCTGCTTGCCGAGGTACTGCTTCGCCGCGCCAATCAAGTCGCCGATCTGATTGAAGGTGGGAAGTCCCGTGGCCACGTTGAAGGCCAGGCCTCCCGCCTTCTTCGCCGCCTTGAGCCAATCCACCCGCTTGAGCAGCTTCTTGGCGGCGGCTTTGACCTTCGTGGAGGTGGGGCGCTGGCGCTGAAGCTCCTCAATGATGGTCTCTATGATGACGGTCTTAGCGTCCTCAAAGCCCTCGAACGCCCAGCCGTTGAACCACAGGCATTGCACCTTTGGTTGCTTGGAAAGCGCGTCCTCCGTCATCTTGAGGACACTGGACTTGCCCGCACCCCAGTCACCATGCACCCCGACCGTCAATGGGGTCTTGGGCGTATCCCTGATCAGCCTGACCACCGTCTTGGCGATGGCTTCATAGTGCAGAAGATCGGTCGCCGTCTCTTGATCGTTCAAAAACATTTGTAGCCTCCTTTGCCCAAATGTTCGGCACCCTCCCAGGGTCCCGCGGAAAACTTGAGGGGGCGGCAAATCCTCCTAGGCGATTACGGCCCATTCGTTACTCAATGGCTCACGCCCAGCCACCCCTGCCCCCTTCCCATCTGAACACCACCTAGCACCGTATGCAACGGTCCAGGCGTCGCACCCTCCGCCCGCCAGCGGGGCCTCCAGCATGGACTGCAGAGGGGCTACGTAGGTTGCAGCAGAATTGCTGCTAGACCGATGGCTCGGCAACGTTGGATCAGGCATCGAGGCCATGGTGGCGTCGATCCAATCCGCCGAGCGCCGCACGGCTGATCACCCGTCATCATGATCGCGGGACGCGGGTGCTGCAGAACACTCTTCCTCGCGGGTATAGCTGATGACTTAAGGACGCCCCTCCTGCCTACCCCGGTAAATCCTCCTAACCCTCAGCCCCCCGTGTCCGCTTTCAGGCAGAAGCGGGCCCGCCAGTCAATGAAAAGATCGGCTAAACGGCTCGGCCTGCCACGGAGCATTGTCTCCAGATATGTATATGGCTTTGCGTACTTTGAGCGTGCACCGTGGCATGGGCTCGCCACTGCGCCCGGCTCGCCTGTGCAGGGCATGCAAGCCGACTTGGACAAAGAGCTCGTCAAGGATGTCGAACTATCGGCACCTAGCCGCCGCGCCGCGAGCGAAGGAGCGAGGTGGAGCTCGACGCCACTTAGAAGTTGCCAGCGCTGTCCGTCGATGGCAGACGTGGCTCGTCAGGGCGTCACGGGCGCATATTGCCTAGGTGGTGAGCTGCAAGGAAATCGTCGATAGCGGCGATGAAACAGGCGCTGACCACGGTCCATGGGCCGGCGGAAATACTGGGCCCGCGCGGACCGATGGCAACCTCGTCTTCCATGGCGTAACGTTGCTGCCGGGATAGCAGAGCCTGCACTAATGTTATGTACTCACCAGGTTGGGGCCGCGGGCTTGTTGTGAGAATCTATGACCGAGAACGACGACAACTACCAGTTCCCCAAGTCGGGCAAGGTCTACATCAGCCCCTCCCTGAAGGACTTCCGGGACAGCTCCCGGCGCATCCGCATCGCCTCGAAGGTCACCGGAGCAAACGACGTTCTGGAGTACGCCAAGGAACTGGGCGAGGTGGTCTTGCGAAACAAGCCCGGGGCGCGCACCTGCATCCGAGCGAAGTTCCTCGAGGCCACGGGCGAGATATTCATCTTGACGCTGCAAAAATTCGACAACGAGTCCGGGATGCCGGTCGGCAACGGCTTCACCTTCGTCGGCCCGGAAATCCCGCGCCTGCTGGAGTTCGCTGGCAACATCCGCGCGGCCGCATTCGACGACGGCGGCCCGCTCAATCTCACCGACGAAGAACTGCGCAAGCGCGTGCTCACCCCCACCCAGGCTGAAGCCCTGCTCGCCGGCAATCCGGAAGTATTCGCCGAGGCCGTGCGCCAAGCGGTGACCAAGGAAGACCTGGTCTCGCTCGGCTACCGCCGCCAGCAGATGGAGACCTTCTATCGGCTGCTGCACGATCCGGAGTACTTCGACCACGCCAAGGCGGTTAAGCACTGCGGCGATGAGGCGCTGTGGCAGCAGTTCTTCGAAAAGAACCCGTGGATATTCGGATACGGCCTGCAGTACGCGTACGGCGCCACGCTCGATAACGAAAAGCTCGAGCAGTACGTGCGCGGCCATACCGTCCTGCAGCCGGGCAAGCGCGTGGATGCCCTGCTCAGGTCCAAAGCGATCGCCTCGACGCTGTGCTTCGTGGAGATAAAGCACCACCGCACTGACCTGATGGCCAAGCAGGAATATCGCGGCGGGTGCTACGCGCCTTCGGCGCAGCTCAGTGGCGCGGTCGCGCAGATCCAGGGCACGGTCTCCTACGCGGCTGAAAGCCTGTTCGGCCGCCACCGGCTCAGGGGCGAGGACGGCTTTCCCTCCGGCGAGGAAGTGTTCAATTTCTCGCCGCGCTCGTTCGTGGTCGTTGGCAGTCTCAGTGAATTCCGCAACGAACACGGCGTCAGCGAAGAGCGCCTGCGCTCGTTCGAGCTGTACCGTTCGCACCTGCACCAGCCGGAGATTTTCACCTTCGACGAAATCTTCGAGCGCGCCAAGCACATCGTGTCGGGCCACCACCTACCACTGAACCAGGAGTAATGCGATGCCGCGCGCCGACATGGCCGACCATCTGGTGCATTTCATGACCGGCCCGCGATGGGTCGACGCCTTCGGTGCAATGCAGCGAATTTTGCACGAGCGCAAGCTGCGAGGCAGCGGCCGCATCAATCGCGATCGCTATCGTTGTGTTTGCTTTAGCGAAGCGCCACTTCCGATGGTGCCTGGCGGCCCGGTCAACGAAGACGGCTACTCGCGATACACGCCCTTCGGCATATTGTTCGACAAGACATGGGTTTTTGCGCAGGGCGGGCGCCCGGTCATCTACCAGCCCGAAGCGGAGTACGATCTTCTACCCGAGGCGCTTCGATGGCGCCACATGCGTTACGAAATCGGCGATGCAGAGCGCGTGGATTTCACTTGGGAGCGCGAGTGGCGATTGCATGTCGACGAGCTGCACTTCGACCCCTCGAACGCGGTGGTGATCGTACCAAACGCCGAGTGGGAACAACGCCTTCGTGTCGCCTTTGACGACCAGCAAGATTGGCAGGTCGCCGCGTACACGCAGATTCTGGATGAGACCATCGCCGAAGCATACCGGGAGGACTTTCCGTGGCGGGTGGCTCGCTTGGGCAAGCCGACGCCTCCGGCTCAGTGATGCGAACCACTCACCTGCTGTCCTGGCCTCGGGAACCTGACATCCATGGTGGCTAATCGCCCCCTACCTGCCGAGATGCAATCGGTGCGCGCGCGCCTTGCGCGCGCTTCGCGACGTACGCCCAGCCAACGGCCAGACCCAGGGACTGGCAGACTTTTGGTCGAAGGCGCGACGCACCGACGCTGGCCGCCGGCTGCCAGAGTACTATCTGGTCTACTGCTTGCTTGTGGAACTGTTTGAGTTTCCGCACCAAGGTCCCGAGGAAAAGGTCGCTTGGAGCATCCCGCTGGACTTTCACGGAACCCTATTCACCATCGAGCACCGCAAGATGGGCTTGGGGTTGTTTCATCCCGAACCCGATCGAGTCGTTGCAGACTCGACCGAGATCGTCAATCGAATCCACAAAGCTACTAAGGCAGCGCAACCGTTCTTCGACTGGTTGGCCGACACGCAAGTCGCGCAGTCGGCCATGAACGTGGCCAATCACAGTCAGTCGCTGTACGAACGCTATCGATACTTGCGACAGCTGGCGCAGCAGCACTTCGAGACCCTGGATCAGCGCAAAGCCGAACGGCGTGCCGCTGCCGCCGCCATGACCGACTTATCGAGCATGCTCGAACATTGGATGGCGGACCGGCACTCCGAACCTCAGCCCAATTGGCTGGCGCTGTCGGCGGTGGAAGCTTACTTTTCCTGGACCGAGCATGCGCTGATCCACGTGGCGATCTTGCAAGGCCGCATCACCACCGGGGCGGAGGTGGCCAAGCTCGCCTCTGGGGATTGGGCGGGCAAGTTCAAGGCGGCAATCGATCTGACCGAAGCGGGCGCCAACACGCTGTTTGATCGCGTCCTGGCCATTCGTCAGGACCTGCGCAATCACGTAGCGCACGGCGCCTTCGGAAAACAAGGCGAAGCGTTCTCTTTTCACTCGCCTGCGGGGGCGGTGCCGGTGCTGTTGCCGCATAGAACCGGACCCCAGCACTTTCGTTTCGGAAACGGCCTCGACTTCGATGCGCGCCAGGTTCTCCAAGTGCTCGACGACTTCGAGGCATTTATGTTCAAGGGCGTGCGCGCACCTGCGCGTGAACTCCTGCTCGAAAACCGGTACAGCACCGTGCTGACGATGGCCAAGAGCACCTATACCTTGGCAATGCGCTCCCCCCAAGACATGTCGGAGTTCTTGCGCTACTGGGGTGAGGAAATGGACCGCTCGGCGAACATGGATTGGTAACTCAAGCAGCACCATGGGCTTGAACGGGTCAGCGCGCTTACCTAGTACGACTTTGTCTTCGCATGGGGAGTGGCGGCGATTTCGAATGGGTGCTTGGGGGCGAAAGCTGCCATACCGCCTACCCCCGATAAATCTTCCTAATCCGCCCCCACTGATATCAGCTTCTGGCCTATTGCGTTGAAAAACTCGGCGCTGGAGCAGGAGCACCGTGTAACCGCTGTTCCATCTCTAGCGTGACCGCTACGTTGACGCACTTGTCCAACAGCGATGGCGCTGCCCTACCCCTTTAGAACAAGCGACACGTCCGGATATCTGGCGCACATGAAGTCCACGAAGGCGCGCACCTTCGGTGCAGCCAGGCGCCTGGAGGTGTGCAACACCCAGAGCGCCCGCTCCACGCCCGAGATCGTGCCCCACTGAATCAACTCGCCGCGCGCAAGGTGATTCCATGCAATCGACTGCGGAATCAGAGCGGCGCCACCGCCGGCGATCGCCGCATCGCGGACCATGAGGAATGAGGAAAACCTCAGCCTTGGAATGGGTTCCAGGATCAAGCGTCCGTCATCAAGATTCCACGTGGTTGGCTGGAAGCTCGACATCACGACGCTGGGAACCGGTCTGACCGCGCCACTGGTTGGCATTTCGATGGTGGGCGCGGCCACGACAACCAGCCGATCCTTGGCAAAGCACCGCCCGACCAAGCTGCTGTCCGGGCTTGGGTTGATCCGAATGGCCACATCGAACTGCTCTTCCACCAAATCGACCATGCGGTCCTCTGCCACCACCTCGAGCGTGATCTCCGGATAGGCCGCACAGAACTCCACACCAATGCGTCCCATCGCCAATTGCGAGAAGAGGACCGGAGATGCCACACGCAAACGCCCTCGCGGTGTCGAGAGCCCCTCTCGTGCGGCTGCCATGGCCTCGGCCACCTCGCTCAACGGCACTTCGGTGCGGTCCATCAGCAACTGCCCGGCCTCGGTGAGCCTGAGGCCACGTGCGCTGCGCTCGACCAAGCGCACTCCCAACTGCTCCTCGAGCTCGGCGATGCGCCGCGACAAGGTCGCCTTCGACCTGCCACTCGCGCGGCTCGCCTTTCCCAGGCCTTGGTTCGCTGCGACCAGCGCGAAATCGATCAGAGCATTCAGATCCATCGTGTTCCATATTTGAAACCAGGCGTCTACATCCTGGCATCTTCGTATTATCCATGCAACGACATAACGTCTCGTCACCGCAATGCCAGACGAGCAACTGCCATGAGCACCATGCAACGCGCTGTATTGATCCGGGCCTACGGCGGCGCCGCCGCCGCCGAAGTGGCCACCATCGCAGAACCAGAAGCAGGACAAGGCCAGGTGCTGGTTCGCACTCGCGCCGCCGGCATCAACGGCATCGACTGGAAAGTCCGCAGCGGTCTTGTGCGTGAGGTCTTTACGTTGCCGCTGCCGGTTGTGCTGGGTGCAGAACTGGCCGGTGTGGTCGAGGCCGTCGGGCTCGGCGCCACGCGTTTTCGTGTCGGCGACCGCGTCATGGGCGCGATGGGCGGGCTTGGCGCATTTGCCGAGCTCATTGCGGTGGATGACACCGAACTCGCTCGCATCCCTGATGACCTGGATGACATCCATGCCGCCGCCATGCCGGTTGCCGCGGTCGCAGCGTGGAAGAGCCTTCACCATGCCGGGCCACTGCATCCCGGCCGGCGGATCCTGATCCATGGCGCTGCAGGTGGGCTGGGTGGCTATGCCGTGCAGTACGCCAAGCGCGCAGGGGCAGAGGTTTTCGCGATCACATCGACGGGGCACCTCGATTACGTCCGCAGCCTCGGCGCGGAGCATGTCATCGACTATCAATCGCAGCGTTTTGAAGACCTCGTTCGAGACATCGATCTGGTCCTCGACTACGTCGGCGGCGATGTCCTGGATCGCTCGTGGCAAGTGCTGGCGCCGGACGGCGTGATCGTCGGTACGACATCGCCCGACATCCTGGCCCGCGCACCGCCCGGCCGCCGAGGCCTGTGGTTCATGAACAAGCCGGACGTCGCACTTCTGGAAACGCTGGCTGCACAGGTCGCGAGCGGCGCGCTGACGTCCAAGGTCAACGAGGTCGTCGGCTTCGCCGACATTCCTCAGGCCATCGAACGCAATCGCACTACCCCACGGGCCGGCAAGGTCGTGGCGGACTTTTCACGCTGATCCCCCCTTCCATCCACAGCAGGAGATTCACAATGAGCATTCTCGTCACCGGTGCCACCGGTACCGTCGGTTCCCTCATCACCCAAGGCCTCGCCGACGCAGGCGCAGAGGTCAAGGCATTGGTTCGCCAGCAAGGCAAGCGCGGCTTCCCTGCGGGTGTCACCGAAGTTATTGCAGACCTCACCGACGTTGCGTCGATGCGTGCTGCATTAGCCTCGGTGCGCACGCTGTTCCTGTTGAATGCGGTCACTCCCGACGAAGTGACGCAGGCGCTGATCGCGTTGAACCTGGCCAAAGAAGCAGGGATCGAGCGCATCGTGTACCTGTCGGTCATCCATGCCGACAAGTTCACCAACGTGCCCCACTTCACCGGCAAGCACACCGTCGAGCGCATGATCGAAAGCCTCGACATTCCCGCAACGATTCTGCGCCCTGCGTACTTCATGCAGAACGAAGGGATGATCCAGCAGACGATTCAAGACTACGGCGTCTACCCGATGCCGATCGGCGCCGCAGGTGTCGCCATGATCGATGCACGCGACATCGCAGACATCGCCGTTGTCGAGTTGCTGCGACGCGACCGCGCACCTGCCCCGCTGGAGCGTGTCACGCTCGAACTGGTCGGCCCACACGCCTTGACCGGCGCCTCCGTCGCAAAGGCCTGGAGCTCAGCGCTCGGCCGCGAGATCGCCTACGCCGGCGATGACGTGGCAGCCTTCGAAGCACAGCTGGCCGCATACGCTCCGTCCTGGCTGGCCTACGACATGCGCCTGATGATGGCCGGCATCCAGCACTTCGGCATGCACGCAGCCGACGGCACGGTGGAAAAGCTGCAAGCCATCCTGGGGCGTCCGCTGCGCACCTATGAAGACTTTGTGCGCGAGGCTACGGCTCGGGCTTGAACGCAAGTTACGCAGCAAGCGCGGCCTTCCCCGCCCTTGCTGCGCATGAGCATTTTTTCGAGGTTTACCTGGGCTACATCGACGCCATAGTGCCGCGACCTACTCGCTACCTGCTGGCGACCGGCTCGGGCTCTTGCGGTTGCCAGCCCCCACCGAGCGCCTTGAAGGCAGAGACCGCCGCACGTGCCGATTCGGTCTGCGCCTGGGCTCGCGCATCGGAAGCACGCAGCAAGCTGTCGTCGGCTTGCAGGACTTCGATCAGGCTGACGACACCTTTTTGGTAAGCCGCAAACGAAGCCCCGCGCGCACGGCCCAGCGAGTCCTCGCCTTGAGCGAGCACGCTGGCCTGTTCCTCACGCTTGACCAGGGCCGAGAAGGCGTTTTCCACGTCCTCCGTCGCGCGCAGCACGGCCAGCCGATAGGCGGCCAGCATCTCGGCTTCCTGGCCCTTGGCCTGATTGATCTGCGCATTGATGCGGCCGAAGTCGAACAGGCGCCAGCGCAGACCCAGCACGCCCGCGGATTGGCTGGCGCCGCTGGTGAACAGGTTGCCGCCGGACAGCGCCGTCGCGCTGCCGATCAATCCACCCAGCGAAAGCTTGGGGTAGTACTCGGCGACGGCGACACCGATGCGGGCGTTCGATGCGGCAAGACGACGCTCGGCCGCGATCAGGTCGGGCCGGCGCCTGAGCAGGTCACCCGGCGATCCCGTGGCGGTGATTTGCGGGGCAACGGGAATGGCGCTGGCATCGGCCAGTTCCGCCCGATGCGTTCCCGGTGGCGAGCCCAGCATCACATCCAGGGCATTCATGGCCGCATCCAGACCCGTCTCCAGCATCGGCACCGAGGCTTGTACCTGGGCAAGTGCCCCCTCGGCCTGTCGCACTTGAAGTTCGGCAGCCAAGCCCTTGCCGTACAGCAGGTTGATGGTCGAGAGCAGTTGCTGCTGTGTCTGCACTTGCCGGCGCGCCACATCCAGGCACGTTTGCAGCCCCCGGATGCTGATGTAGGTATCGGCGGTCTGTGCCGCTACCGCAAGGCGCGTGGCCGCGGCACCAGCTTCCGATGCCTGGTACTCGGCAAATGCTGCCTCCCGCCCCCGGCGCAGGCCTCCGAACACGTCCAGCTCCCAGCTCGCACCGAGATTGGCTTCGTAGGAATTGCCGTAGCGGTCGAAATCGGGCGTCGAGTTCAAGACTTGCCCAAGCGGTGTTTCAACGGATTGGTAGGCTCTGGTGGCCTGGCCACTGACGTTACCGGAAGGCAATAGCGCGGCATTGGCCGCGCCCAGCCCCGCGCGGGCTTGCGTGACCCGAGCGGAGGCCTGCGCGAGATCGAGGTTCTGCTCCAGCGCCTGCGTGACGAATCGCGTCAGTTGCGGATCGCCGAACCCTGTCCACCAAGCGACCAGGTCCGCATTGCCGGCGGCATGGCGCTGGTCCACCGCCGCCTGACCGAGGTACTGCCCCGGCATGGGCGTATCGGGCCTGACGTAATCGGGGCCGACGGCACAGCCAGCCAGAAGGCCGGCGGCGATGAGGATGGCAAAGGGGCGCTTGGGCAACATGGACTTCTTCCGGAAAGAGGCAGGTCGAATGATTGTGACTAATATACCATATGGTCACTCGTTGTCCAATTTCTGGCCGAGAGGTAAGCTTCGGGTCATGAACAAAACAACCACCTACCCCGTTCCGGCCCGTGGCCCGGCCGACCATGACGTGCGCGACCAGATCGTGACCGCGGCCACCGAGCACTTCAGCCGGTATGGTTACGAGAAGACCACCGTCTCCGATCTCGCCAAGGCCATCGGCTTCTCCAAGGCCTACATCTACAAGTTCTTCGAGTCCAAGCAGGCCATTGGCGAAATGATCTGCGCGAACTGCCTGCACCAGATCGAGACAGAGGTCAGGACGGCCGTGGCGGAAGTCGATCTACCGCCCGAGAAGCTGCGGCGAATGTTCAAGGTAAGCATCGAAGCCAGCCTTCGCCTGTTCTTCCAGGATCGCAAGCTCTACGAGATTGCCGCCTCGGCAGCCACAGAGCGCTGGCAGGCCGTGCTCGCCTATGAGGAACGCTTCCAGAAGCTGCTTCAGGAAGTGTTGCAGGAAGGCCGCCAGTCCGGGGACTTCGAGCGCAAGACGCCCCTGGACGAAACCTCGATGGCGATCTACCTGGTCATGCGCCCCTACCTGAACCCGTTGCTCCTGCAATACAGCTTCGACTACACCGAGGAAGCACCCCTGCACCTGTCCAGCCTGGTGCTGCGCAGCCTGTCCCCCTGATGCACCACCTCGTTGTGACTATTGACTAATTTAGTCACTAGACCCAGAATGGGTGTCCTGATCATTTCGTTGATGGGACTCCCATGCTCCGGCGCCGCCTCGTTACCTCCACCGTTCTCTGTGCACTGCCACTCGTACTGGCTGCCTGCAGCGACAAACCGCCATCCGATCCGCGCACCGAAGCGCCGTTGGTCCGTGCTGCCGTCGTCCTGGGAGCAGATGCTGCGTCACGCTCCTTCACCGGCACCGTAGCCGCACGGGTTCAAAGCGACCTGGGCTTTCGCGTCTCCGGCAAGGTGCTGGAACGGCTGGTGGACACCGGTCAAACCGTCAAGCGCGGCCAGCCGCTCATGCGCATCGATCCCGTCGATCTGAAGCTCGCCGCCCAAGCGCAGCAGGAAGCGGTCGCCGCCGCGAAGGCACGGGCGCAGCAAACGGCAGAAGACGAAGCCCGCTACCGCGACCTGCGCGGAACCGGCGCGATCTCCGCCTCCGCCTACGACCAGATCAAGGCCGCGGCGGATGCCGCCAAGGCCCAGCTCAATGCAGCCCAGGCCCAGGCGGAAGTGGCCTTGAACGCCAACCGCTATGCGGAACTGGTGGCCGATGCCGATGGTGTGGTCATGGAAACCTTGGCCGAACCCGGACAGGTCGTCAGTGCCGGACAGGTCGTGGTGCGCCTGGCTCATGCCGGGCGCCGGGAGGCGGTCGTCCAACTGCCGGAAACCCTGCGGCCGGCCATTGGCTCGGCCGGACAGGCCACGCTCTTTGGCAAGAAAGGCGTGGCTGTTCCGGCCAAGCTCCGGCAGCTCTCGGATGCCGCTGATCGGCTGACCCGCACCTTCGAGGCGCGCTATGTGCTGGAGGGCGAGCTGGCCGACGCGCCGTTGGGTACCACCGTCACGATCCAGATTCCGGACGGATCGGCCTCGGTGCAAAGCGGCCTGGAGGTGCCGATCGGTTCGCTGTTCGACGCGGGCAAGGGACCGGGCGTGTGGCTCATCAGCGGCGAGCCGGCAAAAGTTGCCTGGCGGCCGGTTACGGTCCAGCACCTGGAAGATGACGGCGCACGCGTCGCCGGTCAGCTCAAGCAAGGCGACCGGATCGTCGCGCTGGGCGCGCACCTGCTGCGCGAAGGCGAGCCGGTGCGCGTGGCCGGCCAGGCCGCGACCGTGGTGACCGAGGGAGCGCGTCCGTGAGCGAAGGCCGCTTCAACCTGTCAGCGCTCGCCGTGCGCGAGCGCTCCATCACCCTGTTCCTGATCTGCCTGATCTCGCTGGCCGGGCTCGTTTCATTCTTCAAACTGGGCCGTGCCGAAGACCCCGCCTTCACCGTCAAGGTGATGACCATCATCACCGCCTGGCCCGGGGCCACTGCGCAGGAAATGCAGGATCAGGTCGCCGAGAAGATCGAAAAGCGCATGCAGGAACTGCGCTGGTACGACCGCACCGAAACCTACACAAGACCCGGCCTGGCCTTCACGACGCTGACGCTGCTCGACGGCACACCGCCTTCGGAAGTACAGGAGCAGTTCTACCAGGCACGCAAGAAAGTCGGCGACGAAGCCGCCAACCTGCCGCCCGGTGTGATCGGGCCGATGGTCAATGACGAATATGCGGACGTCACCTTCGCCCTGTTCGCGCTCAAGGCCAAGGGCGAGCCGCAGCGCCTGCTGGTGCGCGATGCGGAGACGTTGCGCCAGCGGCTGCTGCACGTGCCGGGCGTCAAGAAGGTCAACATCATCGGCGAGCAGTCCGAACGGATCTATGTCGAGCTTTCGCACGAGCGCCTGGCAACGCTGGGCATCAGCCCGCAGGAGGTGTTTGCCGCGCTCAATGGCCAGAATGCGCTGACACCGGCCGGCTCCGTGGAAACCAGGGGGCCGCAGGTGTTCATCCGCCTCGATGGCGCTTTCGACGAATTGCAGAAGATCCGCGACACCCCGGTGGTGGCGCAGGGACGCACGCTGAAACTGTCGGACATCGCCACCGTCGAGCGTGGCTATGAAGATCCTTCCACGTTCATGATCCGCAACGGCGGCGAGCCTGCGCTGCTGTTGGGCATCGTCATGCGCGATGGTTGGAACGGACTGGACCTGGGCAAGGCGCTGGACAGTGAGGTAGGCGCCATCAACGGCGAACTGCCACTGGGCATGAGCCTGACCAAGGTCACCGACCAGGCCGTCAACATTGGCTCGTCGGTCGACGAGTTCATGATCAAGTTCTTCGCCGCGCTGCTGGTGGTCATGCTGGTGTGCTTCGTCAGCATGGGGTGGCGCGTGGGCATCGTGGTCGCCGCCGCCGTGCCGCTGACGCTGGCAGCGGTCTTCGTGGTGATGGCTGCAACCGGCAAGAACTTCGACCGCATCACGCTGGGGTCGCTGATCCTGGCACTTGGTTTGCTGGTGGACGACGCAATCATCGCCATCGAAATGATGGTCGTGAAAATGGAAGAAGGTTACGGCCGCATTGCCGCTTCCGCCTATGCCTGGAGCCATACCGCAGCGCCCATGCTTGCCGGCACGCTGGTGACGGCGGTCGGCTTCATGCCTAATGGCTTTGCCGCCTCCACCGCCGGCGAATACACCAGCAACATGTTCTGGATCGTCGGTATCGCACTGATCGCATCCTGGGTGGTCGCGGTGGTTTTCACGCCCTACCTGGGCGTCAAGCTGCTGCCTGATCTCAAGAAGGTCGAAGGCGGTCACGACGCGCTCTACAACACACCGCGCTACAACCGCTTCCGTCAGGTTCTGGAGCACGTCATCGCGCGCAAGTGGCTGGTCGCAGGCTCGGTGATCGGTCTTTTCGTGGTGGCGGTGCTCGGCATGGGAATCGTCAAGAAACAGTTCTTCCCGATCTCCGATCGCCCCGAGGTGCTGGTCGAAGTGCAGATGCCTTATGGCACATCGATCGCACAAACCAGCACCGCGACCACCAAGGTGGAAGCCTGGCTCGCCAAGCAGCACGAAGCCAAGATCGTCACGGCCTATATCGGCCAGGGCGCGCCGCGCTTCTATCTGGCCATGGGGCCGGAGCTGCCTGATCCCTCGTTTGCCAAGATCGTGGTCCGCACGAACAGCCAGGAGGAACGCGAGGCACTGAAGGCGCGTTTGCGCCAGGCCATCGCAGGCGGCCTGGCACCTGAGGCGCGCGTGCGCGTCACCCAGCTCGTATTCGGCCCGTACTCGCCGTTCCCGGTCGCTTACCGGATCAGTGGTCCGGACCCGGACAAGCTGCGCAGCATCGCAGCCGATGTGCAGCACGTCATGGACACCAGTCCGATGATGCGCACCGTCAACACCGACTGGGGCACGCGCACGCCCACACTGCACTTCACCTTGCAGCAGGACCGGCTGCAGGCCGTCGGGCTGACTTCCAGCGCCGTGGCGCAACAGCTGCAATTCCTGCTCAGCGGCGTGCCCGTCACCGCCGTGCGCGAAGACATCCGCACCGTGCAGGTCGTAGCCCGTTCGGCAGGCGATACCCGCCTCGATCCGGCCAGGATCGCCGACTTCACACTTGCAGGTGCCAATGGGCAACGCATCCCGCTATCGCAGGTGGGCAAGGTCGACGTCCGCATGGAGGAACCGGTCATGCGCCGTCGCGACCGCATGCCGACGATCACCGTGCGGGGTGACATCGCCGATGGCCTGCAACCGCCGGACGTGTCGGCCGCCATCACGCAGCAGCTCCAGCCCATCATCGACAAGCTACCGGGTGGCTACCGCATCGAGCAGGCCGGTTCCATCGAGGAATCAGCAAAAGCGACGAAAGCCATGCTGCCGCTGTTCCCCATCATGCTCGCCATCACCCTGATCATCATCATCTTCCAGGTGCGTTCAATCTCCGCGATGGTCATGGTCTTCCTGACCAGCCCGCTGGGCCTGATCGGCGTGGTGCCAACCCTGATCCTGTTCCAGCAGCCATTCGGCATCAATGCGCTGGTCGGCCTGGTTGCGCTGTCGGGCATCCTGATGCGCAACACGTTGATCCTGATCGGGCAGATCCACCATAACGAGCACGAAGGGCTGGACCCGTTCCATGCAGTGGTCGAGGCCACGGTGCAACGCGCCCGCCCGGTCATCCTGACTGCACTGGCCGCCATCCTGGCCTTCATCCCGCTGACCCACTCGGTGTTCTGGGGAACGCTCGCCTACACGCTGATCGGCGGCACCCTCGCCGGAACCATTCTGACGCTGGTGTTCCTGCCGGCGATGTATTCCATCTGGTTCAAGATCGCCGCCCGCGGCAGCAGATCGTTGGCCGAGCAGCCCACATGAATATCCCTCTTGAAAAAGAAACTGCCATGACGAATCAGAACGTTGTCCTCATTACCGGTGTTTCGTCGGGCATTGGACGAACCACCGCAGAGAAGTTTTCCATGCAGGGGTGCCGAGTATTCGGCACCGTGCGCAACATCGACAAAACGGTTCCGTTGCCCGGCATCAAGCTGATCGAGATGGACGTTCGCGACGATGCGTCCGTCCGGCGTGCAATCAGCCGCGTCATCGAACAGGCCGAGCATATCGACGTGCTCGTCAACAACGCAGGAATGAACCTGATCGGTGCAGTGGAGGAAACGACGACCGCCGAGGCTGCATCGCTGTTCGACACCAATCTATTCGGCCTGTTGCGCACGACACAGGCGGTCCTCCCGCACATGCGCGCGCAACGCCATGGAAGGATCGTCAACATCAGCTCTGTGCTTGGCTTTCTCCCCGCGCCGTACATGGGGCTTTATGCGGCCTCCAAACATGCGGTGGAGGGACTGTCTGAAAGCCTGGATCACGAGGTACGTCAGTTTGGTATCCGCGTGACACTGGTCGAGCCGTTCTATACCAAGACCAATCTTGAAGCCAATTCACCGCACGCAAAGACACCGATTGCAGACTATGACCGCGAGCGCGCCATCGTCGCGAGCGCCATTGCGGACAGCGTCAGCGGCGCGCCCGACCCTTCCGAAGTGGCAAGCACGATCGTCGAAGCGGCATTGGGCACTTGGCGCATGCGCCGAACACCGGCCGGACAGGCGTCCCTCCTGAGCAAATTGCGTCGCTTCATGCCTGCAGGTCCGGTCGATGCCAGCCTGAGGAAGGCACTCCGCCTGACCTGATCACCCACAGTCCGAAAGCCAGATCATCGGCCGTCTCGATAAAGGGAAAACGATGACGACACCGACTCATGAGTTGCCATCGCAATGAATTGAGAGCTTTACAACAACAGTAACAATACAGGGAGTAACGATGTTTATTCACAATAGATTGTCCTATTCCGTCGTTCTTGCGCTTGCAGTGGTCGGCCTGACGGCACCCAAGGAGAGCCACGCCGCAGCGTTCCAACTGAAGGAAAAGAGCGCCAAGGCACAGGGGCGTGCATTTGCCGGCTCCATCAGTGCGCCAGGCGATGCCTCGGTGATCGCCGACAACCCGGCGGCGATGCGGCTTCTGGATGGCCGGCTTCTGCAGGTCGACCTCACCGCGGTCGACTATTCGATCAAGTTCAATGGCACCGGCAACGATGCACTGGGACGCCCGCTGTCCGGCGGCAATGGCGGCGACGCGGGCAAGCTGGGCGCGGTCCCGGCCACATACTTCTACACGCCCATCGGCGAACGCATGCACCTGGGTCTGTCGATCACGGCGCCCTTCGGTTTTTCGACCGAATACAACCGCAATTGGATCGGCCGTTACCACGGCGTACACACCGAACTTCAGGCTATCGATTTCGGCGCGTCCTTCTCGTACGACATCAACCCGTACGTATCGTTTGGCGGCTCGGTTTTCATCGAGCGCGCCGAGGCGAAGATCGAGAATGCGATCGATTTTGGCGCGATGCTGGCCGGCTCCGGCGTTCCGGGCTTCGCACCGACCTCTGCCGACGGCTACACGAAGCTGGACGGGAGCAACAACGAGTGGGGCTTCACCATCGGCGGGCTGTTCAGCCCCACCGACCATACCCACATCGGCATTGCCTACCGTTCCGAGGTCAAGCACAAGATCAACGATGTGGACATGAAGTTCGATGTGCCATCCAACGCCGCCGCAGTCCTGGCCGTCGCCAGGCCGGGATGGTTCACCAACACGCGCGCGGCCACCGAGCTGAAGCTGCCGGCCACCCTGACAGCGAGCATTACGCACGATGTGACCGACCGATGGACCATCATGGCCGACGTGACCCGGACGGCATGGGGGAAATTCCAGGACGTCCGGCTCGACTTCGAGTCGAACCAGCCCGATCAGGTTCTGGAGTTCGGCTACCGCGACAGCACGTTCTTGTCGATCGGCACCGAATACAGGCTCAACTATCAATGGACGTTGCGCGCGGGCATCGCCTATGACGAATCTCCGGTAACCAACGCAGTGCGTGATGTCCGGGTCCCCGATGTGCAACGCAAGTGGCTGTCCGTGGGTGCGACTTGGCAACCCACGCCGATGTGGGAGTACAGCCTCGGCTACACGCACCTTTTCCTTGATGACCCCGAAATATCCTTGAGATCGGCCACCGGGAGCACGTTGAGCGGTACATACAAGTACGGAACCGACATTCTTGCCCTGGCGGCGGTGTACCGTTTCTGAGGCGGAGAAGTACCCTGCTCATCGGAGTTGGTGGCACGACATCCATGTCGCCAACGCCGGTATCCATTCAACCGAATCAATCGCAGGCTGGAATCATGATCTATCGCTCACTGCTCAAGCTCGGCGTAGCCGTGGTGTTGATCACACCCTTGATCGCCACCGCAGGCGATGTATCACCGCGGGTTGTCGAACTCGATGTCGCCAAAGCGATCGACCCGGTCGATCGCTTCTTCGACTTGTCGGTCGGCGCCGACTACCCCGGAACCCTGATCCGCGACGACAGCCAGGCACAGTTGAAGACGGTCGTTGACGAACTGGGTTTCCGCTATGTGCGGTTTCACGCCATCTTCCATGATGTGCTTGGCACGGTGAAAGTCGAGAACGGCCATACCCGCTACGACTTCAGCGGCATCGACAAGCTCTATGATGCCCTGCTCGCCAAGGGCATCAGGCCTTTCGTCGAACTTGGCTTCACGCCGCAGGCGATGGCGACCTCGCCGCAATCCATCTTCTACTGGAAGGGCAACACCTCCCATCCCGAGCCCAAGGCGTGGCGCGCGCTCGTCGAAGCCTATGTGCACCATGTCCGCGAGCGCTACGGTGCCGATGAGGTCAGGCACTGGTACTTTGAGGTCTGGAACGAACCCAACCTCAAAGACTTCTGGGAGGGTGCCGATCAGCAGGCCTACTTCGCGTTGTATCTGGATACGGCGAAGGCGATCAAGGCCATCGACCCGCAGCTGCGTGTTGGCGGACCCGCCACCGCCGGCGCGGCCTGGATCCCGGAGTTCCTGGCCTATGCGAAGGCGAATCAGGCGCCTGTCGACTTCGTGGCAACGCACAGCTACGGCGTCGACGGCGGCTTCCTCGACGAAGCAGGCCAGCAGGACACCAAGCTGTCCAGCTCGCCCGATGCGATCATCGCCGACGTACGCCGCACACGGCAGCAGATTGCGGCCTCGGCCTTTCCGGATTTGCCGCTGTACTTCACCGAATGGAGCACCAGCTACACCCCGCGCGATCCGGTGCACGATTCGTACATCAGCGGGCCTTATGTGCTGACCAAGCTCAAGCAAAGCAAAGGCCTGGCTCAAGGCATGAGCTATTGGGTCTATACCGACCTGTTCGAGGAGCCGGGACCGCCGCCGACGCCGTTCCATGGCGGCTTCGGGCTGCTGACGCGCGAGGGCATTCGCAAGCCGGTCTATTTCGCCTACAAGTACCTGCATGCGCTGCAGGGGCGCGAGCTGCCCAGCGACGATGCATCGACCTGGGCGGCCACCGATGGTAAGGCGGTCGCCGCGCTGGTATGGGATTGGCAGCAACCCGAGCAGCCGGTCAGCAACCGACCCTTCTACACCAAGCCGCTGCCATCGACCGACGCGCGTCCGGTGCAACTGCGATTGGCGCACCTGGCGCCTGGCAGTTATCGATTGAAGGTGCGGCGAACCGGCTTCAAGGCCAATGACGCCTACACCGCCTATCTGGAAATGGGCTCGCCGTCGTCGCTGGACGCAAAGCAGCTGGACCGCCTGCAAGCGCTGACCACCGATACGCCGGAGATCGATCGCAGCGTGCGTGTCAAGCGCGACGGCCAGTTGTCGCTGGACCTGCCGATGCGCAGCAACGATGTGGTCCTGGTCACCGCAGAACGCCTGACGGATGTTTCGCAATGAAAACAGTACAGCCGGCCCCACGCATGAACGCCATCGATGAAAACCGCATCGTCGTCACCGGCATGGGCGCGGTGAGTCCGCTCGGGTGCGGCGTCGACAAGGTCTGGGCGCGGCTTCTGGCAGGTGAGTCCGGCGTCGGCCAACTGCCCGAGGAACTATCGGCGGGAACCGGGTGTGGCGTAGGTGGTCGCGTCCCCAGCATCGCTGATGATGCCGATGCCGGCTTTGACGTGAGCGGCGTGATCCCGCCCAAAGACCTTAAGAAGATGGATCGCTTCGTGGAGTTCGCCCTGGTGGCTGCGCACGAGGCCCTGGAGCAGGCACGCTGGCATCCCACCGAGGCACGCCAGCAAGAGCGTACGGCCACGGTGATCGCGACCGGAATAGGTGGCTTTGGCTCCATCGTCAACGCCGTCCACACCACTGACAGCAAAGGACCCGGCAGGTTGTCACCGTTTTCGGCGCCGACGTTCCTGGCAAACATGGCATCTGGCCACGCGTCGATCCGCTACGGTTTCAAGGGGCCTCTGGCAGCGCCGGTCACGGCGTGTGCCGCAGGCGTCCAGGCGATCGGCGATGCAGCGCGCCTGATCCGCTCAGGCGAGGCCGATATCGCGCTGTGCGGTGGCGCGGAAGCGGCCATACATCGAGTCAGCCTGGGCGGCTTCGCCGCTGCCAAGGCATTGAGTACGTCGTTCAATGACTCGCCCCAGGCGGCATCCCGGCCTTTCGATCAGCGTCGCGATGGGTTCGTGATGTCCGAAGGGGCTGGCCTGCTGGTCATCGAGCGACTGGGCCATGCGTTGGAGCGAGGCGCCACACCACTTGCAGAACTGGTGGGCTACGGCACCGCAGCCGATGCCTACCATCTTACGGCCGGCCCGGACGACGGAAATGGGGCTCGACGGGCGATGGCGCTGGCAATCGCACAGGCCGGGATCACCGCGGACCGAATCCATCACATCAACGCACATGCGACCTCAACGCAGGTGGGAGACCGCGCGGAGCTGGCAGCCATCTCATCGCTCTTCGGCCATAGACCCGATCTTCTCGTGTCCGCCACCAAATCGAGTACAGGACACCTGCTCGGCGCGGCCGGCGGCATCGAAGCCATCTTCACCGTCCTTGCCCTGCGCGACCAGATCGCGCCAGCCACACTGAACCTGGAAAACCCTGACCCGCTGGCGCAAGGGCTGAACATCGTGACGGGGCAAGCTCAGCAGGCCCAGTTTGAGTACGCGCTATCGAACGGCTTCGGCTTCGGGGGAGTCAATGCCAGCGTGATTTTCCGCCGGTGGTGAGCAAGACATCACAGCGTTGGGAACGGGCACGCGAGCAGATGCGCGGCCGCACATTGTCGAATGCGGCCGCGCGTGTCTTTCAAGAATTGCAGAAGAGATCCGTTTCGATCGATGGGCATGGTGTCGGCTACTTTCGGTGAAGCGAACGAAAGATGCATCAGCCCGAGGTTGGCGATGAGGATGAGCAGCGTCAAAAGCGAGCAAGAGCTCAGCATTTGCCTATAGGGCGACTCTCGACAGGTGCACCCGGCCTACTTCACCGAAAAGACCACTCGGCTCCCCCACCGCCCGAGTACCCGACCCAAGGCATCGGGATCATCCACGCGCCCCAGCCGGGTGTAGGAATAGGACGAACGGAAGGTCTCGTAGAAAATGACCACGGTGTTGGAACCGTAAAGCATCACATCGCCGGCATGGATCATCCCCAGCCGGCTTGCCTCAGTGGGCAGCGCCTGCGGCAGATCAGCATGCTTTTCGTTACCGTTGAGTTCGGCCATGTCCAGCGTCAACGGGAACTGGGCCGCGAACGCGCGCGCGGCAGCGTTGTCGGCCAAGGTAATGGGGAAGCAGTGTTCGCCGACGGTCATCCACATACTGGTTTCCTCCGGTTTGGCGGATGTTCCTGCTGCATCCTGAGCAACGACTGTGGGCTTTTCGGATTGGCTGGCCTCGCATCCGCCCAGTATCAACAGGCCGAACAACAAGCCCAAACCGCGCAGGTGCCAGCGCTTCGGCGGCAGGTACGAGATCGAGCAGGAATTGGTTCGAGTCATGGCACGTCTTCCCGGGCAGGCGCGCTACTCAGGCAGCGTGCGGCGCTTGCGAACGTGATGTCATAACGGTCATGAAGGCGCCGAACAGCAGCGCGGCTGCGCTGACGATGAAAGCACTCTGATAACCACTGCCATCGAACAGCAGGCCGCCCACGGTGGAGCCCAAGGCGATGGCCAACTGGATCACCGCCACCATCAGCCCACCGCCGGCTTCGGCATCCTTGGGTATGGTCTCGGCGATCCAGCTCCACCAGCCCGCCGGGGCCGCGGTGCCCAATAATCCCCATGCCGCCAGCAGGGTTGCCACCGGCCAAGCCCTGGTGCCGATGGGGATCAGCGCCAGCGCGATCGCTGCCATCAGGACGGGAATGACGATCAGGGTGCGGTACAGGCCACGCTTGAGGAAAGTGCCGATGACGACGGTGCCGATGAAGCCCGCCACGCCGATGCCCAGCAGGACGAACGAGAGCGTGGACACGCCCACGTGCGTCACCGTTTCCAGGAACGGGCGCACATAGGTGAACAACGCGAACTGCCCCATGAAGAACGCACCGCAGGCGGCCATGCCCAGCGCGACCGTCCGGCGCCGGAACAACCGGAAGACGTTGCCCGAAGCGGACGAGCGTTCCGCATTCATGGACGGCAGGCTGATCCACTGCCAAGCCAGAGCGATCACCGCCACTGGCACCAAGCAGTAGAAGGCACCACGCCAGCCGATGATCGATCCCAAGTAGCTGCCCAAAGGCGCGGCGATCACGGTCGCCAGCGCGTTGCCACCGTTGAAGATGGCCAGGGCGCGCGGCACTTGCGCGGCCGGCACCAGGCGTATCGCGGTGGCCGCCGACATCGACCAGAAACCGCCGATCACCACGCCAATCAAAGCGCGCCCGAGCATATAGACGAAGTAGTTCGGTGCCATCGCCACTACCGCGCCGGACAACGCCATCAGGCCAGTCAACGCCAGCAATAGCGTCTTGCGGTTCATGCTGCCGGCCAGCGCGGAGATCGACAGGCTGGTGATCACCGCAAATGCGCCGGAGATGGCGATGCCGTATCCCACCCAGCCTTCGCTGACACGCAGATCGGCGGCAATCGGTGTCAGCAGGCTCACGGGCATGAACTCAGACGCGATCAGCGCGAACACGCACAGCGTCATCGCGAAAACGCCGCCCCAGTGAGCGGAGCGCAACTGGGCTTCGTGTTCCCCGATGCTCGCAGGAATGTTCATCGACGCCGTCATTACGCGACCAAGTGCTGGGTGAAGAAGGCCGTCAGCTTGTCGAACGGGATTACGTCCACTTGGTCATAAAGATCGGTGTGGTTGGCGCCCGGGATGATCAACAGTTCCTTCGGCTGCGCTGCGGCCGCATAGGCGGTTTCACTGAAGTAGCGCGAATGGGCCTTTTCGCCATGGACGAACAACACCGGGCGCGGCGAGATCTCCGCGATGTAGGTCAGCAGCGGCATGTTCATGAACGACAGCGGCGTGGTGATCGTCCATGAGTTCCCGGAGTTGACCGCCCGGGGATGGTACCCACGCGACGTCCTGTAATAGTCGTGGTAGTCCACCAGGAACTGCGCTTCGCCACCCTTCAGGTCGTTATAGGGCGGTTGATAGGCCGGGGTGCCCTGTTCCGCATCCTGCCAGCGTTGCCGGCTCAGTTGCTCCAGCGTCTGCGTGCGCTGTGCGAAGGTCACGCTGTCGTTGTAGCCCTTGGACATGACGCGCGTCATGTCGTACATGGTGCTGGCCACGACGGCCTTGACGCGCTTGTCCACGGCGGCGGCATTCAACGCCATGCCGCCCCAGCCGCAGATACCGATGATGCCGATACGCTCACGATCGACATTGGGTAGCAGCCCGAGGAAATCGACGGCAGCGCTGAAATCTTCGGTATTGATGTCCGGTGAGGCGACATTGCGCGGCTCTCCACCGCTTTCGCCGGTATAGGACGGATCGAAAGCCAAGGTGACAAAACCGCGTTCGGCCATCGTTTGCGCATACAGGCCAGACGACTGCTCCTTTACCGCACCAAAGGGGCCGCCAATGGCGATTGCCGCCAGCTTTCCACTGGCATTCTTCGGTTGGTACAGATCGGCCGCCAGGGTGATGCCGTAGCGGTTCTTGAATGTCACCTTCCGGTGATCGACCCTGTTGCTCTTGGAGAAAACCTTGTCCCACTCTTGCGTCAGTTGCACGGCGCCTGCGCCGGTTGCGGATGGATTGGATTGCGCGAAGACTGGCGACGCGCCGACCACGGCAGCCAGGCAGGCTCCTTTCAGCAGGGTTCGGCGCCCGGTGTCAGACACATTCTGATGAGCGATTGCATCGTGCTTGTTCATGGTGATTCCTCGGAGTGCGCCGCATTCAAGCGGCGATGGTGGCGTTGTCGATGACGAAGCGATGTTGGACGTCGCCCTTGAGCATGCGTTCGTAGGTGGCGTTGTCTCAGCGGCGCCTGGTGATGAGGTTGAACACACCGGGAGACGGATGCGGAGCAGCAGGTGCGCCGACCAACACGGTCGCGCCGTCGCGCTTGGGCGGAACGAGGAGCGCGTCCAGATCGTGCGGCGCGGCTACCGTGTTAACGAAGGGCCCATGGAAGGATGCGGACCATTCTGCTCACGCTTGATCTGCTTGATTAGACGATGAATACTTTTATGCCCTATTAGCTTTACTAATCAATTGAGCATGCCAGACTTGCCCCATGGCACGACGCAACCTCAATGATCTACTGGCCTTCGTCACGGTAGCCCGGGAAGGGAGCTTCACCCGCGCCGGCGCCGTTCTCGGGGTCTCCCAATCGGCGCTCAGCCAGGCGATCAAGACTCTGGAGGAACGGCTGGAGATCCGCCTGCTGACCCGCACCACGCGCAGCGTATCGCCCACGCCGGCGGGTGAGCGGTTGCTTCAGGCGATCGGGAACCGCTTCGACGAGATCGAGGCCGAACTGGATGCGCTCACCGAACTGCGGGACAAGCCCGCCGGCTCGGTTCGCATCACCAGCGGCGACCATGTCCTGCGAACCATTCTGTTGCCGAAGCTGCTGCCGGTGATGCATCGCTACCCGGACATCCACATCGAATTCGATGTCAGCTATGGACTGCGGGACATCGTGGCCGATCGATTCGATGCAGGCGTTCGCCTTGGGGAAAACATCGACAAGGACATGATCGCCCTGCCGATCAGTCCAAAGCTGCGAATGGCGGCAGTGGCTTCGCCTGGCTACTTTGAGAAGCACCCCATTCCAAAGGTCCCCGAAGACCTGACGCGGCACAACTGCATCAACATCCGGTTCCCATCGCTGGGGGGCTTATACGTCTGGGAGTTCGAGCGACGCGATCGACAGGTCAACGTGCGTGTCGAAGGCCAGGCAATCTTCACTACTTCACCACATATCGTGCTCGCGGCACTCGACGGGATGGGTATCGCATTCCTTCCCGAAGAGGAGTTCGCGCCCCACATCGAGGAAGGACACCTGATCCGCGTGCTGCAGGACTGGTGCCCACCATTCTCGGGCTACCACCTTTACTACCCAAGCCGCCGTCAGCACTCGCCGGCATTCTCACTTGTTGTAGATGCTTTGCGAATGTGAGCAACTGTCAGCGAATACCGCAGCCAGGCAACTTGCACGAACGCAACTGTCCGCACCGACAAGCACATGTCTGCTCAGAGCTATTCGCACATGCCGTGGGATACAGCTGGCTGGCAATGCAGGCCCGCACATGGCCAGCCACTGGATAAACGACGTCGTCAGTAACCTGCGGCCCCAGATCCGCCGAACCACCGCACTGCCGCCTGTGCCGCTTTCTCAGGGTCGAAATCCCCCTCCCCTACCCAGGCGACAACGCCATCGGGACGTACGAGCACCGCGCTCAGGCCCAGGCAATCATCAGCATCGCTTGCGACGTACATGACTCGACCGTGCCAGCGGCTTGCCAGTTCTCGGCATGGGGCACGCACGTCGAAATCCAGCCACAAGCCACTCCCATGGCGGAGCAACGCGCCGACTTTCGTGCCATTGGCCAGTTCAAAGTCGGGAACACTGCGCCCCACCAGCGGATGGTGGTCGCCGAGATCGTAGCGAAGAGAAACGCCCCACACGCGCTCGGCAAAATAGGTCGCGCCGTCGCGCGTGTCGACGAGGTCGCGGATGATGGCTTCGAGTGCACGCGAGCTGGGGCTGGGTCGCATGAGCGCGACCTGGGCGCGTGACCAGTCCAGAACCTGCGTTCCCACCTGATGCCGTTCGTCCAGATAACTATCGAGCAGGCCTGCCGGCGCATTCCCACGGCTCGTGGCGGCAAGCTTCCATCCAAGATTCATCGCGTCACCGAGCCCAAGATTGAGGCCCTGGCCGCCCAACGGGGAATGGATATGTGCGGCGTCGCCGGCAAGCAGGACTCTTCCTCTGCGATAGGCGGTTGCCTGGCAAGCACGGTCCGTCCAAGTGGTGGCGAGCCGCAAGGCGGTCAATGTCACGTCCGTTCCGGAGACACGGCGCAACACCGTCTGCACATGGTCGAGCGTCATCGGCTGGATGCGATGGAAAACACCGCCATCGAAATCGACCATCGCGACCGTTCCGGGCCTGGCATAGGTATACATGCCTGTCGGCGTGTAGGTGCGACCAGGCCGAAGCATGTCCGGATCCTCCATCTCGACTTCGACGGAATAGCCGGTGAATTCCGGCTCAGTGCCGACGAAGTCGAAGCCCCCCGCCTTGCGCACTGTGCTGCGGCCACCATCGCACCCGACAAGCCAGCGGCCGCGGAAGATCACGCCCTCGGTGCGGAGAATTACTTCTTCGTCCGTCTGCTCGAATGCTTCGACGGCGACGCCGCGCCGAATCTCGACACCCATGGCGCTTGCCCGAGTGGCGAGCACGGTTTCGAGAGTTTCCATGTCCACCATCAAGCTGGTGCCCGCCGGGCTCGGCAGGTGATATGGCCATCGGGAGGCATCGACATGGTCATGGAAGAACGGGATGCCGGCGAAATGGCCCGCCGGACGCCGGGGCGACTGCATCCAGTGCACAGCCGCTCGAGTGGCGCCGGAGACGTCATGCGCTCGCTGCGCCTCGGTAACGGCGTCCAGCAGACCGCGACGATAGAAAGCTTCCAGAGTGGGCGCCGAAAGACCTCGCATGCCGAAAGGGAGGCGTTTCAAGGGCGAATGCGGATCCTCGGCCCGCTCCAGCACCACGACCGATAAATCGAAGAGCCTGAGCTCACAGGCGAGAAACAGCCCGACGGGACCGGCGCCGGCGATAACAACGTCATAGGGTTTCGGATGGCGGCTATGCATGAACAACTCCAGTGTCGATTCATTGTTCGACCGGAGCGTTCCTCGGGTTGGAGAACCTCACGGACGAATGATGGGACGCGGGCAGCGTCCGATATTCGTCGTGGGGATCTCAAGCACGAAGCCAAAGACCAGAACTTTCGTTACCGAAAGGACTTGGGCTTACCAGACCAAGTCAGCCTTTTCCGACAGGATCACGTTAGCACGCCCAGCGCTGAGCGCACTATCCGACTCCCTGACTCCGGGCTCGTCGCCTCCTGATAAGCCTCTCTTATCGCCCTTCCCTAGCCAGGTGGGAGTCGGACCTCGGCCTGCTCGGCTGTAACCAAAGCGTATTGGCCGCACCTGACGAGGCCCATTACCATGCGGCCATGCCAAAGCCGCACACGCATCATTACGCCCATGGTCACGTCGTCCATCTCGTGCCGCGGCTTGAAGCATCCTCGCCAGCACAAGCGCCCGAGGTGCTACGGCTTCCGAGCCGCATGGGCTTCGCAGGACGCATGTCATTTGCGCTCATGAGCACGCTCGCATCCGCCTGCGCCGCTTGGGCCATCTTCATGCTCTGGACGGAGGAGACGCCTGGCTGGTGGTTCAACGTTCTTTTTACCGTCATGATCGGCAGCCTTGCGATCTCGCTCTGGGCAATCTTGATCGGTTCAATCCGGATGGCGAACCTCGAACGTCATCTGCAGGCGGTTTGGCGCAACATCGGGCCCACAGCCGTCGCGACGACCGGCCGGGTGAACGAGCGGTATTGGGCACTTTCCGAAGAAGGCTCGGTCATGTCCTTCACGCTGATCGTGCAAATGCCCGACGATCGGCCGGTTTGCGGTGAGTGGCATCTCAAGAACTCGCGTGAGTACCTTCTGCAGACGCAGGTTCCCCGCATCGGCTCCAAAGTGCGCGTGTGGCGCGTTCCGGATGCTTCGATCGATGCACCGTTGGTGATCGAAGCCACTGATCCCTCGGTCGTGGGCTAAGCCTTCCTCATGAGTGCCTGATATAGTTCGGCGATCACGATGGGTACTGGACCCGTCCACGAATCACAGGGAGTTGTCATGGGTCTTGTACAGGCGGTGGCAGGTGCAGTCGGTGGTGTTCTCGCCGATCAATGGAAGGATTTCTACACCGTGCCGGCCGGGCTGCCGTCGACGGCGGCGCTGTTCGCCGCGGTCCCGCGTGGAACCAACGCCGGGCGTGGCTCGAACACCAGTGCATCCTCGAACATCATCACCAACGGGTCGAAGATCGTTGTTCCCGAAGGCTACGGGTTGCTGCTGGTCCAGGACGGCGCGATCACCGGATTCGCCGCCGAGCCGGGCGGTTACGAATGGCGATCGGACGATCCGAACTCGCAGTCGATCTTTGCCGGCGATGGATTGGTCACGCCGCTTATCCGGCAGAGCTGGGAGCGCTTCAAGTTCGGTGGCCAGCCGGGCTCGCAGCAGGCCGCGTTCTTCGTGTCGCTCAAGGAATTGCCTGACAACCGGTTTGGCACGCAATCCGAGATCTACTGGGACGACGGCTTCCTCGGTACCCAAGTCGGTGCGGTGACGCGTGGCTCGTACACGCTGAAGATCATCGACCCGATCCTGTTCGTGAAGAACTTCGTGCCTGCCCGTTACCTGCAACCTGGCCAGGTCTTCGACTTCACCGATCTCGACAACGCCGCTGCCAGCCAGCTGTTCAACGAGGTGGTGGGTTCGCTGGCACCGGCTTTCAGCCTGTACACCAACGACCCGGGCAAGGGAAACCGCATCACCAAACTGCAGCAGGATTCGCTCGGCTTCGCCCAAAGCCTGTCCACTGCGGTCGAGCAGGCGTACCAGTGGAAATCCGATCGCGGCCTGGCCATCGTCAAGACCGCGATCGTGTCGATCGAGTACGACGCGAACACCCGGGAATTGCTCAAGACCGTGCAGCGCGCCGATGCGCTGGCCGGCGCACGCGGCAACTCCAATCTGCAGGCGAGCGTCGCCCAGGGCATCCAATCGGCGGGCGAGAATGGCGGTGCCGCCGGCCTGGTGGGCGTGGGCATGGCATCGGGCATGTTCGGTGGCGTTGGCGGCCTGCAGCAACCGGTCGCGCCGGCTGCCGATGACCCGGTCGCGAGGCTGAAAAAAGCCAAGGAAATGCTCGATCTCGGCCTGATCACCCAGGACGACTACGACAAGCTCAAGGCCAAGGCACTGGGCCTGTAACACGCAGGGCGCTCCGATCATGTCCGACCCCAGAACCCCGCCGCCACTGCCGGCGGCGCCCCTGACCGGCCCGGGATCACCGCAGGATGTGCCGCCACTCCCGGGCAGCTTTCCGGTCGATCCGGCCACCCTGCCCCAACCGATCCGCGACGAGCTGCAAGCTCCCGACCCGGTCGCGCTCGATACCTCCGCCACCGAGCTCAAGGATGGCCTCAACCGCTGCCCGAAATGCGGTGCCACCGACATCCGGCTCAAGCCCGGCACCGACGTGCTGGTCTGCCTGTACTGCCGCAACGAATGGCATGGGGCCCGGGTCGAGGAAGAATTCGGGTTCGGTGATGACCTGGACCAGCTCCAGGGCACCATCATCGCCTCCGGCGCGCGCGACATCGAGGCCGATACCGCCAGCCTGATGAGCTTCAAGTGCACGGGTTGCGGTGCCGAGGTCACGATCAACACCGCGAGTACGATGACGGCGCGCTGCCACTGGTGCCGCCACGTGTTCGGTGTCAACGAACAGGTCGCCAACGGCGCGGTGCCTGATGCGGTGCTGCCGTTCCATATCGGCAAGGATGACGCGGTCGCGCGCATCCGCCAGTTCGTGGACAAGCGGCGCCTGTTCGCACTGAAGGCGTTCAAGGAACAGTTCACGCCCGAGAATGTCGTCGGCGTCTACCTGCCCTACATGATCGTCGACAGCAACGTGAGTGCCAGCGTGGCCGGCAAGGGCGAGATCGAGACGCGGCGGTACACGCGCGGCACCGAGAAGAACAAACAGACCTACTACGACGCCGACGTGTACCAGGTGGATCGGCACGTGGACTTCACCGTGGACGATCTGCCGCTGGAATCGTCCACCGAGCGTGGCAACCTGGACACGCGGGCCAACACCAACAACATCATCAATACGATCCTGCCGTTCGACACCAAGAACGCACTGAAGTGGAATGCCTCGTACCTGGTGGGCTTCACCTCGGAGAAGCGCAATGTCGACGTAGCGCAGCTGCGGCCACGGCTGGAGGATCAGCTGCTGTCGATCGCCCGCGCCCAGGTCGAGGGATCCGTGCGCCGCTACGACCGCGGCGTGCGCTGGGAACAGGAGCGACTCGATGTCCACGGCACGCGCTGGGTGTCGATGTACCTGCCGGTGTGGCTGTACTCGTACCACCAGCCCGGCCACAACGGCGGCATGCTGCACTACATCGCAGTGAACGGCCGCACCGGCGAGACCATGGGCAGCGTGCCGGTGCAGCAATGGAAACTGCTGCTGGCCGCGCTCACCACCGGCACCATCATCGAGGCCCTCGCCCTCATGTTCCTGGGAGCCAGCTCGTGAGCGATGACAATGGACTCTGGTTGCTGCTGGCCGGCCCGGCCGGCGCGACTGCGCTGTATTGGGCTCTGTACCGGTACTACCGCAACACCGACAAGTCGCACGCCTTCGAGCGGGAAACGACCATCGAGGCCAAGCCGGTGACCGGCTCGGACAGAAAAATCGATACGGTGATGGGCACGCAGGAGACGAGCATCCGCGGCAACAATGTGCGCGCGTATCGGGCGCGCGTGCGGCGGGAAACTGGCTGAGGGTATCGTCCAGATCCCGGCCGCACGGCGCTACTAGTTGACATGCATGTCCGCACGCCTGCTGAAGTTTCGCAGGGCTCAGAACTTGTAGGTAACCGAACCGGCCAGAACGTCAGCCCCCAGATCGTAGGAGCCGGCCAGGGTACTGCCGTAGTCCGTTACCAGGTTGATCTTTGGATCGCTGGTGAAAGCATGCGTGTAGCCGAGGTTGTACTCGACCTGCACCGAAGGTGCCCAGGTCAGTCCCAACGACACCAGCTTGCGGGTGGAGTCCGGCACGCGCGTGTTGCGATGGGCCGTGGTGGTCGGCGTCTGGTCGTAGGCCAGACCACTCCGCAGGGTCAGCGTGTCACTCACCCGATAATCCACGCCGATGGAACCGAAGGTCGTGTCCCGGTAACTGAAATCCAACGGCAGCGACTGTCCGGAATCCATCTGGATCACGACCTGATCGAACGTCGACCAAGCGGTGCGCGACAGGTCCGCCATGACCATCCACCTGTCGTTGATGCGGTGGGTGAAACTGGCAGTCGCGATGGCAGGCAGCTTGAGCGACGCTCGGCCCTTGGAATCAACGAACAAACCCTGTGATTGCAGCAGGGCCAGCGCCACGTCGCCGGCTGGCGTATCGGCGTCGAAGCGGCCTGTGCCGTTGGTGATCTTGTGCTGCATTTCGGAGCGATAGGTCAGGCCGATATGGGTGTTCTCATCGATGCTGAACAGGCCACCCAATATGAAGCCGACATCGGTATCGCCACCCTTGATGTTCATGTAGGCATCGGCGCTGCCAGGGGCGAAGCCGGGCACGCCGGCACCGGACAGGACGGTTCCCAAGTCCATTGCGCTTGCGACCTTCACATCCAGGCGTTCGGCAAAGACGTTGATGCCGAAGGAAACATAAGGATTGACGTCGTAAGAGAACGCCAGTCCAGCATCGATCGCCTGCAACTTGGTCCGGGTGCTGTTGTAGCGCCCCACCCAATCGCTGTCGTAGCGAGTCTCCAGACCGAAGGGAACCGTCAGCGAAGCGCCGAAGTGCAGATTGTCGTTCTCGCCGAACGGCAGGTGCAGGTAAGAAGAAGGGATCACCCCGATCCGGCCGGCGTCACCGCCATTGCCGCCGGAGATGGGCAGGCCGGTGCCGGCACCACCCAACCCGGCATAGCGACCGCCGTCGCCGCGGTAATCGGCCGAAAAACCGACCCCGGCGGCACCTATCTGGAACTGGCGCCCGTCAAGCAGGCGCATGCCGGCTGGGTTGTTGGCGACGATGGCGACATCGTCCGGCGCACTTGCGCTGCCCGCAAAAGACCGTCCTTGGGCTTTGGCACTGTTTTCCTTGAGCTGGAAAGCGGCGCTGCGTGCATTACTCGGAGCCAGCACACTGCCGGCGGCGAATACTAAGACTGCGTATCGGTTGAACGACATGATCCTTCCCTCCACAGGTTTGATTTGGTTTTGTTATTGATTGCCACCCGCGCCTCCTGGCATAAGCCCCCCCTGGGCCAGTCAGCGTCGGCCTGACTCCTTATTGCGGTACGGTGTTGAAACGTGCGGACTGATGCTGTGGTGCGCGCTCAAGCACCGCGAGCGATTCACGTGCGATACGCTCGGCCTGCTCGATGGGACCGTCATGCAGCACGGTGCGATCCGGGCGCACCACCGCACACCACCCATAAGGCGCCGCATCGGGGACGAGCCGGTTGTCCAGGTCTTCGAAGGCATCACGACTGCGATGCACCGCCTCGCCGCGCTGACAGAACTGCACGAAGCTGCCGCCGTGCTGCCGCCAGCGCTCGGCCAGTCCGGCGCCGAGCCGTTCCTCCACCGGCAACCCGAACCCCACCAGCACAAGCCCATTGCCCAGGGCCTGGTCGCTGAGGATCACCTCGCCGTCGGCGGTGCGTACCAGTCCCTGCGCCAATAGGCCGCCACGCCGCAACCGTGGCGCGGTGCGGCCTTTGACGAACAGCCCTGCATCGAATCGGTTCTTGGGCTTTATGCCCAGTTCCTGGAAGAAGTCGCGCAGCCAGGGGGTGTGGGTGACCAGCCAAATCAACCCGTGTACCGCCGTCGCCCTGACGCGATTGCGCGGCATGACGATCTGGCCCATGACCTTGGCCAGCTTGATCATCTTCTCCGCGTGCGGACGGCGCTCCTGGTCGTAGCTGTCCAGGATTGCCGGTGCGGCTTTGCCCTGGACCACCCACGCCAGTTTCCAGGCCAGATTGGCGGCATCGCGCAGGCCCGCGACCAGCCCCTGACCGACGAATGGCGGTGTGATGTGGGCAGCGTCGCCGACCAGGAACACCCGCCCCCGACTGAAGCGTTCGCAGGAACGGGCATGGAAGCGGTACACCGCCTTGCGCTCGATCTTCAGGTCATGCTGCCCTTGTGACCAGGGCGCGAGCAGGCCGGCGATGGTTTCATCCTTCTCCATCTGCTCGCGGGTTTCGCCTGGTCGCAGCATGAACTCCCAGCGGATGCGGCCGCCTGGCGCGATCATGTGTGGCGTGGGTCGACGGGAGTCGCAGATGAACTCCACGTGGTCGAACGCGCCCGGCACATTCTGCGCATCCACGATCAACCAGTCCTCGGTATAGGTATGGCCGCCGAACCCCTGACCGATGACGTTACGAATGTGCGAACTGGCGCCATCAGCCCCGATCAGGTAGCGAGCGCGCACCGCTATCTGGCTGCCGTCGGCGAGCCTGAGGGTGGCGGTCACTGCATCGGCTCCGTCCACGAAATCCAGCATCTCGGTGCTGCTGAGTGCGGTGACGCTGGCCTGCGCCCCGACCTGGTCGCGAAGCGCCTGCTCCAGGTTCGGCTGGTAGAAGGTGACCAGCTTGGGCTGCCCGTCGATGCTGCCGCTGGTGTTGATGCAGGCGAACTGGCCCAGCAGCGGACAATGCATGCGCACGAATGGGATGGCGACCTTGTCGAAGGCGTCATCGCTCAGTCCGACCATCTGCAGGATACGCAGCGCCTCGTTGTCCAGAGCGATGGCGCGCGGCGCCATCAGGATGTCCGGTGCCTTGTCGATCACCAGCGTACGCACGCCGTAACGCCCCAGCAGTACGGCGATGGCAGCCCCGACCGGACCATAGCCGACCACGAGTGCATCGACCTCCCGCGGAATACACGAGGCGTCATCGATCTTCGGAATCGTCTCGTGCATGGTCAGGTCCTGGCGACGACGCGCTCTGCAGTGCGCGGCATCAGCTGCAGAAACAGAGGAAGAAAGCGCACTTTGCCTGGACGTACTTCCTCGACACCGGCAAGCACGCCGCGCACAGCCGCGTCAGCAACCGGCCCGGGAGCAAGCTTGGCCACCTTGCGATGCGCGACGGAGGGCGTGTCCACCACCGGTGGCAGCAACTCGGTGATGGTGATGCGCAGTGGCGCGAACTGGAGGCGCAACGACTTGCACAAACTGTGCAGCGCTGCCTTGGATGCCGAATAGACCGGGGCGCGGGTGGCCGGAGCCAGCGCGTATCCAGAACTCACCACGAGGATTGCGCCACCACCGTTGCGACGCAGTCCTGGCAAGAACTCGGCAATCAGGTTGATCGCCCCTTCGGTATTGCTGCGCAGCTCTGCGGTTACGTCCACCGAAGCCAGGTCCTCGCGAGTGAAATCGATCTCACGCAAGCCACCTGCATTGCTGACCAATAGCTGCAAGGTCGGGACTTCGGCAAATACTGTTTGGGCGAACGCGAGTACCGCTGCGCGGCTGGCGACATCGCAAACATGGGTTCTTACACCAGGCATTTCCGCTTCGATCGCGGCCAACTTGGCGCGGTCGCGACCGCAGGTGTATACGATCCATCCATCGGCATGCAGTCGGGCGACGATCGCCTTTCCGATGCCGGAAGAACCACCGCTGACCACGGCGGTGCGGGCGGAAACATTCATGAAATCTCTATCTCCATCGGCATGAGGTGCGCGGCAGTCACGGCAACCCGTCGTCAGTTCAAGGTGTAGAAGAACGGGTAGCGACCCAGCACCTGACCGGCGGCTACTGGCGAAGCGCTGGTATCGAGTTGCACCGATACGACCAGCCCTCTGGCCTTGTCATCGCTGACGCTCACTTCGCGAAAGCCGATGCTGGCCTCGCGCAGGGCCGTTTCCAGTGCGTCGTGGATCTCGCGGTAGCGCAGTTCCGGCTTGAAGATCTTGCCGACCGCAGTCAACGGCATCGCCTCGATGATGTGCACATGCTTCGGCATCGCAGCGCGCTCGCTGACCTGCTGCTTCAGGAATTCGAGCAGCTCGTCCTCGGTGACGGTCGCACCGGGCTTGAGCTGCGCATAGGCCACCGGCAGTTCACCGGCATGCACGTCGGGACGACCGACCGCCGCAGCGATCGCCACGGCCGGATGGCGATGCAGCGGTTCCTCGATCGCCAACGGATCGATGTTGTGGCCGCCGCGGATGATCAACTCCTTCTTGCGCCCGGTGAGCCAGAAGTAGCCATCGGCATCCTTGCGCGCCAAGTCACCGGTGTTGAGCCAGCGGCGATCGTCGCCACAATCGATCCATAGCCCTTCGTTCTGCTCGCAGATGCGATAGCCGACGAACACGTTGGGACCGGACACCGCCAGCGTGCCAACCTCATCGGTTCCGCAATCGCGCAGGTAGCGGCCGTCCTCGCCAAGCACCACCGTCTTCATCGCCTGGCATGGGATACGCAGACCGATCGAGCCGATCCGTCGTTCGCCCTGCGGCGGGTTGATGCTGCTGATGCAGGTGGCTTCGGTCAGCCCATAGCCTTCGAGGATCTTCAGCCCGGTCTGCTGCTGGAAATTGCGGAACACCTCCACCGACAACGGTGCCGCGCCACATAATCCGTACCGCAATGAACTGAGGTCATGCGAGCCGACGGGCACTTGCAGTAATGAGGCGTACAGCGTCGGCACACCACTGAAGAAGTTGATCCGGTGGTGCTCTACGATCTCCCAGAATCGCTTGACCACTCCTTCGCCCCGGTAGCCCTGCGGCGTACCCAGAATCACATGCGCACCCTTGCTGAATGGCAACAGCCCGGTGACCAGCACACCGTTGACGTGGAACAGCGGAAGACCACAGAACACGACGGTGTTCTGGCCAATCTCGTCACCGAAGAACTGCGCCGCGCTCCACGCGTTGGCGACCTCGTTGCCATGGCAGCGCATGGCGAGCTTCGGCACGCCGGTGGTGCCGCCCGTGCAGAAGTACGAGGAGATGTCCTCGGCGGAAAACACGCGGCCACTGTCCAGCCGATCGGGCTGCTTGCGGGCGATGGCGCGGTTGAGGTCGTGGACCGCGATCGATGCCGGCACCGCGCCACGCAGGCCCGCAAGGCCATGCAGGCGCACGATTTCGCGCCACTGTATGAAGCACGCCGCGAACCTTTTGGGCCCGCGCACGCGGTCGGGCAGGCTCACCAGCACCAAGTGCTGCAGCGAAGGAATCGAGTCCAGGTGTGGCTGCAGCTTGCGCCACAGATCGGTGCCGGGAAATGGTGCCAAGGTCACCAGCACGCTGGCACCAGCGGCGCGCAGCAATTCCGCCAGCGCCGCCCCTTCCAGCAGCGGGTTCAGCGCCGCGACGATGCCACTGGCCTGACCTCCCCAGATGACGAAATGAGTCTCGGGCAAGTTGGGCAGCACATAGGCAACCACCGTGTCCTTGTCCACGCCGATGCCGCGCAGGAAGTTCGCGGTTCGGTGGATCTGCGCAAGCAGTTGCTTGTAACTCCAGGTCTGCGGCCTGCCATGCTCGGCGGCGGTCAGGAAGAAGCTCAACGCCGGCCCCTCCGGATTCAGCGCCGCGCCGCGCCGGATCGCTTCGTAGGTGCTGGCTGGCAGGTCTGACGGCAGCCCGTACCGCTCATCCGCCTGGACGTCATGCAGCGACGCGATACCCAGCATGGCTCAGACCTCGGCCACGATGCGGTTGCGTTGCACGCCCAGGTCGACGCTGCCGTCGGTGCTGCGTATACGCGCCTCGACCACGTCGCCGGGCTTGAGGTACTGGGTGCGCTTGGCCTGGACGTTGAAGAAGATTTCCCATTTCTTCTTCTCCGGCAGCAACGCACCGAACCGCTGCTTGGCCGGCGATGGCACTGATAGCGCGCAGCCGGCTGGAGTGCCGGTGGCAAGCAGGTCGCCAGGCTCGAAGTCCTGCACGCTGGACAGTTCGGTCAAGGTCTCGGCCGGCCCGTACACCAGGTTGCTGGTGTTGTCGTCCTGGCGGAGTTCGCCGTTGACCCTGAGAGTGAGCTGGAGCCGCTTCAGCACCGCGATGCTGGAGGCATCCAGCAGGGTCAGCCACGGTCCGACCGGGCCGAAGGTGCGGAACGACTTGCCTTTGTAGAACTGGGTTTGCGGAATCTGTACGTCGCGGGCGGAGTAATCGTTGACGATCACTGCCCCGGCCACGTACTCATGCAAGTTGGCATCGGTTACCTGCACAGCGCCGCGGATGGCCTTGCGCATCACCAAGCCCAGCTCGATCTCATAGTCGAGGAACTGGACCTCACGCGGCTTGATTACGTCGGTGTTGGCCGGCGAGATGCAGCTGCGTGCCTTGGTGAAGACCATGTTGTATTTCTTCTGGTCCGGATTTATTCCCGACTCGATCATGTGTTGGCGGTAGTTGGCGCCCTGGCAGACAAACTGCTGGTTGCGCGTCACCGGCGAGAGCAGTTGCACCTGCGACAGATGCAGGGCCTCTCCCTGCAGTCCGGCCAACTCGGCCAGTGTGGTGCCGCCGATAAAGTCACCGGTGGTGGCGAACTCACCCGGCACCGGGGTAATCGTGGTGTCGCGGATGACGCCCCAGCCGATACGCTGGTCGTGTTCGTAACGGACGATGTTGATGGACATGGGAGAGACTCGCGGATCAGAGTGAGAAGAAGGCATCTCGGTCACGGGCAGGGCTTTGCGATTGCCGGGTTCGCGACGGCAACCTCTCAGGGCAAAGCCGCCGGGAGCGATTACCGCGCCGACCACGCCAGCCATGAGCAAACGCCGGCGGGACAGATTGGGCTGGGCCATACGCACGGCTGCACAGTTCAAGCAAACAGTCGGGCGAGCGTGACTAGCTTGCGTACGCTCAGGTCCGGGCTGCGAATCAGGTTGCGGACCAGGTGGTAGAGCGCGCGTGGTGTGAAACTGGGTTTCGTGAAGCTGTCGGGCATCGGCTGCCCCCATTGGGACATCGCCGCGCGGCTGACCTCGTGGTAACCCGTCGGGTGATTGGCAGTGAACAGGTCTCCGTCGCAGTAGTGCTCGTGCTTGGCGCCCCAGGGGTCCTGCCAGTAGTCGAAGATCTGGCTGCCGAGGATGTGGCGACCGATGCCCCAGGCGTGCTTCCAGCCCTTCTCGCGTAACAGGCGCTGGCCCATGCCGAGCGCATCGGCGTCGACCAGTTCGTAGGCGCTGTGGCTGTACAGCGGCATGAAGCCTTGGGCCATCGCCAGGGTGTGGTGGTCGGCGGGAATGTCGCCGAGATCGAGGCGGAAGAAGCACACCGCCGGCGAACCGTCCGGCAGCACCTGGACGTCGCTGGGGATCAGGCCCAGATGCTGGGTGTACCAGGCGCTGGTGGCCTGGTAATCGGCAACCTCCAGCACGACATGACCTAGGCGTACCACTTCCGGCGGACCGGCCGGCGGGCGCTGGGTGCGGTTGACGCGCAGCAACTCATCGGGCGAATTGAGCGGGAGCGCTGCTCGGCGTGGCAGTGGCGCGACCATCGCCCTGTCATGGACCACCTCGACCTTGAAGCCGGAAGGATCGGTGAGCACGACACACTCGCCCCATCCAGGATGAAGCGCCGGCTCGATCGCACTGGCACCGGGCAATCGCGCCAACGCCTCCAGGTCCGAGCGCTCGGCCACGGTGAAACCCATGCCGGCAAAACGCGCCCTGGCGGCCCTGTGTACGCGGTAGCAGTAAGGCGCGCTGGAAGTACCTCGCAGGTACAGCACCTGGTCCGAGCGCTTGGCGAGCTGCAGGCCGAAGTCGGTCAGGAACGCCTCGGTGCGCGCCAGATCCGGTCGTTCGAACACCAAGTAGGCCAGCGAGGTGACCTTGGCAGTCGGCGACGGGTGCCGGGAGGGGTGAGCGGTGGACAGTTCAATCATGGGTGTAACGGGCATGCGGCCGATTGGCGGCGGGTGATGTTGCGTCGCAACAATATTCGCCATTGTGTAATGATGCATCAGAACTGATAATAATGTCAATTGTGGAGGGAGGATGTTTATTGAGGGTTACAATGGCTAGGCGCGTGCCCTACCCGCTCCACTGAAAAACCCCCCGGTTCATCCCTGCCCCTATGCCCCCCGACTCATTGCGCCCTGCGCCGCCTCGCCCCTCCCAGGAAACCCCGCGCGAACCCCGCGGCGCCCGGCGCAAACGCGCCACGCTTGAGAAACTGGTTGAGGCGGCTTTCAAGCTCATGGCCGAGCGCGGCATGGATGCGGTGGCCATCAACCAGATCACTGAAGCAGCCGACGTCGGATTCGGCTCCTTCTACAACCACTTCGAATCGAAGGAGGCGATCTATGCGGCAGTGAACGAACGGGTGTTCGAGGAATTTGCCGACAGCCTCGATCGACTGCTCCAAGGTGTCGATGACCCCGCCGAAGTCGTAGCCGTCAGCATCCGGCATGCCGTGCTGCGCGCACGACACGAGCCGCTATGGGGAAAATTCCTGCTGCGCGAGGGCTTGTCACCACGGGTACTATCGCGAGGACTCGGGGTTCGGTTGTTGCGCGATATCCGAAGAGGTGTGAACGAAGGGCGCTTCAAGCTCTTCGATCCCCTCATGAGTTTCGTGGTCGTCGGTGCCGGCGTGCTAGGCGCCGTAGCCACGGAAGTCGAGGGGGACGCGATACGCTCGACTCAAGCGACGCAGCCCGGGCTGAACATGGAAAATGTGCCGGAGCGCATCGCAGCAATAGCACTCTTCAACCTCGGGCTCCCGATCGAAGAAGCAAGGCAGATTGCCCAACGCCCGCTGCCTGTCGCCGAGATGTGACGATTTGTGCCCGCATGCCTGACCTGCATGCGCGCCGTCAAAGAATCCGACTTATGGAGCAGCCTACGAGCAGGCGTACTGGCACATCTCCCGCATGCCAACTTGGTGAGCTGCGCTCCAGCCCTGCCCAAACCATCGACGTATGCCCATGGCTCGCGGTGTTGAAAGAAACAAAGCCGGCGTCAGCCGGCTTTGTTCTGCAACCTATCGCAATGGATGAACGGACCGCCTCAAAAAGTGGTTTTCACGGAGAGCAGGCTTTGCCGTGATCGGCGTGGAAACCCTTGGCTTTGGCGTCGCTCTCGCTCAGGTACTCGCCTTTCTTGGTCTTGCCATACCACTTGTCGTTCTGGCAGTGGTAGGTCCTGCTGCTGGTGTTGACCCACACCATGCCGGCGCCACCGCCTGCCGCCGCAACGGCGGCCGGAGCGGCAACTGGAGCAGCTGCCGGTCGCGGTGCCGGCGCCGGTGCCGCCGGAGTGGCCATCGGCGCTGCCATGGGAGCTGCTGCGGCAGGAGCAGCCGCAGGCGTTGAAGCCGCCGCTGGGGCTGCTGCTGTTGCGCTGTACCACTCTTTCACGCCCTGATGTCCTGAGCAGGCGCCACGTTTGGATGGTGTACTGGTATAGCTGCCATCCTTGCACTGACCGGTGGAGCCGGACGGCGCGGACGCCTGCTGTGCGTATACCACTGGACAGGCCAACAGGCAGGCTGCCACTACTGCGATCAAGCTAAACGATTTCATTTCGATCTCCTCCAGCACGCATTCAATCAACTGCCGTTCGCAAGACAGACCCGTTTCGTGCCGGGCCGTCCCGCGTCGCGTTGCCCGTGTCTGGTCGGAGAATGAACTGGCCAAGGCCGGGGCGACGCCTCCCAAGTACCACCGTGGCGGCACCTGCGGCGGCGACTATCGTTCAAGGCACGTAGCGGCCATGTGTAGCTGAGTGCAAGGCATACCCACCGGAGAGGCCGGCGGAAGAAGACCAGCCTGAATCGATCACCGACACTTTGTGAGATTCGCGTGAAAGATCGGTTTCCGGCGCTCTTTATGCCGCCAGCGCTGTCGACCGCATGTCCATTCGGCAGAAACCATGCCGCTCCTCGATCGATCGTTTGCCAAATGCCGGGATGATGTAAGAACCAGCGTCCTTCAATCGAAGCGTCACGACGCTCTGGTCCCCTTCAAGCACTTCCTGATCGCAGCAAGCTGCCGGGCGTTCAGATCGTCGCGATGCTGGTGAAGCAGCTCGAGAATCCGGGCATGCGCGGCGGTTGCCCGACGCTTCAGCTCCGCATTGGCTGCGCGCTCCAGGTCTACCAGCTCTTTCAGTGCTTGCTTGCGCATCGTGGGTGAACCAAGGCTCATCTGGGGCTCCGATCACTTGCAGGCTGAGTAGACCTGATCATCGAGCCACCGGGAAAGCTCGAATGTTCTGCGATGACCCGCCGCTTTCAATGCCTGATCGCGGTGGCGCTTTGCAGCCTCGCACCTGGTGTCATCGGCCACGATGGAAACGCGTGCGCCAACCGGTCCCGAACTGCCGCCGCCGTAGGTCTGCCGGGGCGTGTTACGCGCTTGAATCTCTCGCCTCGCAGCTTCCACTTGAGCGGCCTTGTGTGGATCGAATCGCTCCGGCGTGGCATCCCAGGCTTTCACCGTCTGCCCCGTGCAAGGGTCAGATTGATAGGATACCTTCTTGCCATCCATGCATTTATAGACTTGCTGCGCCGGTGCAGGGCCCGCGACAAGCGCGAGCAGTACAAACCATCGAATGTCCATGACTCCTCCCTGTCCCGCCGATGATAACGCGCCAGTTCGCGGCGGCGATATTCGATGGCGGATCAAGCCTTCTCATTGCAAGGGCCAATGCTATGGCACGTGACAACGGTCTGGAAGAATTGATCCACGACGAGCTCTCCTCAACACCCGGTGTTTCGGGAAAAGCCATGTTCGGTGGTTGGGCCTGGTTACTGGATGGCAACCTGCTGTGTGCCGCGCGCGATGACGGCATGCTCGCGCGTCTTGGCAAGAGAAATGAGGCCTGGGCGCTTCAAGTCCCAGGCGTCGTGCCCATGCTTTCTCGTGGTCGCATCATCCAGGGTTGGGTTCGATGCGGCCCGGAGGTGTATGGCGATGACACGCTCCGGAAAAAGCTACTTTCCCATGCCATCACGTTTGTGCGTTCGCCTCCGCAGAAATAAGCAGCATCAAGCCTCCATCGCTCCGCTACGTGGCCCGGCCTTCGATCAACCCGCACGTCCTGTGAGCTGCTGCGACGACCAGCCGCCGCCCAGCGCACGCGCCAATTGCACCGTCGCGCGTCGTTGCCGGGTGCTCAGATCCAGGGCATTGCGCCGTGCCTGCAGGCTGGCGGTCTGTGCGGTGACCACGTCCAGATAGCTCGCGGCGCCATCGCGGTAGCGATTGTTGGCCAGATCCAATGCCTGTTGCGATGCCGCTACGGCCGCGTTTTCGGCGGTTGCCGCTTCGCCGTAGCGATGCAGCAATGCGAGCTGATCCTCTACCTGTTGAAACGCCGCCAGCACCACGCCGCGGTAGGTATGCCCGGCTTCATCGAGCACCGCCTCGGCGTGTGCAACTTCGGCCTTGCGGCGGCCACCATCGAACAGGGTCGTCAGCAGCGCCGGCCCGATGGCCCAGAAATGGTTGGGCGCCGCGATGAAGTTGGCGAAGTCGTCGGTCTGGAATCCACCCAGTGCATTCAACGTCACACTGGGGAAGAACGCGGTGCGCGCGACACCGACGCTGGCGTTGGCGGCCGCGACACGTCGCTGCGCGGCAGCGATGTCGGGACGGCGCTGCAGCAGATCGGATGGCAAGCCCGTCGGCACTGTTGGCACCACGTCGGGTACGCTCTGCGGCGCTATCGAGAATGTGGAGGCGTTGTCACCCACCAGAGCGGCGATGGCGTGTTCGAGCACGGCGCGCTGCGCTTGCAGCTGATGCAGCTGCGAGCGCGCCGCTTCCAGTTGTGCCTGCGCCTGGGCGACGTCCAATCCAGAGGCGATGCCTGCTGTGTGACGCCGCGTGACCATGTCGGCGGCACGTGTGTAGGCAGCTTCGGTGTCATTCAACAGCGACAGCTCCTGATCGGCACCGCGCAATGAAATCATGCTGTCGGCCAATTGCGCTTCCAGCGAAAGCCGCGCCCCTGCCAGATCGGCCTGCGCGGCCTGCTCGCTGGCGACGCCGGCAGCGACCTGCTGACGCACCCTGCCCCACAGGTCCAGCTCGTACTGGAAATCCAGGCCCAATGTGGCGCTGTTGTACTCGTTGGGCGAGGTTGCACCGCGCAGGGGCCTGCGTTCGGACTGGCGGTCGCGCTCGCCTTCCAGCGATACATCCACGGTAGGCGCACGCGCGGCGCGCAGTACGCGGGTTGCCGCCTGCGCCTGCTGGTAACGCGCCAGTGCGCTGGCCAGATCGGGGCTGTTGGCGATGAGCCGCTGCTGCAGGCGATCCAGTTCCGGGTCCTGGTACTGCGTCCACCACGCATCCGACTGCAAGGCCGAGGACGCGCCCGCGCTGCCCGGCACGCTGGGCTGAGCCTCCTTATAGGCTGCTGCAGGCGCAACCTCGGGCAACGGCGCCTGCGCCATATGCGCGCAGGCGCTCAATGCCGCTGCCAGCACAGTCGCGGTGACCACGCGCATACGTTTCACTTCGCGGCCCCCTTCTGGTCGGTCGGGCTGCTGGCAGCGATGCGCACCGGATCGCCACTGCTGATGCCTTCCGGCGGGCTGTCGATCACGCGCTCGCCAGCCTTCAGCCCGTCGGCCAGTTCGACCACGTTGCCCAGATCGCGGGCGATGGTGATGCGGCGCAGTTGTGCATGTCCCTGTGCATCCACGATCGCGACCTGGGTGCCGTCCTTGCCGATGATCAGTGCGCTCGGCGGCAGGCCCAGATTCGCTGTTGCGTCCGTCGTCGAGGGCGAATCAAAGTTGACGGTGGCGAAGGCACCCGGCAGAAGCTCCCCGTTCGGGTTGTCCACCGACAACTGCACCAGCATGGCGCCCGAACCGACATCGATGGCCTGCGCCAACGACTGCACCGTAGCCTCGTAATGTTGTCCCGGCCGCTCAGGCACGCTGAGCTGCGCCTTGCCGCCGACGCGGATCGCCGCCACCTGCCGCTGCGGCACGCTCACGTACACACGCAGGCGGTGCGTATCGGACACCACGAACAACTCGCTGCCCGGGTTCATGCCGACATTGATCAGCGCGCCCACGTCGGTATTGCGGGTGGTGACGACACCATCGAACGGTGCGACCAGATGCTTGTACTGCTGCAGGGCCTGGGTGCGCTCGACATTGGCTTGCAGCGCCTTGACCTGCGATTGCTTGGCCTCGGCATCGGTCAAGCGATCCTCGGCGTCCTGGCGCGAAACCGAATCGCTGGCCAGCAGCGATTGCCAACGCCGCGCGGTGGCGGCGGCCTGGGTGGCCTCGCTGCGCGCACTCGCCAGTTCGGCCCTGGCCTGCGCCAGTTGCTGGTCCAGGTCCGGCGTTTCGATCTCGGCCAGCACCTGCCCGGCTTTCACCGGGCTGCCGATGTCCACGTTCCAGCGCTTCAGATAGCCACTGACGCGGGCGTAGATCGGCGCGCGCGACCAGGCTTCGATGCGTCCGGGCAATGCCAGCGCCATACCCGCCACTGGCGTTGGCGCGATCAATGCCACGGTCGGCGCGGATTGCACCGCGGCGCGGTCACGCAGTTGATCGGCCCGCGACCAGCGGCTGATCAGGCCGACGATCACGATGATCGCGGCGATACCGATCAGTACCAGCAGCGGCAGGCGTCGCCGCAAACGGGGGGATTCAGTGCGCATGTTCAAGAAACTCCAGGAGCGGGCAGCGGCTGCGTCGAGTCAGCGGAGCGAGGGGAAGTACGGCCGTGCACCAGGCTGAACAGCACCGGCACGAACACCAGGGTGGCGAAGGTGGCGAACAACAGACCGCCGATCACCGCGCGGCCCAGCGGCGCGTTCTGCTCGCCGCCCTCGCCGATGCCCAGCGCCATCGGCAACATGCCGATGATCATCGCCAGAGCGGTCATCAGCACCGGACGGAAGCGCACGAAACCGGCCTCCATCGCCGCGGCGGTGGCATCGCCGAGTTCGCTCAGGCGCTCGCGCGCGAAGCTGGTCACCAGCACGCTGTTGGCGGTGGCCACGCCCATGCACATGATCGCGCCGGTCAACGCCGGCACCGACAGCGTGGTGCCGGTGGCGAACAACATCCAGACGATGCCGGCCAACGCCGCCGACAGCGCCGAGACGATCACTGCCGGATCAAGCCAGGACTGGAAGTTCACCACGATCAGCAGATAGATCAGCACGATCGCGCCTAGCAGGCCGAAGAACAGGCCCGAGAACGCCTTGCCCATGGTGTCCACCTGCCCCATCAACTGCACCGACGAGCCACGCGGAACGTCGCCGGAGGTTTCGTCCAGCACCTTGCGGATGTCGGCGGCCACTGCGGCGAGGTCGCGGTCCTGGGTGGCGGCATGGATCTGCACCATCGGCTGGATGTTGTACTGGCTCACCAGCGCGCTGCCGGTGCCGCGCGCCAGGCTCGCCACCGCGCCCAGCGTCGTTTCCGCCGATCGGGAACCGTTGCCGACCGGCAGGTTGTTCAACGCTGCCAGCGAGTTCAATTCGTACTGCGGTGTCTGCATCACGATCGGATAGCTGACGCCGTTGGCCGGATTGAGCCAGAAGGTCGGTGCGACCTGGCTGCTGCCGGCAAGATTGACCACCAGGCTGCTGGTCACGTCACGCGTGGTCAGGCCCAGCTGCTGTGCCTGGGTTCGATCCAGCGTCACATCGAACACCGGCGCCTTGTTGGATTGCTGGATACGCGCGTCGGCCACGCCGGGGATGGCGCGGATACGCTTGAGCAACTGCTCGGCGTAGGTGTAGTTGGCCGCGATGTTGGCGCCGCGCACCTGGACATCAATCGGCGCCGGTGCGCCGAAGTTGAGGATCTGGCTGACGATATCGGCCGGCGGGAACGAGAAGGTCGTGTCCGGGAATTTCTGCGGCAGTACTTCCCGCAGCTTGCGTACGTACTCCGCACTTGGACGATGTCCCTCGCGCAAGGCGATCTGGAAATCGCCATCCTGCGAGCCCATCACGCCGGTGTTGTTGTAGGTCACGTTGGTCGGGCTGAGCGGCAGGCCGATGTTGTCCACCAGCGTCTCGATCTCGCTGCTCGGAATCACCTGACGGATTACCTGCTCGATACGTGCGAAGCGCACCGCGGTCTCCTCCACGCGCGTTCCCACCGGCACGCGCACGTGCATCAGCACCTGGCCGGAATCGACCGAGGGGAAGAAGTTCGCGCCCAGGAACGGCACCAACCCGAATGACAGCAGCACCGCCGCGACAAAGCCAATCAGGAAGCGCTTGCGATTGGCCAACGCCCACTGCAGCAGCACACGGTAGCGCTCGCGAAACCCTTCGAAGCGCGCCTCGAATCTACGCTGGAAACGCACCAGCGGATTGCGCGAGGGTGACGCCTGCTCATGGCCGTGTGCACCACTGCTCGGCGCATGCGGCTTGAGCAGGTACTTCGCCATCGTCGGCACCAGCGTGCGCGAGAGAATGAACGAGCAGACCATCGCGAAGATCACCGACATCGCCATCGGCACGAACAGGAAGCGCGACACGCCTTCCAGGAAGAACATCGGCACGAAGGCAATGCAGATGCACAGCAGCGACACGAACGCCGGCGTCACGATCTGCTGGGCGCCATCGATGATCGAGGACTCCACATCCTTGCCCTGCTCCAGGTGCCAGTTGACGTTCTCGATGGTCACCGTGGCATCGTCCACCAGGATGCCGATCGCCAGCGCCAGGCCGCCCAGGGTCATCAGGTTCATGGTCTGGCCGAGTGCCGACAGCGCCATGATCGAACCGAGGATCGATAACGGAATCGATACCGCGATGATCACCGTCGAGCGCCAGCTGCCGAGGAACAGCAGGATCATGATGCTGGTCAGCACCGCGGCGATCACGCCCTCCAAGGCCACACCCTTGACCGCCGCGCGCACGAACACAGATTGATCGTTGATCAGGGAAATCTTCAGCGCGTCCGGCAGGGAATCGCGCATGCCGGCAAGCTGGGTGCGGATGCCGTCGACGATCGCCAGGGTCGAGGCCGAGCCGTTCTTGAGCACGGTCATCAGCACCGAACGGCCGCCGTCGACATGGACGATATTGCTCTGCGGCGCATTGCCGTCACGCACGTTCGCCACATCGCCCAGGTACACCGTCGCACCGTTCACCACCCTGACCGGCAGCCTGGCCAGATCCTCCAGCGCAGAAGGCGCGCTATTGAGCCGCAATGTGTATTCCAGGCTGTCGATCTTCTGCGTACCGATCGGCGTCAGCACGTTGTGCGCGGCCAGCGCCGCGGCGATGTCCTGCGCCGACATGCCACGCGCCTGCAAGGCTTCCGGTTTGATGTCGATCTGCACCTGGCGCTGCTTGCCGCCATACGGCAGCGGCATCACCGCGCCGGGCACCGTGACCAACCGCGTGCGCACCGTGTTCATGCCGAGGTCGTACAGGTTCTGCTCGCTCAACCCCTTGCCGGAGAGCGCCAACTGCACGATCGGCACCGTGGCCGCGTTGTAGTTGAGGATCAACGGTGGATTGACGCCTGGCGGCATCTGGCTCAACAACGTCTGCGAGACCGCCGTCACCTGCGCGTTGGCGGTCGCCACGTCCACGCCCGGCTGGAAGAAGATCTTGACGATGCTGATGCCGGGATAGGTATTGGCCTCGATGTGCTCCACATCGTTGACGGTCGAACTCAAGGCGCGCTGGAACGGCGTGGAGATGCGCCCGGTCATCTGATCCGGTTGCAACCCGGTGTACTGCCAGGCCACCGCGATCACCGGGATCCGGATCTGCGGAAAGATATCGGTGGGTGTGCGCAGTGCCGCCATCAAACCACCGATCAGGATCAGCAATGCCAGCACAACGAAGGTGTATGGCCGTCGCAACGCGACGTGAACGACTTGCATCAGCATGGCAAGGTTCCAACGGGCATGGGCGACTCCGATTGCAGGAACAGAACGACCACCGGCATCGCAGCCGGTGGGAAAGCATCAATGCGGCAGGGAGATTTCGAACGCGACGAAGAGTCCATCCATCGCCGGGTGAAACGGACACCCGCCCGCTCATCACGATCCGGCGGACCAAGGCTCAGGCAGGAAGACAAGGGCATGCGGCCAATCTAGCGCGCGCCTGCACCTTTGATTAGCTGACATAATCTGAATACCACTATGAGGAAGGCTCATAAATGCGCCGAGAGAACTTCAACGACCTGCAGGCCTTCGTCATCGTGGCGCGGGAAGGAAGCTTCACGCGGGCGGCGGCGCAACTGGGCGTCACCCAATCGGCCCTCAGCCACACCATCCGGGCGCTGGAGACACGGCTGGGGATCCGCCTGCTGACACGCTCCACCCGCAGCGTTGCGCCTACCGAAGCAGGCGAACGATTGTTCCTGTCCATCGCGCCCCGCTTCGAGGAAATCGAGAGCGAGCTGTCCTCGATCGGCGAGCTGCGCGACAAACCCGCCGGCACCATCCGCATCACCACTGCCGAGCACGCCGCCAACAGCGTGCTGTGGCCCAAGCTGTCCAAGGTCCTGCCACAGTACCCGGACCTCAAGGTCGAGATCACCATCGATTACGGCCTGACCGACATCGTCGCGCAGCGCTACGACATCGGGGTTCGCCTGGGTTATCAGGTGGCCAAGGACATGATCGCGGTGCGGATCAGTCCGGACATGCGCATGGCCGTGGTGGCCAGCCCGGACTATTTCTCGCAACGAACGCCCCCGCAGACCCCGCGCGATCTGGCCCAACACAACTGCATCAACCTGCGTCTGCCCACCCATGGCGGCTTGCTGCCATGGGATTTCGAACAGGATGGCCGCGAGCTGAAAACCCAGGTCGATGGCCAGTGGGTGTTCAACGGTGCCACCCCGATCCTGCGTGCCGCACTAGCCGGTTGTGGCCTGGCCTTCCTTCCGGAAGACATGGTCAAGGAGCATCTCGCCGCCGGCCACCTGCAACGCGTGCTCGATGAGTGGTGCAAGCCGTTTCCTGGTTACTACATCTACTACCCCAATCGCCGCCAGTCATCGCGTGCGCTGGGCGTGGTGGTGGACGCGCTGCGCTATCACTCACCGGAGTGATTCGCACCGAGAGCGTGCCGCTGCAAAGTGCTCGACCTGCAGGCCTGCCCACTCATCGACATGAAAATAGCGCACCGGCTCGATCACTGCGAAAGCCGGTCGCCGCGACGGCGGTATCGAGCCCATCGGCAATCCGCGCAAGCGCTGCGAGCGGCTACGCCCGGAGCTGCTGGACGCAGGATGCCCTCATCTCACACCCGATAGCGCAGCGCCTTCACGAGTAGCGTGAAAGCTGGAGGCAGTTGGCGCCGATCAGGGTAGTAGAGGTGGTATCCCGAAAAAGGCGGGCACCAGTCGTCCAGGACACGGACCAGCTTCTTCTCCCTGACAAGCGGTTCGGCGATGTCCTCCATCACGCAGGCGAGCCCGATCCCTTCCACCGCCGCCGTCAGCACCATCGACATCTCGTTGAGGATGACGGGCCCCTCGACGCGGACATTCACGTCGTGGCCGTCCTTCCCGAACTCCCATACATACAGTCCACCTTTGGTCGGCAGGCGGATGTTGATGCATCGATGGTCCGTCAGATCATGCGGGGTTTGCGGTGGCGTTCGTTGCGAGAAATAGTCCGGGCTGGCCACCACGGCCATGCGCAAGTCCGGTCCGATGCGCACCGCGATCATGTCCTTGGCGATCTGCTCGCCCAGGCGGACACCCGCATCAAATCGGTCAGTGATGATGTCGGTCAGGTGAGCATCGACCGACAGCTCCACGGTCACATCGGGATACTCACCGAGCAAGCGACTTATCGCTGGCCAGAGGATGCGTTCGGCGGCGTGCTTGCTGGTGGTGATGCGAATCGTGCCCGAAGGTTTTTCCCTGAGCGCAGTGAGTGCGGCCAGTCGCGCATCGATATCGTCAAAGGCGGGGCGAAGTGCGTTGACCAACTGCTCGCCGGCGTCCGTCGGCGCGACGTTGCGGGTGGTACGGGTCAGCAGCTTCAGTCCCATGCCGGCTTCCAGGCGTCGCACGATCTGGCTGATCGCCGATTGCGACGTGCCGAGCTTGGCCGCGGCACGGGTGAAGCTGCGCGCCTCGGCAACCGCAAGGAAGACGGCCAGATCTCCTAACTCCTCCCGACGCATTCATAAGCTCCAGATATAACTTCAAGCACAACTTAGCAGCTAATAGCTAAGGCGCCCAGCTGATAGATTGATTTTTCCCCGGAACGACCCCGCGCAATGACGCTGCAGAGGGGGCCTTCCAAGAGCCCAGCAGCGGCCCCAGACCCAGGAGATATGAGATGGCGAATGATGTAGTGGTCGTGATCGGGGCCGGCGGCATAGGCCTGGCCATTGCTCGCCGGCAGGGTTTCGGCAAGACCCTCCTGTTCGCCGATTTCAACGAACAGACGCTTCAGGCCGCCGCCGAAAACTTGCAAGACGCCAGCTACACCGTCGCGACGCATCCCGTCGATGTGTCCTCACGCGCGTCGGTCCGGTCACTGGTCGATGCGGCAGCAGCGCTGGGCAAGGTTACCCAGGTCATCAATACCGCCGGGCTGTCGCCGAACATGGCCCCGCCCGAACGTGTTCTGGCCGTTGACCTGTACGGATCGGCCGTGGTTTTCGAAGAATTCGGGCGTGTCATCGCCCCCGGCGGCGCGGGGCTGATCATTTCCAGCATGGCCGGCCATATGCTGCCCGCACTGACGGCCGAGCAGGACCACGCGTTGGCGTTCACGCCCGCGGACGAACTGTTGAAGTTGCCGTTCCTTGCGCCGGATGCCGTCCCCAATTCCATGGTGGCCTACATGATGGCCAAACGCGCCAACCATCTTCGGGTACAGGCCGCAGCGATAAGCTGGGGCGAGCGCGGCGCTCGGGTGAACTCGATCAGCCCGGGGATCATTGCAACGCCGCTGGCGCAGCACGAATTGAACTCGGCCATCGGCGATGGCTACCGAGCGATGATTGCCGCCTCACCGGCCAAGCGCATGGCACCTCCCGACGAAATCGCGATCGCCGCCCACTATCTGCTGGGGCCCGACGCCGGCTTCATTACCGGCAGCGACTTGTTGATCGATGGTGGCGTAATCGCAGCGATGCGCGCAGGCAGGTTGCCTACACCAGGCTAAGTGTGGAATCGGCTCCCCCCGCTGTAGTCGCGGCACCTGCGCATCAGCCAATTACAGGAGCGCACCATGAAGAATCGTCTGCCTGGCAACCTCGTCGTGATCGATTCCAGGACGCACCGACCCGCATGACGAAGATCCTTGTTCTCGGCGCCCACGGACAGATCGCCCGTGTAGCCACCCGCCTTCTGCTCGAACGTACCGACGCAGAACTCACGCTGTACCTTCGCCAGGCAAGGCGTTTGTCATCGCTGGCTGGTCACGCTCGTGTTCGATTGGTGGAAGGCGACGTGCTCGACACGGCCACGCTCGACGCTGCGATGGCCGGCCAGGACGTGGTGTATGCCAACCTCGCGGGCGACATGGACGCGCAGGCGCGCTCCATCGTTGCGTCGATGGACCGCGCCCGCGTGCGCCGCCTGATTTTCATCAGTTCGATGGGTATCTACGATGAGGTTCCGGGCGAACGGCACGGCCGCGTTCTCGATCCTTATCGCCGTTCGGCCGCTGTCGTGGAGGCATCCGGCCTCGATTACACGATCATCCGCCCGGCCTGGCTGAGTGATGCCGACACGATTGCCTACGGCACCACGGTGAAAGGCGAGCCTTTTGCCAATGCCAAGGCCTATGTGTCGCGCAGGAGCGTGGCCGATCTGATTGTGAAACTGGTGACGACGGCGGATTATGCTGTCCGTGAAAGCATCGGCGTTCACGCGGCGTAACCGGACACCGCAGTACGAACGAGAGCCTGCCGGTCAATGAGATGATGCCGCGACACGCGCGCAGCGCCTGAGACCGGCGGAGGGAGAGCGCGATGGCGATATTCGAGATGATCCTCGCGCTGCTGCTGGGCGCCGCGTTGCTGTCGATGCTCGCGCGGTCGGTGGCGGTGCCCTATCCGACCTTGCTGGCCCTCGGCGGCGTGGCGCTTGCGTTTATACCGGGCTTGCCCGAGCTCGGGCTGCCCCCCGACCTGATCCTCGCACTCTTCGTAGCACCCGTGCTGCTTGATGCAGCGCATGACATGTCGTTGCGCGACCTGAAGCGCGACTGGAAGCCAGTGCTCTCACTGGTCGTTGTCGCGGTCGGACTCACGACCGCCGCGGTTGCGATCACGGCACGCATATTCCTTCCCGACATGCCGTGGAGTGCGGCGATCGCACTGGGAGCCCTGCTTGCGCCGCCTGATGCCGTTGCGGCGCTCGCCGTGATGCGACAGGTCGAACCGCCGCACCGCATTCGCACGGTGCTCGAAGGTGAGAGTCTGCTCAATGACGCATCGTCGCTACTCATCTACCGTCTCGCCGTCGGTTCGGTGGCCGCCGGCGGCTTCAGCCTGAGTGAGGCTGCTCCGGCCTTTTTCCTGGTCGCGGTCGGTAGCGTGGTTGCCGGCTGGCTGCTGGCCAAACTGACATCGGGTCTTATCCGTCGGGTGAGCGATGCACCGACCGCGACCATCCTGCAGTTCGTGGCAACCTTCGGCGTGTGGCTGATCGCGGAGCGATTGCACCTTTCCGGAGTAGTCACGGTGGTGATGTTTGGTCTTACCGCAGCGCGCAGTTCGACCCTGTCGACGCCGGTGCACGTGCGGGTCAGTTCATTTTCGACATGGGGGACGATAACGTTCGTCCTCAATGTGCTGGCGTTTACCTTGGTCGGCCTCCAACTGGGCCCTATCCTGCCGACGCTGGAGAACGGGCAGCATCTGGACTGGCTCGGGTTCGCCCTCGCAATCCTTGGCGTCGTGGTCGTCGTCCGGCTGGCGTGGGCGTTCTTCTACGGCATGCTTTACCGCGACGCCCCGTCGAGGCCGGATGCCATGACACGGCGAGAGAGCGTCAAGGCGGCACTGGTCGTTGGCTGGTCCGGTATGCGCGGCATTGTCACGCTGGCGGCAGCGCTCGCCTTGCCGGAGGATTTTCCGTACCGCGCGTTCATTCTGCTGACCGCCTTTACCGTCGTGCTGGGAACCCTGGTGCTCCAGGGACTTACCTTGAAGCCACTGCTCGGTTGGCTTCACCTGAAGCGCGACGTCACCATGGAGAAAGAACTCGCCCTGGCCCGTGTCGAAGCATTGACGGCCGTCGTCACCGCATTGGGAGCTGAAGATGGCCCCGCCGCCGAGCGACTTCGACTGGAATATGCGACGAAGCTGGAAGAAGCGGCGGCAGGGCGTGATCCGCATCGCTCAGACGATACGGTGCTGAAGCGTCGAATGGTGGTGCACGCGCGTCGCGCGATCGACGCATTGCGCGATACAGACCGCATCGGCGACGAAGCTTATCGACAAGTCGAGCAAGAACTCGACTGGCTCGAACTGAGCACACGCGAATAGCTGTCTTGATCTCGTGCTGCGGATCGTCCGTACCGTGGTGGGGTGTATGACTCGGAAGCCATGTTCGACGCAATCGAACGGTCTATCGCTGTTCTTCCGATTCATGAACATGGCTCATAGCGACATTCACCAGATCGGACTTACTTATCCACTCGCCAGCTCATAGCATGACGACAGCGCGCAGCGGATCATCCTGACAGCTGTTGTCTTGAAGAACCGCCCCCCACTGGCGCAACGATCACCTTTGCATCACCGCGCCGGATCGCGCCCTCTCATCCATGCACCCCGGAGTTTGAACATGAAGACCATCGGCTACGCCGCTCATAGTCCCACTACCCCGCTGGCCCCCATTGAATTCGAACGCCGTGCCCTGCGTGCCAACGATGTCGCCATGGAGATCCTCTATTGCGGCGTCTGCCATTCGGACCTGCACACCGCACGCAACGACTGGGGCTGGAGCTACTACCCGATCGTGCCGGGTCACGAGATCGTCGGCCGCGTGATCGAAGTCGGCTCGGCGGTGACCCGCTATCACGTGGGCGACCACGTCGCCGTCGGCTGCATGGTCGATAGCTGCCAGGAATGCGATCAATGTCGCAAGGACGAGGAACAGTTGTGCCGCGAGGGCATGACTGGCACTTACGCTGGCTACGACCGCGTCACCCGCGAGCCGACCCAGGGTGGCTATTCCAAGCACCTGGTGGTGCGCGAGGAGTTCTGCCTGCGCGTGCCCGAGAGCCTGGATCTCGCCAAGACCGCACCGCTGTTGTGCGCCGGCATCACCACTTATTCGCCGCTGCGCACCTGGAACGTCGGGCCGGGCAGTCGCGTTGGCGTGGTCGGGCTTGGCGGACTGGGCCACATGGCAGTCAAGCTGGCGGTGGGCCTGGGCGCTGAGGTCGTCGTGCTCAGTCGCACGCCAGACAAGCTCGCCGACGCGCTGGCGCTGGGTGCCGACCGCCTGCTGGTGTCCTCCGATACCGACGCGATGGCGCAAGCGGCCTCCAGCTTCGACCTCATCATCGACACCATCCCGGTCAAGCACGGCCTGGATCCGTACCTGCCACTGCTCGACGTGGACGGCACGCTGGTGATCGTCGGCCAGGTCGGGCCGATGGATGAATCCAACACCGTGCCGCTGCTGCTGGGCCGGCGTCGCGTCGCCGGCTCGCCGATCGGTGGCATCCGCGAAACACAGGAAATGCTCGACTTCTGCGCGCAGAAGAACATCCTGCCCGACTGCGAAATGATCCGTATGGACCAGATCAACCATGCCTATGAGCGCATGGAGAAGTCCGACGTGCGTTATCGCTTCGTCATCGACATGGCGTCGTTGCCCGAGTCCGCCAAGTCAGCTGCATAAAGAACCGATGCAGGTTCCTGACCGATTGAAACGCCGCTGGCACGGATAGCGTGCGGCGGCGTTTCGTTTCCTGTGTGGCGACCATGGGAACCGTGTGATATCGGCTTGGCGTGACGTGCCCGCAGCGTGCGAAATCTGTTGCTGTTTCAGCAACAAATCCAATCCAAAAAAATCCAACGCAGAGGAGCAGCGGAGCAAGCTCCGCTCTACGATTCATCGCCACCCAACGGTGGCCTTCGCTAAAGCATCACCACCCGAACCGGAATGGATTTGGCCGCAGGCGTCCCGCTGATCCGGTCGTAGTAATCCAACGGCAGCAGCGGATTCAACTCCGGGTAGTAGCCTGCCACGGCACCACGCGGCATCGGATAATCCAGCACGGTGAGGCCGTCGATCCGGCGCTGCACGCCATCGGTGCTGATGGTTTCCAGGCTTATCCGAGCCTCTTTTTCCAGACCACGCGCGAGCCGATCCTCCACGTTCATGAACAGCACCATGCGGTCGTTGTACACGCCGCGATAGCGGTCGTTGTAACTGTAGATGCTGGTGTTGAACTGGTCATGGGAGCGCACCGTCGCCAGCCGCAGCATCGATGGATCGGCAACCAGCTCATTCACCTCAAGCCCCGGCAGCGGCAGGAAGTTGGCCTTTCCATTCGGCGTGGTCCAGACGCGGCGGCGTGGCGGGATATCGAGGTGGAAGCCTTTCGGACTCTTGATCTTCTCGGAGAAGCCGCTGTAGATCTCCGGATACACCTCGGCGATCTTCTCGCGTATCGACGCGTAGTCATGCATGTAGGCGGCCCAATCCACCTTGCTGTCGGGCAAGGTCGCCATCGCCATGCGACACACGATCTCGACTTCGGGCAGCACCTGCTCGCTGACCGGCTCAAGCACGCCGCTGGATGCGCTGACGTTCGACATCGCATCCTCGATGGTGACGAACTGTTCGCCGGCTGGCGTGCGGATGTATTCCGAACGCGCCACCACCGGCAGGATCAACGCATCGCGTCCATGCACCAGATGCCCGCGATTGAGCTTGGTGGCGATGCCCACGGTCAGTTCCAGCTTGCGCATCGCTTCATAGGAGCGCGCGGTATCCGGCACGGCATGGATGAAGTTGCCGCCCAGGCCGATGAAGACCTTGGCCGAACCATCCAGCATCGCTTCGATCGATTCGACGACGTGGTGTCCGTTCTCGCGCGGCGGCTCGAACCCGAACACGTCGCGCACACGATCGAGGTAGCGCTGCGTGGGCTTCTCGTCGATACCGACGGTACGGTCACCCTGCACGTTGGAGTGGCCGCGGATCGGGCCGATGCCGGCGCCCGGCTTGCCGAAGTTGCCTCGCAACAACAACAGGGCGGCCACCTGCTGCAGCAACCGCGATCCCTGCTGGTGCTGGGTCAGCCCCATGCCGTAACAGATGATGGTGGCGTTGGAGCGGATGTAGATCTCCGCGCAGCGGCGGATCTGCTCCTCCTTCAGGCCGGATACGCGGACGATCTCGCTCCATTCCTGCGACATCACATCCTCGCGGATGGCATCCAGGCCAACCGTGTGCTCGCTGAGGAAGGCCTTGTCCAGCACGTCCTCGCCCTGCGCATCGCGTTCGAACAGCACCTTCATCATGCCCTTGATCAGGGCCAGGTCACCGCCGATCCTGATGTGGACGAACTCGCTCGAAATAGGAGTGGAGCCGAACGTGGCCATCTGCACGATGTCCTGCGGCTCGGTGAAGCGGATCAGCGCCCGCTCCGGCATCGGGTTGACCGCGACGATCGGCACGCCGCGCTTCCGCGCCTCGACCAGATTGGTCATCATCCGCGGCGAGTTGGTACCGGTGTTCTGGCCGATCACGAAGATCGCCTCGGCGTGATCGAAATCTTCGAGCACAATCGTGCCCTTGCCGATCCCGAGCACCGGCGGCAGGCCGCGGCTGGTCGGCTCGTGGCACATGTTCGAGCAGTCGGGGAAGTTGTTGGTCCCGAACTCGCGGATGAAGATCGAATACAGGAAGGCCGCCTCGTTCGGCGTGCGCCCGGAGGTGTAGAACTCGGCCTGATGCGGGCTTTCCAGCGCCCGCAGGTGACTGCCGATCATCGCGAAGGCGGTATCCCAGTCGCATGGAACGTAGCGGTCGGTGGCCGCGTCGTAGCGCATCGGCTCGGTCAGCCGTCCCTGCATCTCAAGCCAATAGTCCGACTGCTCCATCAACTCGGTCACGGTGTACTGCGCGAACAGCTCGCGGGTGACGCGATGCTTGGTCGCTTCCCATGCGAGCGCCTTGGCGCCGTTCTCGCAGAACTCCAGCTTCTTGGTGTGGTCCGCGTCGGGAAAGGCGCAGCTCGGGCACTTGAAACCGCCCGGCTGGTTCATCGCCAACAGGGCGCGGGAGCCCTTGGTGACCACACTCTGTTCGAGCAGGACCTTGGCGGTCGCACCGGCCGCACCCCAGCCACCGGCAGGCTGATCGTATGGTTTGTAACGGGGAGGCTTCTGCTCGCTCATGACCACAGCACTCCAGAAATCGCGTTGTACCGACTAGTTAAGCACGTTGTCTTTTCGATGGCATGAATACCCTCTTCGGGGTGATCAAGCCGTTGATCGTGAACATCGCGCCTCAGAATTCCAGTACTTCTACCAGGCTGCCCGCGGCCTGCGCGGGAGCATCAACCCTGATCCGCATCAGCAGATCCGAATGGACCAGGGCTCGTTGTGCGCCGCTGTCATGATCCTGCAGCGGCATGACCCGTCCGTCCACCCAGCGGGCTCTTGCGAAGGTTTCCCTGCTCCCTCCCCTTGCGATCGGTGCGGCCAGCGCCGCCCACTTCCAGCGCAACCCGGTATCGGCGCTGCCGCCGCCAAGCTGGGCCAGCAGCGGCGCGAGGAACAGCCGCGCGGTCACCATCGCCGACGATGGATTGCCCGGCAGACCAAGTACGAGCTTGCCGTGCACGCGACCCAGCCAGACCGGCTTGCCGGGCTTGATCGCCACCTTGGCGAACAGGATGTCCAGGCCCAGCGGCAGGAACATGCGCTGGGCGTAGTCCTTCTCGCCGACAGAGGCGCCGCCGGTGACGATCACCAGATCGGCCAACACCAACGCCTCGGCCGCCGCGCGTTCCAGATGTCCAAGCGTGTCGGGCAGGCGAACGCTCCTGACGCAGATCGCGCCCCATTGCTCAGCCATCGCCACCGCGCCGAACGACACGCTTTCCGCGATACCGCCGGCACTCGCATACGCCGCTCCCGGTTCACACAGCTCATCGCCGGTCGCCAATACCACTACCCGCGGACGCTTGAACACTTCGACCTCGGCTCTATCCGCCCCCGCGACAGCCACGACGCCACGCGCATCCAGCCGCGTGCCATCCGTCAGCAGCCGGTCGCCAGCGGCGAAATCCGAAGCCCTGGCGCGGATGTTGCGCCCCGCCATCAACGGCGTTTCGAAGACCGCGTATCCATGGTCCTCGCGTACTTCTTCCTGGACCACGACTCGATCGAAACCCTCAGGCACCCGCGCCCCGGTGAACACGCGCACGCAGCAGCCCGTCGGCGCCTCGGGCACGGCATCCTGACCGGCGAATACCGGGCCCAGCACCGGCAAGCGAGCAGGCAACCGGGCAAGATCGACATCACGGACCGCATACCCGTCCATTGCCGAGATCGCGTGACGCGGCATATCCAGTCCGGGGATCACGTCCTGGGCCAGTACCCGACCCGCAGCACTCGCGATCGGCACGACTTCAGTACCGGTACGCTCCGGCAACGCGCGGATCAACGAGCAGGCCGTATCGAAATCGATCATCTCGATCGCCCCTCATCACATCCGTTCCAAGACAGCACGTGCATCACGAACAACCCTCTCGGCAGCAGCCAGAACGCCGGGGCCACCTGGACGATTGTCCAATGCCCGGCGCTTATATCATCGCTCATGGAAGCGCATCGCCGATCCATGGGAAAGGGGGTATTCTCCGAGCGCAATCCACACGGCGGTGTTTCCTGGATGCCCAGCTTGCGCCATGCCAACGCCATCCGATCCCACCCGTGCCGGACGTCAAGCCATGCTTCATTCCACTGACGATTCCGTGCCGCCGATCACACCTGGATATGCACAGCGCCGCATACAGCGCTGGCGGCGTGGTTCCGGAGAGTCCGTCGTCGATTTCATCGCGGAGGAAGTCCCCATCGCGATGCTCTACAACGAGCAATCCTTCGCCGTGATGATGGCCACGCCCTGCGACCTGGAAGACTTCGCGCTCGGCTTCTCGCTCAGCGAGGGCCTGATCCGCGATCCCAATCAGTTGCTGGCAGTGGAGGTAAGGCAGCATCTGGAAGGCATCGAACTGTCGATGAGCGTGTCCACCGATGCCCCCGCGGCCATGCTCGACCACGCATCGCAGCGCCTGCTGCCCGGACGTGGCAGTTGTGGCATCTGCGGAACCCGCCAGTTAGAGGACGTCATCCGCCAGCCCGACGCCGTGCAGGCCGGTCAGCAGGTGTCGGCCTCTGCCCTGCGACGCGCATTGCGGACACTGAGCGAACACCAACCCATGAACGAGGCCACCGGCTCGACCCACGCCGCGGCCTGGGCCAGCATGACCGGCGAAATCGAACTGGTGCGCGAGGATGTCGGTCGGCACAACGCGCTGGACAAGCTCACCGGCGCGATGCGGCGCAACGGCAACACGCCGGAGTCCGGCCTGCTGCTGATCTCCAGCCGCGCCAGCTACGAGATGGTGACCAAGGCAGCGCATGCCGGCATCGGATTCGTGGCCGCAGTCTCCGCGCCCACGGCACTGGCGATCGAACTGGCACGCAGCGCCGGCCTCTGTCTGGTCGGTTTCGCCAGAGGTGACGGATACAACGTCTACACCTTTCCCGAACGGCTGCTTGCCGACGAGTAGCAGTTCCCGCCATGTTTGCTCTCGGCGTCATGACACCGCCAGTGGAGCCGATGTAGGTTTCTGCATCGGCCTGCGACACCCATCCTCTCCCGCCACTCATCACAGCCAGGAGTCGAAGTGCAGTCCATCGTTTCCCAGCAAGTCGCAGCCAGACTGACGCGCGCCGCCATCTTCCTGGTGGTCACACTGAAGCCCGGCCCTCGCCAGGCGGAGTCGTGCCGTGAACTGTGCGGCGACATGGCCGCGCTGGTGCGTTCAGTGGGCTCGCGCGATCCGGACAGTGGGCTTTCCTGCATCACCGCGTTCGGCTCGGAAGCCTGGGGCTGGATCTTTGGCGCCCCCAGGCCCAAGGATCTGCATCCGTTCCGCGAGATCGTCGGCCAGCATCACGCCGTATCCACGCCTGGCGACATCCTGTTCCATATCCGCGCCGGCCGGATGGATCTTTGTTTCGAACTGGCCACCCACATCACCGACCGGCTCGGCGATTCCGTCGCGACCGCCGACGAGGTCCACGGCTTCGGCTACTTCGACAACCGCGACCTGATCGGGTTCGTGGACGGTACCGAGAACCCGGCGGACCAGGCCGCGATCGACGCCACCATCGTCGGCGACGAAGACCCGGGGTTTGCCGGCGGCAGCTATGTCGTCATCCAGAAATATCTGCATGACCTGCGCCGTTGGAATGCCGTGCCCGAGGCCGAACAGGAAAGGATCGTCGGCCGCGCCAAGCAATCGAACATGGAAACGGCGGATTCAGCCAAGGCACCGTATGCGCACAACGTGCTGACCAACATCGTCGATGAGAACGGCCAGCAACTGCAGATCCTGCGCGACAACATGCCGTTCGGCGATGCCGCCAAGGGCGAATTCGGCACCTACTTCATCGGTTATGCGCGTTCGCCCGCACGGATCGAGAAGATGCTGGAGAACATGTTCGTCGGCAATCCACCCGGCAACTACGATCGCCTGCTGGATTTCAGCAAGGCGATCACCGGCACGCTGTTCTTCGCGCCCTCGAGCGATTTCCTTGATCAGGCGCCGACGATCGTAGTCGATGACGATCGCGCCACGAGTACGCCGGAAGCTGGAGAACCGCAATCGTGAACCACTTCGCCCGGCCAAGCCCATGCACGCGGTGAAGGCACGCAGCAGACCCTTGAACGGCCTGATCCTGGCCGGCGGCGCGAGCCGCCGCATGCAGCGCGACAAGGCCTACATCGCCTATGACGGCGTGCCCCAGCTGCAACGCGCCTACCGCCTGTTGATGCCGTTCGTCGACAGCTGTTTCATTTCGGTGCGCGAATCACAGCGCGACGATCCGTTGCGCGCTCAGTTTCCATTGATCGTCGATCGCCTGCAGGATTGCGGCCCGGCTGCGGGCATTCTTGCGGCACTGGAACAGGATCCGCTGGCGAGCTGGCTGGTGGTGGCCTGCGATCTTCCGCTGCTCGACGAAGCAACGCTGGCGACGCTGGTGTCGTCCCGTTTCGAGGAAGGCGACGCCACCGCGTACGTCAGCGATATCGATGGGCACCCGGAACCGCTGTGCGCGATCTGGGAAGCATCCAGCCATGCCGCGCTGATGGCCTGCGTGACCCATGACAACGGCAGTCTGCGCCGGGCGCTCACCCATTTGCGAACGCGTCTTCTACCCGTTGATCGCGATGACGCCCTGCTCAATACGAATACGCCGGACGATGTGACCGGCATTCTGGATCGACCGTTGAAGTCGTAAATCCTGTTGATGATCCAGTGATGGTGCCTCGCTGACATGCCACCGGCTCCGGGAACCGTTCCGGAGCCGGCGGTTGCAGGCAGCTCATGTCGCCTGCAACGGCTCCCGTCGGTCAAGTCCGCGACGGCTGTGCATCCATCGATACAACGCGGGCAGCACCACCAACGTGAGCAGCGTCGAGGACACGATTCCTCCGATCACCACCGTCGCCAATGGCCGCTGCACCTCAGAGCCGGCACCGACGTTCAAGGCCATCGGCACGAACCCCAACGACGCAACCAGCGCGGTCATCAGCACCGGCCGCAACCGGCTCAATGCGCCCTCCCGCACCGCACTTTCCAGCGAAGCACCTTCGGCGCGCAGGCTGCGGATGAAGCTGATCATCACCAGTCCGTTGAGCACGGCCACGCCCGACAAGGCAATGAACCCGATACCGGCCGAGATCGACAGCGGAATGCCGCGCAGTGCCAGCGCCAACACGCCGCCGGTCAACGCCAGCGGCACGCCGGTGAAGACGATCAGTGCATCACGAGCCGATCCGAATGCCCACAACAGCAGCGCGAAGATGATCGCCAACGTCACCGGCACCACCACCGCCAGACGCTGGCTGGCGGACACCAGCTGCTCGAAGCTGCCGCCGTACTCGATCCAGTAGCCGGTCGGAAGCCTCACATCGCGCCCCACCCGATCCCGCAGCTCCACAACGAATCTGCCCAGATCACGATCGCGCACATTGGCGGTGATCACCACGCGACGCTTGCCGTTCTCGCGATTGATCTGGTTGGCTGCCTCGCTGGGCACGATCGCGGCTACCGCGCTCAACGGAATCACACCCGGCCGCGCGGACGGACCGGCCGCATCCGTGCCTTCGCCATCGCCGCTGCTCGCGGCATCTCCCAGCGGAACCGGCAGTGCGGCCAACGCGTCGGGATCCTGCCGCAATCGTTCCGGCAGACGCACCACGATGTCGAAGCGCCGGTCGCCTTCGAACAACTGCCCGGCCACCTCGCCACCGACGGCCACCGCGACCACGCGCTGCACCTGCTCGACGGTGAGCCCGTACGAGGCCAATGCACGCCGGTCCGGGACGATCGACAGGAACGGCAGGCCGCCGGCCTGCTCCATGCGCACGTCCGCCGCGCCCACCACGCTGCGGGCCACCGCCTCGATCTGCTGCCCGGTCTTCTGCAACGTTTCCAGATCATCACCATGCAGGTTGATCGCCACATCGGCACGCACGCCGGAAATCAGCTCGTTGGTGCGCATCTGGATCGGCTGGGTGAACTCGTAGTTGTTGCCGGGGATCTTCTCCATCTCCGCTTCGATCCCGGCCACCAGCTCAGCCTTCGGCTTTTTCGGATCAGGCCATTGATCGCGCGGCTTGAGCATCACGAAGGTATCGGCCACCGACGGCGGCATCGGGTCGGAAGCCACCTCGGGCGTGCCGATCTTGGAGAACACCCGCTCCACCTCGGCGAACTTCAACAAGCGCTCTTCGACCACGCGCTGCATCGCGACCGACTGGGTCAAGCTGGTGCCAGGGATACGCATGGCGTGCATCGCGATGTCGCCCTCGTCCAGGCTGGGCACGAACTCGCTGCCCAGGCGCGAAGCCAGCACGCCGCTGACCGCCAGCAGCACGATCGCCCCGATCGCGATCCAGCGTCCACGCCGCAGGCTGCCGTCCAGCAACGGCTGGTACCGCGCTCGCAACCAGGCCATCAACCGGTTCTCCTTCTCCTCGACCTTGCCGCCCAGCGCCATCGCGATCGCCGCCGGCACGAAGGTAAGTGCGAGCAACATCGCGCTCACCAACGCCATCACCACCGTGATCGCCATCGGGTGGAACATCTTTCCTTCCACGCCGGTCAGGGCAAAGATCGGCAGATAGACCGCAGTGATGATGCCGAGCCCGAACAGGCTCGGCCGGATCACCTCGGCGGTGGCGCTGGCCGCCGTCCCGAAGCGTTCGTCGCGGCTCATCGCACGCCCCAGCGCATGCTGCCGCTCACCGAAGCGACGCAGACAGTTCTCGATGATGATCACCGCGCCATCGACGATCAGGCCGAAGTCCAGCGCACCCAGGCTCATCAGGTTCGCGGACACACCCGTACGCGCCATGCCGGCAAGCGTGAACAACATCGCCAGCGGGATCACCGCCGCCGTGATCAACGCAGCGCGGAAGTTGCCGAGCAGCAGGAACAGCACGACCACGACCAACAACGCACCTTCGGTCAGGTTCTTGGCCACGGTCGCGATCGTGCGATCCACCAGCACGGTGCGGTCGTAGACCGGCGTCGCGCTGACGCCCTTCGGCAGGCTCTTGCCTGCCTCCTTCAGCCGCGCCGCCGCAGCCTGCGCGACGTCGCGACTATTGGCGCCGACCAGCATCACCACCGTACCCAGCACCACTTCGTGCCCGCCCTGGGTGGCCGCGCCGCTGCGCAACTCCTGCCCATCGGCCACCTGCGCGACATCACCGATGCGGATCGGCACGCCCTCGCGCCGCCCGAGCACGATCTGACGGATGCCATCGAGATCGGTCACCTGCCCCGGCACCCGCACCAGGAATTGCTGTCCATTGCGCTCGATGTAACCGGCACCGACGTTCTGGTTGTTGGCCTGCAATGCACGGACCACGTCGTCGAGGGTGAAATCGAGCGCACGCAGCCGCAACGGATCCGGCGTGATGTGCAACTCGTGCTTGAAGCCGCCCATCGTGTTGACCTCGGTCACGCCCGGCACGTTGCGCAGCTGCGGACGGATCACCCAGTCCTGCAAGGTGCGCAGATCGGTCGCGCTGTACGGCGTGCCGTCGGGCTTGCGTGCGTCCGGTGCCGCATCGAGCGTATAGGAGAAGATCTCGCCCATGCCGGTCGCGATCGGTCCCAGCGTGGGCTCCAGGCCAGCCGGCATCTGCGATTTCACCTGCTGCAGACGTTCGGCAACCTGCTGGCGCGCGAAGTAGATGTCGGTGCCATCGGCGAACACCACCGTCACCTGCGACAAGCCATAGCGCGAGATGGAGCGGAAATGATCCATCTTCGGCAGGCCGGCCATCGCCGTTTCCACCGGATAGGTGATGCGCTGCTCCACTTCCAACGGCGCATAGCCCGGCACGGCGGTGTTGATCTGGACCTGGACGTTGGTGATGTCAGGCGTGACGTCGATCGGCAGGCGCTGGAAACTCCACACACCGACGCCGATCAGCACCAGCGTCAGTGTCATGACCAGCCAGCGATGGGCAATCGAGATATTGATCAGTCGTTCGAGCATGTTGTTCTCCTCAATGCTCGTGCGAGGCGCCGGACTTTTCGATGTCGGCCTTGACCAGATAGCTCTGCTCGGTCACGACCTCATCGCCAGCCCGCAGCCCTTCCACGATCGCGACATTGCGGGCATCACGCTGGCCCAGCGTCACCGGACGCGCGGTATAGGTCTCACCGCTGCGCACGAATACGACATCGCGGCCCTCCATCGTCTGCGGCGCCGACCGCGGCACCGCCAGCGCAGCTTCGTGCGCGGAGATGACGATCCTGGCGGTGATCGCCATGCCCGGACGCCACAAGCCATCGACGTTGTCGAGCGTCGCTCGCGCCACCGTGCTCTGGCTGGCCGTCGCCGTACCCGGCAGCACCCGCTCGATGCGACTGCTCACGCGCGCATCGTCGTACATGCGTTCGACCATGATCTCCGCACCGGGCCGGATCGAACCGACGTCGCCACCGAACACATGCAGATCGGCCCACACCTTGGACAGGTCGGCGATTTCGTACAACACCTGCCCTTCCGCAACGCCACTTCCGACCTGGACCCGGCGCGCGGTCACCACACCCGAGATCGGTGCGGACAGCGAGTACGTGGTCAGACTGAGATTACTCAGGACACTCGCCAGCGGCCGCCCCGCCACAACGCGATCGCCCACGTTGACCTGCAGCGCACGCACCGTGCCCGGATAGCGCGCGGTCACCTGCGCGCTGCTGCCGTCGATCGGCATCAGCACGCCCTGTGCTTCCAACTCCGTCGCGATCAAGCCGGGACCGGCTTTGACCACCTTGATGCCGCTCGCATCCGCCTCAGCCCGGCTGATGTGAGTGCTCTCGATGGCCTCACCACCATCCGGCCCGTTCTCTTCGGCTCGGGAATCCTGCGCGGCATCGCGCGCAGGCACGGGAGTTCTTCCGCATCCAGCCAGCAGCAGCGCTACCAGCAGCGGAGCAGCACAAAACTTGAAGGACATGCTCATGGGCGACGGGTATCCCGAATGGTGGAAGCGCGACCGGCGACCAATGGCTGACCGGTCAGGCGCTGGATCTCGATGAGAGCGCTCTGGGCCACGATCGCCGCGGCCAATTGGCGGCGACTGGCGTCCACGCGCTGCTGCTGCAACTGGGCCCATTCCAGATAGCCGATCGCGCCGGCACGCCAGGCCAGCTCGGCAGCCTGTTCTGCCTTGGCCAGGCGTGGAATCACCTCGTCGCGCAGGCGCTGCACCTCCAACTGCGCGGTGCCGTATTCGCCATATGCGATCGACAGCGTGGAATACAGGCGGATCGACAGCGATTCGCGCTCGACTGCGCTCAACGCCAGCTCGGCCTCGGCAGCACGGATCGCAGGCGCGGCACGTCCCGAGCTTCCCAATGGCACGCTGAGGCCCCCGATCCAGGCGACGTCATCACTGCCACGCAGGAAACGCACGCCGGCCTGCCATTGGATATCGGCGGTGGCTTCGGTCCGCGCGAGACGCAGTTGCGCCTCGCGGATCCTCGTCTCTCCCATCAACCGCGCCAGTTCGGGCGTGGCGTCCAGGTATGCACGCAATCCAGCGAAGTCCTGAAGCATCGGCAACCGCAGCGGATCACCTGCGACCTCCACGAAATCCGGATCGCGTGCGTTCCACAGTGTCGCCAGGTTCTGCCTGGCCGCCATGCCGGCCTGCACCGCACGGTCGCGATCCAGCTCGGCCTCGGCGAGCGATGCCTGTGCAGTGAGCAGCGTCGATGCCGGCGAAGCACCGGCATCGAGCCGCCGCCTCGCGGCCTCCACCGCGCGTTTGCGCTGGGCGATATCGACCTCGGCGATGTCGCGCTGCCGGGCCATGGCAGCAATCGCCAGGTAGCGACGCGCGGTCTCGGCGAGCAGGTCGAGGCGGGCGATCTCGCGCTGCGGAGCCAATGCATCGATGTTGGCCTGCGCCAATGCGCGGCGGGCGTCGAGCTTGCCACCCCGCTCCAGCACGCCGGCCAGTGTCACGCTGGCTTCAAGCTGGTCGAAGCCGCGGTAATCCCCACTGCCGACAGCGTTTTCCAGCGTCGCGCCCAACATCAGCGGCGGACGCTGGCCTGCGATCTCGAAGTTGGCATCGAGCACGGCACGCCGGCCGTCGACCAGACGCAGATCAGGATGAGCCCGGGCAACGCGCTCGATCGCATCGTCCAGTGTGAAAGTCTGCACGGATACAGGCGCCGGTACCTGCGCGCGAACGCCAGGCACCAGCGCGAAGGCAGCAAACGCCGCCAGTCGCAACCACATGATGGAATCTCCAAGAGAGTCAGAACGAAAGACCGGTCATGCCGGCGCTGACGTCAGACCGCTATCGGAGGACGGATCGTCGTGGAGATGCGCGCAGAAGGTTGTGGCGAATGCGCAGTTCGGGGAGCGTCCAGGCGCTCAGGTATCGCTGCCGCCAGTGCGAACGAACTCGGCAGCGCGGTCAGATGACCACAGCAATGCGCGCCATGCATCAACGCATGCAGCAGATCGCCGGCCTCTTCATCCTCGCCCTGGGTGAGATCGTCGGCGAGCGTGTGCTGTTCGGCGCCATGCAGATGCGCGCTGCTGCCGCGGCTGGCTTCATGCAGATCGCCGATCGCGGCCAGCACCGGATTGGCCAACACCGCCAGCAACAACACCGCCAGCGCCGGGAGGCGCAGCAGTCGAGCGAATTGTCTGGCGTAGCCGAGCATGGTCGCGATACTAATCGGCGGTGGCGGCGTTAGACAATTTCGTGAAGCAGGCGGAAAGCCTGCGCCGCGCAGGCTCGTTCATCCAGCAGCGTCACCGGCCGTCGTTTCACCGGAGGCGGAAATTCTCCGCCGCACCATTGAGCGACTCCTCCTGGGCAGGAATGTGCAACACGAGTCCTTCCAGGAATGAAGCAAAACGCTCGAAGATCTTCACAGCCTCGGGATCCTCGGAGGTATGGCCCCACCCCACGGTGTGGGAGTCTTCGAGCTGGTCCAGGATCCTGAAGAACACCTCGCTGTTGCGCGCGATGTCATCGGGCCCGAGCGCCATCACACCGAGCATGAAGCGCACCTCGTCACCCACCGAGAGCAGCGAGGGCGCGTTCTGCAGCTCTTCGTACAACGGGTCGATCGATTTCATGGACTGCATGGCCTTCACATGCCCGTGCGAAGCATGCGGTTCAGCCTCCGGCGTCTCGGGCCCGCACAGCGAACAACCCTCACTCCAGACGCTGTCGCCATCCTGGTAGTGCTCCTGCTTCCAGATCGGGCTGGTGTGCTTGACCGCCTCGATCACCTGACGACAGGCGCGGAATGCCTCGTCACGATGCCGCGTCCCCGCTGCCACCACCACCGCGATGTCGCCGATGTCGAGGCGCCCCTTGGCGTGCGCTACGTACAGCTTGATCTTCGGCCCGAACGTTGCCGCGGTCTCGGCCATGATCTGCCCGAAGCGATTGAGCGCGAGCGCATCGAACACGTCATAGGAAACGCCGATCACCGTGCAGCCCTGGTTGAAGTCGCGCACGCGCCCGATGAACACATCGACACCGCCGAACGCGGGATCGGACACGAATTCGATGGCCTCCATCGGATCCAGCCCTGCTTCGGCACGATCGACGATCCGTGCCCATTGCGCCTGATTTTGCGGAGCGAGAGACGTCTTCATGGCTAACCACCGTTGACCGGCGGCAGCACCGCCACCTGTCCATCGCTCGGAACCGCATCGTTGTCGCGCAACACGCGCTGGCTGTCCGCGAAGGCCGACACGCGCAGCAGTCCTTCCTTGAAGCCGGGGCTGTTCGTCGACAGATAGTCGCGCAGCCGCGCCCTCACCTCGCCGATCCTGGCGTCATCGGCGACCTCCAGTTCGACTTGAGGTGGATCGGCGTACTCGGAGAGCGCACCGAACAGGCGTACAGACACTTTCATGAGACCAACTCCGGAAAAAGTTGCACGGGCTGCCAATGGCCCAGCCCATAGACATCCACCAGCTCGCCGCGCGCCGCGCCCACCTGCCCTTCCGGAATGACCGCCCAGGCATTGGCCTGCAGCATCGGCATCAACCGGAACGACTCCTGGCCGGGCAGTATCGCAACCTCGAGTCCACCGGCATCGCTCCATCCCACCCACGCTCGTGCATGGAAGCGCAACGACGGAACTTTGCTGAAATCGGCTTTCATGGGAATGCACAGCGGCTGTTCCGGCAACTGCCCGAACATTGCCCGCAAGGCCGGCTCGACGAAGAAACGCAGGCCCATCGCCGTCGATACCGGATTGCCCGGCAATCCGAAACACAGCGCACCCTCGCGCAACCGTGCGAACAACAGCGGCTTGCCGGGGCGAACCGCCACCTTGTGGAACACGATCTGCGCACCACGTGCACGCAGCGCATCGGGGATGAAATCGTAGCGCCCCTCCGACACCGCACCGGTACTGAGAATCACGTCCGCGCCAAGCGCCAAGGCCTGGTCCAGCGCCTGCTGGAACGCCGCCGGTTCGTCGCCGACCACGCCCTGCCAGACCACTTCTGCTCCCGCCGCCTGCAATTGCGCCAGCAAGAACGGGCGATTGCTGTCGCGAATCTGCCCGGACTGCAGCGCCTGCGTCGGATCGCTGACCAGCTCGCGTCCGGTCGCGATCACCGCGACCCGCGGCCTGCGACGCACCTGTACTTTGGCTACGCCCAGCGCAGCCAGCAACATGATCTCCTGCGCACGCAGCACCGTTCCCGCTGCGATGACGTCACGCCCGGCCGCCACGTCCTCGCCGCGGCGGCGCACGAACTGACCCGGCTTCACTGCATGCTTGAGCCGGATCGAGGTGGGACGACCATCAGTCCGCGCCAGCACCTCGACCTGCTCCACCGGCACCACGGCATCCAGGCCTTCCGGAACGCGTGCGCCCGTCATGATTTCCCAGGCGCCTTCCACCGCCTGCTGATGCACGTCGCCCGCCGCCTGCCAGCCGGTCACGGCGATTTCGGTTGCTTCCGGCAGATCGTCACCGCCGGTGTCCACGGCGAAACCATCCATCGAGGAGTTGTCGAAAGGCGGCAACCACGCTTCGCTGCTTGTCGCAGAGACCAACACCCGCCCCAGCGCCTGTGCGCTGTCCACCCACTCCACATCCAACGGCGAAACCGCTTGCCGCAACAACGAAAGTGCCTGTGGATACTCGATCATGATTGCCTGCGTTGAAGCCTGTGCAAGCCCCGATGGCTCGCTGATGCCAGCATCGATCATAGGTCGCGGAGTAGGCCGTTAGCCAGCCATACGCTTCGATGGCGCCGACTATCAGGCGCGTTCAGTACCGTGAGGACGCCACGTTCCCAATCATCGTCCCATCCACGATGATGGCGCTGCCCTTCTCTCTACCCACACGGAGTTTCCGTCATGTCCACTCGATCGCACGGGAACGCTGCGGCCCACGACGGGACAGTCGCGGCCCCGGTGCCCGAGCTCGCCCCCGCCGACGCCCGCCAGCGGCAACACCAGGGGAGCCTGCTGATCGACATCCGCGAAGAACATGAGCGCGCAAGCGGGCAGGCCGAGGGCGCCATCGCCATTCCGTCCGCCCAACTGCTCATTGATCCGGCACGCCATCTGCCCGATCCGCAGCTCGAGATCATCCTGATCTGCCAGACCGGCAAACGCTCGACATCGACCGCGCAGCTGCTGGCTGGCCAGGGTTACTCCCGCCTCGCCTCGGTGGACGGCGGAACCCAGGCGTGGATTCGCGACGGCCTGCCGGTATTCATTCCGGAATCGACCGAAGAGCAACGCGACTTCACCGAGCGCTACACACGCCAGATGCGCCTGCCGCAGGTCGGCAGCGCTGGTCAACATCGCCTGGCTGAGGCCCGCGTCCTGCTGGTCGGCGCCGGCGGCCTGGGATCGCCCGTGGCGCTGTACCTCACCGCCGCCGGCGTCGGGCACCTTCGGATTGCTGACGACGATGCAGTCGAGCGCAGCAACCTGCACCGGCAGATACTGCACACCGATGCCGGCATCGGCATGCCGAAGGTGGCATCGGCAACAGAACGCCTGAAGGCGCTGAACCCGCGTGTCGAAATCGAAGCAGTACGCGAACGCGTGACCGCCGGCAATGTCGAGCGACTTCTGTCCGATGTGGATGTGGTGATCGACGGATCGGACAACTTCCCGACCCGCTACCTGCTCAACGATGCCTGCGTGAAATTCGGCAAACCGCTGGTCTACGCCGCCATCCAGCAGTTCGAAGGCCAGGTCAGCGTGTTTGATGCCGGCCGGCAGCCAGGACGGGCACCGTGCTATCGCTGCATGTTCCCGCAACAGCCTTCACGCGAGCTGGCACCCGATTGCGGCACCGCCGGCGTCCTCGGCGTGCTGCCCGGCGTCGTCGGCACGCTGCAGGCGACCGAGGCCATCAAGCTGCTGCTGGGCATCGGCCAGCCATTGATCGGACGGCTGCTCCGATTCGATGCGCTGAACATGACGTTCCGTGAAATCGGGCTCTCTCCCGATCCATCCTGCCGCGTTTGCGCGCCCGAATCGTCTTCACACAACGATCATCTGGACAGCTGAAATACCCAGGCAGGTTGCACTGAAAGGCCTCACCGGAGCGGATGCAAATTCGGAATGGCCTCCATGCAAAATTTGACTTTGCACTCCAAACCGAAGCAGTCGCAGAATGGACCCGTTACCTACCCTCCCAGGTGACACCCAGAGCCCCTGATCCCTCCCTCAGGGGCTTTTTTATGCCCGTCTGTTTTATCCGGTCCGTTTCCTGCGAAGGCATAACGCGCGGCTCGACAACACGGAACGGATCGCGGCTTCATCCGACTCCGCCGAATCAAGACTGGATTGCGTAATCCAGCGCAGCGCATGTCGCGACAGCCTGTGCCTCGTTGCACTGCGCCGGCGTCGCACGCGGACTGTCCGGATAGACTTCAGTCGTCGTCGTGTAGCGGGCATGGGTGATGCCGGCGCATAGACCCAACCGCTTGACGGGATAGTTGATGACGCCTGGCGCGACGACCGGCGAACCGATGATCTCGCCGTTCGCATCCGCCGGCGCGATGTGAGTGACCTTGGACACCGCGGCCACCACCGCCTGCTGGAAATCGGGCTGGGGATTCTCGCTGTCGCCGACCAGATAGAACCCATCCGGAACCGTGTCGGGCACGAACGGCTTGCCGTCGCGCGCAGCCAGCGCAGGACGGAATTCGCTCTCATCGCTATCGGTGGTCTCGTGCAGATCGATGTGGATCAACACCTTCTCACGCAATGGTGCCAGCAGTTGCATCAGCGCCGCCGACTCCTGCGTCGGGTTGTCCTCGTGGAACGAGCGATTCGGATCCAGCGCATCCGCATTCCATCGCTGGAATCGTTCGTAGCCCCAGGGACTGACGCAAGGCACCACCAGCAGATTGATACGCCCCTGGTAATTGGCCGCATGCTGATCGAGAAACAACAAGGCGCCTTCGACACCGCTGGTCTCGTATCCATGCACACCGCCGGTCACCAGCCCCACCGGCAATGCGTCGTCCCAGTGACGGCTGCGCACGGCGAAAAGCGGATAACGGTCAGGCGAGTAATCCAGTTCGCCATAACGCACCACGTCCAAGCGCGAAGAAAGCCGCTCGATCGCCGTCACGACATCATCCTGGTAACTGCGCTTACGCAGTTGCCTCGACAACCACTCCGTCCGCTCACTGTCACCCCAGGGTTCGCCGGGAATGCCGATCGGATACCGCGCCTGCGTCGTCATCGATGTACTCCGTGTTTCGAGGCGAAGAACTCTAGCATCGCGATGAAACCGCGCTGCCAACGCGCGCCTGGCAATCATGCAGGCATGCCGCGATCGAACGATGCTCGCGTCAGGTGCAAGAACCTTGTTGCACAAAAATAAACAGGTCGTTATGATCTCGCTCCTCAGCGATGTGGGGCCATAGCTCAGCTGGGAGAGCGCTTGCATGGCATGCAAGAGGTCGCCGGTTCGATCCCGGCTGGCTCCACCAAATTCCGGGTATTAGGCCATCCGGAACGTTGCAGACAATCAGGTTTACGCGTCCCCATCGTCTAGAGGCCTAGGACATCACCCTTTCACGGTGGCGACCGGGGTTCGAATCCCCGTGGGGACGCCAAAGAACAGACCCGGCTCAGGCCGGGTTTTTTCTTTTGGGGCACAGCGCACCACTGCCGCCATGACGAACACTCGCCCTGCATCGGCCAAAGCGAGCCATCACCCAACGCCCATCGCCGCCCATCGTGCTGACCACGACGGAGAGCCAATCCGACGCCATACGCGCCCGGCTATCGCACGGGCTTCCCAAACCCGGAAAAGGCCGATACAATGGGCGGCTCGCAGCATCGTGGGGCCATAGCTCAGCTGGGAGAGCGCTTGCATGGCATGCAAGAGGTCGCCGGTTCGATCCCGGCTGGCTCCACCAAATTCCGGGTATTAGGCCATCCGGAATGTTGCAGACAATCAGGTTTACGCGTCCCCATCGTCTAGAGGCCTAGGACATCACCCTTTCACGGTGGCGACCGGGGTTCGAATCCCCGTGGGGACGCCATTATCAAACGAAGAAGCCCCGGTTCGCCGGGGTTTTTTTGTTGCCGCATCCAAGCGATGCGCTCAGCCGTTCGCCATGCATGAAGCGATGCCGGCCATCGATACTCGCGTGGATGGGTGCCACGCACGCAATCATCCGCTATACTTCGCGGCCGCGCCGAAGTGGCGGAATCGGTAGACGCAGCGGACTCAAAATCCGCCGCCCTTAAAAGCGTGTGGGTTCGAGTCCCACCTTCGGCACCAATGCGATCCAGCCTCCTTTCGAGGATGCCCGGAACCACAAGGAAACCCGCAGCTTTGCGGGTTTTTTTGTGCCCGACACTATTCCGTGGCTACCCCTGCTGCACACCATGCCCCGCGGTCCAGCAACACCGCTGACAAACAACGTTGGCCGTCCACCCAGCGTCCCCAAGAAGCACTGCCGAAGCGATGGTGCAATCGCCGCCTCTGGTAATCGCCTGCATCGGAGACATCAAGGTGGAAGCCCCATGGGTTGCCAGCAACGGGGATCGGCTCTTCGGCATGCATTGAAGAAGTGCCCGCCCGAAAACGTGTCAGAAAAGTCTGATGACTGGTCGGGATCACCCCGATAGCGCGCTCCCGGATACCCCCTCAACATCCATGCCCCGTTCAGATACATGACAGAGCCATTCAGGCGCTGCCTGTCTCCGACGCGGACCGTTCTAACCACCCATAGGAGTTGATGTGAGCACCACTGCAATCGGAACTGCACCCAGCCAGCCCGCAGGCAAAGCGGCCTGGATTCTCCTCGCCATCGCTTGGATTTGCTTCGTACTTCCCATTCCCGGCCTCGGCCTGTTCCTCGGTTGGCCGCTGAATCTGGTTGCCTTCATCCTGGCCATCGTCGCCATGTCCAAGGGCGGTGCGTCGAAAGGACTGTTCCAGCTTCTGGCGTCGCTGATCGCCTCGCCGATCGTCTACTTCATCGGCGTCGCGATCTTCGCGGGCGCGGTCGTCAAGGGTTCCCACGACGACTACAAAGAACGCGTCCAGGCCAGCCAAGCTGCCGGGGCCGCAAGCCCGGTTGATGACTCGAGCGCCCGGGACGCGGCCCCGGCTGCGGAATCCATCAAAATCACGGCCCGCGAACTCCGCCGGGACTATGAGGCCAATGAAATCAGCGCCGATGCCAAGTACAAGGGCAAGGCCCTACTGATCTCGGGCAAGATCGATTCGATCCAGTCCGATTTCGCCAACCAACCTGTCGTGCATCTGTCCGCAGGTGACTTCGCATTCATCCAGCTCAAGGGCATCGACAAGACAACGGCGAGCGAACTGTCCAAGGGTCAAAGCGTCAAGGCGGCCTGCACGGGCGGCGGTGAGGTCATCGGCTTCCCGGTGGCGAACGACTGCACCTTGCAGTAAGCAAACCCGTCACAGGGCTGCTCAAACCAAGGCCCCGCCATCGCGGGGCCTGATCATCGCCTCTCGATGACGATGATCGTTTGGTGGCGGCATTTGTGGCGGTGGATTCTCCGGCAGCGGTCTAGAGATTGCTGCCACCCAATGGAAATGCGAGTCCGAACCTCTGTACCAGAGGGCTCGCCCGATACGGACCCACTCGCGACCGGGCCGTTCATGGGCCCTCGGCAAGCGCATGTGGTGCAGCGGCTATACTCGCCTGACGGTTTCACGGAGATGAAGATGTCGGCTCTGACCGGGTTGCGGGTGCTCGTAGTGGAAAACGACGAGATGAACGCCATGCTGCTGGAAATGCAGCTTCAACAGGCCGGAGCGTCGGTCATCGGCCCGACCGGATGCGTCGGGCAGGCGCTGCAACTGGTCAAGGAGTGCGAGCCGCAAGCCGCGATCCTCGATTACCGCCTCGGTGACGGCCAGACCAGCGAACCGGTGGCCCAACGGCTGACGGTACTCGGCATCCCCTTCGTACTGGCAACCGGCGTTGCCCCGGAGCAGGTACCGGCGGCGTTCGAAGCCGGCGGCCTGCTGATCAAGCCCTATCATGCCGAGGACCTCGTCAGATCGCTGCTCGAGGCCCGCAGGAAAGTCGCCGCTGACAGCTGACGCGCGCTGTTCGTAAGATGAGCCTGCCCCGTGGATGTGGCGGTGAGTCCATGCAAGACAATCCCGAATCCAGGCGTTTCCCCTGGTCGGTGGCCGACGCGATGGAGGCTGCCGGACACGCGACAGCCTGGCGAGAAGACAGCGGTCCCGACTCCAGCGGCGCGCTCAACGCCGCGTTGACCAGCTGCCTGGCTTCGCCGGCGCCGATGCTGCTGGCGTGGGGCCAGGATCGGATCTGCTTCTACAACGCGGCATGCGCGGCGTTGCTGGTGGCCGATCATCCTGCGCAATGGGGCCGACCACTGGCGGAGGCTTCGTCTTCGCTGCAGATCAGTCTCGACGGTACGGCCGATGTTCCCGCCACGTGGAGGGCCACTGCCATCCAGACTCGGCAGGCCGTGCTGGGATCGATATTCACGCCGGTACCCGAAGCAATCGGTGGAGGCGCGAAGACCGCCGTCATGCCGGCCACGGACACACCATCGGTGGACCACCTGCTGGCCTCGGTCTTCGAGCAGTCGCCGGCCTTCCTGGCAGTATTGAAGGGCCCCGACTACATCGTCGAAACCGCGAACCGTCGCTTCCAGTACATTCTGGGAGACCGCCCGATACGCGGCCTGCCGCTCCGGGTGGCAGTGCCGGAGCTGGTCGAACAGGGCTTCATCGAACTGCTCGACAACGTGCGCGAAAGCCGGCAGCCCTTCATCGGCGAATCGATGGTGGCGGCGATCCGGCGCCCCGGCGAAACCGAGCCCTACGAAGCGCGCATCGATTTCGTCTATCAGCCTATGTACGACCGGCAGGATCAGGTCGACGCGATCCTGGTGCATGGCATCGACGTGACCCAGCAGTTCCGCTCGGAGGCGCGCGACGGCTTCCTGCTTTCCCTGGAAGACGAACTGCACGGGCTGTCCGAACCACAGCAGATCATCGACGCCAGCGTCCGGTTGCTGGCCGAACACGTGGGCGCCGATCGCTGCGCCTATGGCACGGTCAGCATCGATGGCTCGACCCTGCGCGTGGTCAGTGATCACGTCCAGAACATCGCGCATATCCGGGGGGACTTCCACCTCGACGAACTCGCGCCGCACCTGTTGCGCAAGCTCCAGGAAAACCGTCCCTGGATGGTCAATGACGCGCTTTCGGCCCCACACCGGCCCTACATCGCAACGCCGTTCCTGAACTCCGGACTTCGCGCGAGCCTGATCGTTCCCCTGCACAAGCATGGGCAACTGGTCGCGGTGATGGGGGTACACCAATGCGCGCCGCGACGCTGGACGTCGATGGAAATCCAGCTGGTGCGGCGCGTCCTGACCCGCTGCTGGGAGTCGCTGCAACGCGCGCATGCGCAGCGGCGCATGGCGGCCAGCGAAGCGCATCTGCGATTGCTCGCCGACACGTTGCCGCAGATCGTCTTCGTCACCGCCGAGGACGGGACGCCGCATTACTTCAACCAGCGCTGGTACGAGTACACCGGCATCGATCCAGCAGCAGATGGCGCCGATGGCTGGCATCAAGCCCATACCGCGATGGGCCTGTTGCAATGCGATGCCGCCTGGGCCCTCGCCCTCAGCGGCACCCGGGCCTATGAGGTGGAATGCGAGCTGCGCGCGGCCGACGGCGGCTTGCGCTGGCATCTCGCACGCGCCCTGCCCGTGCAGAACGACAGCGGTACGGTGACGCAGTGGATCGGCACCTATACCGACATCCACGATCGCCGCGACTTCGAGCAGAAGCTGGCCGAAAGCGAGACCCGATTCCGCAATCTCTGCGAGACGGTCCCGACGATGATCTGGATGTCCGATGCCGAAGGCGATTGCGTGTACTGGAGCCCGCAGTGGCACGACTTCACCGGCCAGACCAATGAGGAAGCCCTCCCGCAAGGCTGGTGGAACAGGGTGCATCCGGATGATGCACCACGCGTGCAGCATGCGTTCCAGGAGGCGCTGGAAAGGCGGCATCCCTTCGCCAGCGAGTATCGGGTGCGGCGCAGCGATGGACGCTATCGCTGGTGCGTGGATACCGCTTCGCCGCATTTCGGCATCGACGGCGAGTTCCTCGGCCACATCGGCTCGGTGACGGACATCACCGTGCGCAAGCACATGGAGGATGAAACCGCCTCGGAACGCTCGATCCTCAACATGATCACCACCGGCACTTCACTGCCACTGGTGCTCGACGCCATCGCCCTCAACGTCGAGTCGCGCAGCGAGACGGATCTGCGCTGCTCGATCATGCTCGCAGACAATGACCGCGGCCAGCTCTGCTACGCCGCCGCGCCGCACATGCCGTTGGACTACGGGCTGCACTTCGATCGCCTGTCGATCGCTTCCGACGGCGTGCCATGTGGCCGCGCGGCCTGGAGCGGCCACCAGGTGATCTGCGATGACGTCGCCGACGACCCGGCCTGGGGCGAATACCAGGCGGTGGCACTCGCGATGGGCATTGCCGCCTGCTCCATCACCCCGGTCATCGGCAGCAACGGATTGGTGCTGGGCACGCTCAACATGTACTACTCGTTGCCGCACGTACCCTCGCTGCACGAGCAGGCGATGGCGCGCTCGGCCTCGTACCTGGCCGGGATCGTGATCGAGCGCAACCTGATGGATGCCCAGCTGCAGCAGTCGCTGGAATCGGAGAAGAACGCGCGCACCTTCGCCGAACACGCCAATCGCGCCAAGGACGAGTTCCTGGCCACGCTCAGCCACGAATTGCGTACGCCCCTGAACGCGATCCTTGGCTGGTCGCGGCTGATGCAGTCCGACGGTTTCAGCACCGAAAATCTCGACAAGGGCCTGACGATCATCGAACGCAGCGCGCGTTCGCAGGCCCAGATCATCGACGACCTGCTCGACATGAGCGCCATTCTTTCCGGCAAGGTCAGGCTGCAGGCCGAGCATTTCGACATGGCCGGGCTGGTACGCAGCACGGTCGAATTGCTGCGACCCAATGCCCTGGCCAAACGGATCGAACTGCTGACGGTGGGTATCCACGATGGCCTGGTCCCGTTCTTCGGCGACTGCGGCCGGCTGCAGCAGGTGCTGACCAATCTGATCAGCAACGCGCTGAAGTTCACGCCCGCCGATGGCACGGTGTCGGTGCTGCTGGAAGTGAGCGACGAGCAACTGCACCTGGCCGTGCAGGACAGCGGCATCGGCATCGCCCAGGACTTCCTGCCGCACGTGTTCGACCGCTTCCGTCAGGCCGACGCCAGCACCACCCGGCGCGTGGGCGGCCTGGGCCTGGGGCTGTCGATCTCGCGGCAACTGGTGGACCTGCATGGCGGGCAGCTTTCGGCCACCAGTCCCGGTCCCGGCGCCGGCTCCACCTTCATGATGACGCTGCCACTGCATCACGGCGCCAGCGGCCCACCCACCCCCGCGCCGGTATCGACAAGGGCCGGGTCACCGGCCCAGGCCATGCAGGGGCGTCTCGATGGCCTCCATGTGCTGCTGATCGACGATGAAGACGATTCACGCGAAGCCACGCGCCAGTTCCTGCTCGGTGCTGGCGCCGATGTCGAATGTGCAGGCGATGCCAGCCTCGCGAAACAGATCCTGGCGGCCGCGCATTTCGATGTACTGGTCAGCGACATCGCGATGCCTGGCTGCGATGGCTATGACCTGATCCGCGGCATCCGCGACGGCGACGCTACCGCCGAGGCCGCATCGATCCCGGCGATCGCCCTGACCGCCTACGTCCGCGACGAGGACCGGGACCGGGCGATGCTGGCCGGCTTCGATGCGCACATCGGCAAGCCGCTGGATCCACTCGAGCTGGTCGAACTGATCGAGATACTGGCGATGCACCGCCGTCCGGCGGACACGCTCGTGTCCGCCGGATAGGCTCAGCTGCGCTTGGCGCGGGCGAACGCTTCGGCCAGGGCGTTGTTGGCGGGTGGCGCCGCGACGCGCGGTGGCTTGCCGCCGGCAGGCCGGTTGTCGCGACGCGGGGCATTGCCATTGCCGCGGTTGTCGCGCTCACTGGTGCTCGCGCCCGGAACGTCGTCCATGCGGCGCGTCAGTGCGATGCGCTTGCGGGCCACATCCACCTCCAGCACCTTGACCTTGACGATGTCGCCGGCCTTGACCACGTCGCGTGGATCCTTCACGAACGTGTCCGACAGCGCCGAGATGTGGATCAGCCCGTCCTGGTGCACGCCGATGTCGACGAACGCACCGAACGCGGCCACGTTACTGACCACGCCTTCCAGAATCATGCCGGGGCGCAGGTGCTTGATGTCCTCCACGCCCTCGGCGAACTGTGCCGCCTTGAACTCCGGGCGCGGATCGCGACCCGGCTTTTCCAGTTCCTTGAGGATGTCGCGCACGGTCGGCACACCGAACTTCTCGTCGGTGAATTGCTCGGCCTTGAGCCCGCGCAGGAAGCTGCCATCACCGAGCAGTGCCTTGATCGGCTTGCCGGTGCTGCCGACGATGCGCTCGACCACCGGATAGGCTTCCGGGTGCACCGCTGAAACGTCGAGCGGCTCGTCGCCATCGGCAATCCGCAGGAAGCCGGCGCACTGCTCGAAGGTCTTCTCGCCCAACCGCGGCACCTTCAGCAAGTCCTTGCGGCGCTTGAACGGGCCGTTGTCGTCGCGATGCTTGACGATGTTCTCGGCCACGGTCGAAGACAGGCCCGACACCCGCGCCAGCAGCGCGGCCGAGGCGGTGTTGACGTACACGCCGACCGCGTTCACGCAGTCCTCGACACGAGCGTCCAGCGCCTTGGCCAGCCTGAATTGATCGACGTCGTGCTGATACTGGCCGACACCGATCGCCTTGGGCTCGATCTTCACCAACTCGGCCAGCGGGTCCTGCAGGCGGCGTGCAATGGACACCGCACCGCGCAGCGACACGTCCAGGTTCGGGAATTCCTTCGCAGCAAACTCGGAGGCCGAGTACACCGACGCGCCCGCCTCGCTGACCACGATCTTCTGCAGTTTCAGCTCCGCATTGGCCTTGATCAGCTCGCCGGCCAGCTTGTCGGTCTCGCGGCTGGCGGTACCGTTGCCGATCGCGATCAGGTCCACGTCGTGGCGTGCGCACAGCAGCTTGAGGATCGCCAGCGACTTGTCCCATTCGCGGCGCGGTTCGTGCGGATAGATCGTCTCGGTGGCGACCAGCTTGCCGGTGGCATCCACCACCGCGATCTTGCAACCGGTGCGGATGCCGGGATCCAGACCGAGCACGGTCTTCGGACCGGCCGGCGCGGCCAGCATCAGATCCTTGAGGTTGTCGCCGAACACCGTGATCGCCTCGGCTTCGGCCTTCTCGCGGGCCTGGTTGAACAGGTCCAGCAACAGGTGCATGTGCAGCTTGGCGCGCCAGGTCAGGCGACAGGCCTGCAGCAACCACGCGTCGCCCGGACGGCCCTTCTCGGCCACGCCGGCGCTGCGCGCGACCCGCCCCTCGCAGTACTGATGGCCGGCTTCGGCCTCGCTGCCCGGATCCAGGTCCAGGTGCAGCACCTCCTCGCGGCGGGCGCGGAACAGCGCCAGCAGGCGATGCGAGGGAATCTTCGCCAGCGTTTCGGCATGGTCGAAGTAGTCGCGGTACTTGGCGCCGGCTTCTTCCTTGCCTTCGGCGACGCGTGCACGGATCACGCCATTGTCGGCCAGCCAGCCACGTAGTTCGCCGACCAGTGCGGCGTCCTCGCCCCAGCGCTCCATCAGGATCGCGCGGGCGCCTTCCAGTGCGGCCTTGACGTCGGCCACGCCCTTTTCGGCATCGACGAAACCGGCGGCGAACACCTGCGTGTCCAGCATCGGATCAGCGAGCAGGCCATCCGCCAGCGGTTCCAGACCGGCCTCGCGCGCAATCTGCGCGCGGGTGCGGCGTTTGGGCTTGTACGGAAGGTACAGGTCTTCCAGGCGCGACTTGCTGTCGGCCGCGACGATCTCCGCACGCAGCTCGTCGCTCAGCTTGCCCTGCTCCTGGATGCTCGCCAGGATCGTGGCGCGCCGGTCTTCCAGCTCGCGCAGGTAGGTCAGGCGCACTTCCAGATTGCGTAGCTGGGTATCGTCCAGCCCGCCGGTCACTTCCTTGCGGTAGCGCGCGATGAACGGGACGGTCGCACCTTCGTCGAGCAATGCGATGGCGGCGCGGGCCTGGGCGGACTGGGCACCGATCTCATCGGCGATGGTCTGGGCGATCTGCTGGGCGAGCTTGCTGTCTTGCATGGGTCCTGGGCGAAGCCAACTACGCGGAAAGCAGGCATTCTCGCAGTGCTTCCCGGGAGGGGGAACCCGTTGACAGCGGCGGCCGGACCTGTCGCCCTGCGGCAGCGGATCAACTCACGATTTCGCAGCCGGCGAGCCCGGATCTTCGGGAGGACAGAAATCCGCCTGGGACTGGTCGGCGCGAACGAGACGGACGCATTCAGGGCCAAGACCCTGCCAGGCCGCCTCGGCAAAATTGGCAATCACACGGCGCCCGTCCGCGTAGGTCGTCTCCTGCACCAGGCGGTCCGACGATAGCCAGCGGAACCCGGTGAGCGGCACCGGCGCAGCCCAGCCGTGGATGGAGTGAAAATCGTCCTGAGCTGCCTTGAGCCATGGGCCGACCCGCGCCAGCTCGCGACGGTCAAGATTCCACATGGTCGGTACGCCGTAGAGCAAGGCCCGGGCGTAGCGCCTCCGCTCCTCCCCGGCCACCTTCATCAGACCAAACTCCCAACGGTCCAGCGCTACGACAGAATCGTGGAAGACGGCCTCGAACAACGGCAGGCGATCTTCGGAACCGAACAGCGCACGGGCCTCGTCCGGCGTCGGCGTGAACGGCGCGAAGAACAAGGATGGACGATCGCTGGGCCACCAGGCTCCAAAACGCTGGCGCTGGTTCAACAGTGGCCAGACCGCCGATACGTACGCCTGCGCCGAGCCGTGCGAGTAATGCGTGACGCCACTACTCCAGGCCGTGACATTTTCCGATCCCAGCACCAGTCCGTCGTCCTTGATGGCAAGCGCCATGCGACTCAGGCGATTCTCCCGGTCACGCGCCATCGTCATCGGATGCTGGGGGCTGTAGTCCCTGAAGAAATTTCCGAACGCGTCCACATCCAGGAATACCTGGCTTGCACCGTCGGCGACATGGCCGGCGTAACGAGCGGCGGGAACGAACGCTCCCGGGTGCCGCGCGATGGCTTCGCTGGACATGTAACAGCCCCGCCCCGCAAAACCGGTGACCCGCTCGCCCTTTGCATCGACGACACATCCAGAGGGATACAGGTCATCGGGCCAGACGGAAACCGGGCTGTCAGCCGTCTCTTTTGGCTGACCATTGTCGAACGCCTCATACGGCCCGGCCAGATAACCCTGCGCATGGGCCTTGGCCAGGTAGCCGCGATCGACCAGATGATGGTGCGTGCGAGGATCCTGGTCGTAGCTGAGCACCATGCGCTCGATACCGATTGCCTTGAGGTCGTCGAGGAACCCCATGTCGCGCCCATCACCCCAGACGTACGCATGCGGCGCGCCAAACAACCGAGGCAGGTCCTTCACCGCCTTGTCCCTGAAGGTGACAAGCGCACCGTTCTGTGACAGGAAGCGACGGTAGAACAAGGCCGGTGCAAGAGGATCGACGGGACCGACGGCCAGAAACAGCTCCAGCGTCTCCGCACCGTCTTCGAACTCATGTCTGAGGCGGGCCTGCAATCCGTCGCTGTCCCGAAGGCAGAGTTGCGAATGCAAGCCGTCTCCCAGCGCATAGGTCACGCTTTCGGACTCCGACAGATGGCTCCAGGCGGGGAACGACAACAGGGTCGTTCCGCCTAGGCATTGCTCATGACGATAAGCCGAGCGCCAAAAGGGATCGTCGACCCGATACGCCATCCCTTCCCCATCGGGAACGAGCCATGTGCCCGACGTCGCGCCGGGGAGATCCAGCGAGAAACGCGAATCGGGCGCGCCCGCGATCGTCAATCGAAGCGAATCGATCGTGGCGGACACCGTAATCAGGCGGCCCTGCCCGTCCTTCCAATGCCATGTGCCATCGGCCAATGACGGTTCAACCGCTTCCGGGACGTGGCTCGGTGGCAGCACGGGAACCGAGGCGCCACTTGGCAACATCGCATCGACGCGGAGTGTTGCGGGATCGACCAGATACGCTACGTCGCGAACATGAAGCGTGAGCGGATCGGCATGAACGGACGATCCGAACAGACCCACCAGCAGAATCGGAAGCAGCGCGCGCAAGGTACTGAATCCGGCCCGGTTTCAATTGGCCCCATCGTATCCGGGATCAACGCCGTAGATCGTTGCCGTGCAGCAAGACGCCTCGGCGCCCCTGCGCCATCACCCGTGCAGGGACACCTTCGGGCGGCAATGCTGTGCAGCACGCTGCATCACGATGCATTCGTTCAGCGACTCCAGCGCCATCACCCGCACCCTGCCGATCGTCTCCAGTGCCAGCACGCGCTCGACATAAACCTCACGCCCCGCATCGGTCATCGCCATCGACTTGCTGAAGCCATACGGCATCACGCCCTTCTCGCCATCCTTGCTGCCACCGATGTACAGGACGATCGACATGATCCACCTTCTTGCTGGGACGTTCTGGAACTGGCCGGCCATCAGGCGACCGGACGTGAGGTACTTCAGGCGCAGGCTAACGCGGGCTGTTTGCGTATTCGTGACGTTTCCGGGTCGGTGTGCCCTCGCTTCAGGCATGGGTTAACCGACCATCGAACAACAACCTCTCGCAGCAACTGCGTTGCTACGCCGTCTCGAATGAACGCCTGCTACCCGGCCACCAGCCGCGACCATGCAATGCGTAACGATCGGCGGCGCGCTCGAATGGATTGCGTACGCTGACGCCGCCACAGGCCAGATAGACCGGCAGGAACAGCGGCCCCAGCACGAGGTACTGGAAGACATGCGCGCGCTCATGGTCACCCAGTCGCACCGGAGGATGCCGACAGCGCCCGGCCTGGTGCTCGTAGGTCATGCACCACAGATCGAGCGAGCCGCCCTTCACCAGGATCACGTTGCCCAGCGTCAGCGCGCCGCCCGGGCCCCATGGCCACCGCTCGAACACCAGGGCCATGTCGCGATCGCTCCAATGCGGCCGCGCACCGCGCAACAGGCCGGCACCACCCGCGATGAGTCCCAACAGGGTATTGGGCAGCGTCCACAGCGCGCCCAGCAACTGCAGGGCACGCAGCGCCAGCTTGGGCATGCGGATCAATCGGCCTCGTTCGGGATCAGCAACCACAGCAGCAGATAGACCAGGGCACCGGGGAAAGCCGCCGAAGCGATCGAAAAGACCACGTACAGCACACGCAGCAGCGTGGAATTCCAACCGAAGCGGTGTGCGATGCCGCCGATCACCCCAGCGATCATCCGGTCATTGAGCGAACGGGAAAGCGCGCGTGCGGGCTGGCTCATACCATCGACTCCATACTGTGAACTGCCTGATTCGACTGTAAATATTAGGGCGATACCGTCTCGTGACGACGCAGATCGCGCAGGCGGTCACCGAACCATTCAGCCGCCGGGCGCTCCGGCTGGCCCTGACACGCCACCTGGTAAGCCCGTCCGCTGAGGCTGCTGCGCGAGGCGGCGCGCTCGATGAACTGCTCCGAGGTCGCGACCAGACCGCGCCGGAGCAGGTAGTCGTACTTGCGTTGCAGGTGAGCGCTCGCGGTCCGGCCGTCGTACCAGTCACCATTGCGTTGGAAACGGCAGCCCGAGGCCGGCAGTGCATCGATCAGCGAACGGATCTCGCGCTGCGCCTGCGGCGACGGTGTTTCGGCGGCCGCCATGCCGATACAGCCCAGCAGGCCCGCAATGAGCCATGCGCACCGGACAAGCGATGTGCTCAGGAACGTTGCGCGAGCCATTGGTGGATCGCCGACGGGACTTCGTGCTGGGCGCGCCCGGACACATAGATGCCGATATGGCCGCCGCGGAAGCTCAGCTCGGTGTAGTCCGCACTGCCGACCCGTCCGCGCAGCGCGCGCGAGGCGTCGGGAGGCACCAGATGATCCTGCTCGGCGTAGAGATTCAGGATCGGCATGTCCAGCGTCGTCAGGTCCACGGTCTCGCCGCCGATCTCGACTCCGCCTTCCATCAGGCCGTTGGCCTGGTAGAACTTCTTGATGAACTCGCGGAATGCCTCGCCCGCCAGGTCTGGCGAATCGAAGATCCACTTCTCCATGCGCAGGAAGTCCTCCAGCGCATGCTTGTCGTCGAGGATGTCCAGCAGCCCCACGTACTTCTGCAGGTTGAGCCGGAACGGTTTGAGCATCAGGTAACTGGCGTTCATCAGGTCGGCCGGCACGTTGCCGATCGTGTCGACGAACAGGTCCACGTCCACCAGCCGCGCCCAGTTCGACAGCATGTTGTCCGGGGTGTGGAAATCCACCGGCGTCACCATCGTGATCAGGTTGCGCACCTTGCGCCGGCGCAGCGCCGAGTAGCACAGCGAGAACGTGCCCCCCTGGCAGATGCCGAGGATATCGATGGCATTGGCCGCATGCGCCTGGCGCAGGTGGTCGACCGCGCCGTCGATGTAGCGCAGCAGATAGTCCTCCAGCGTGAGGAAACGTTCGGAACGGTCGGGATAGCCCCAATCGAGCACGTACACGTCCTCACCCAGCGCGAGCAGCCCCTTCACCAGCGAACGGTCGGCCTGCAGGTCCACCATGTACGGGCGGTTGACCAGCGCGTAGACGATCAGCAGCGGCACCTTCGAAACCGGCGGTTTGTCGCCGATGAAGCGGTACAGCACCACCCTGCCGTCACGCCAGACCTCCTGCCGCTCGGTCGCGCCGTACTGCACGTCGTCCACGCCCGGCAGCACGCGCAGGCCGTCCAGCAGCTTGCGTTGCAGCGCGAGCGTCTCCTGCAGCAGGTCGTCGGCGTTGAAACCCAGCGGGCCTTTCACTACTGCTTTCCTCGCGGCGCGGTCTTCGCCGGCTTGGCGCTTCGGCCAGATGGCTTCTTGGCGGGCGCCGGGGATGCCGCTTTCCTGGCCTTGCTCTTGCCTGTTGCCTTGGATGAGGACTTCGCATTGCCTTCAGCACCCGGCTCCGGGCCTGTGCCCGCCGCCATCCGCCGCACCAGCCGCTCCAGTTCGGCGATGCGCCGGTGCGCGGCATCCATCTCCGAACGGGTCGGCATGCCCAGCCGCTCGCTGAACTGCTCCACTTCCTGCTGGATGCCGGCGCGCAGGCGCATCTGCGCATTGGTGAGCGCGCCGTAGACCCGCTGGAACTCCTCGGACAACGCCACCGCCGAATACGCCTCCTCGGCCGCCTCGATCCACAGGTCGAACATCGCACGCGCGCTGGTCAGTTGGCTGCCGGCCCCCTCGTGCTCGGCCAGCTTCGATTCGAACAGCGTGAAGGCCTGGTCGATCGCATTCTTGAGCTGTGCCGCATACGCCTGCGAGCGCTCCTGATACTCCTGCTGCGCGCGCGCCAGCACCTGCCAGCGCGTCTGGTGATTGCGCCCGAGCCCGAACGCCGGCATGTCCAGCCAGGGCGCGCTGTCACGACGCCATGTTTCGAACAGGCGCGCGGCTTCCTGCAGCAATGGATCGACGCCGGGTACCGCGCCGCCACGGCTCGCTCCCAGCGTCCACTGCATCAGCCGCTCGCCCTGACCTTCGACCGCCTCGCGCCAAGCGCGCGCGACGTCCTCGCTGGTGGTATCGCGCCCGGCAAAGCGTGCGGCCACCTGCTGCATCGTGCCCAGCCAGTCACCGGCCTGGTTGCGGAAGCGGTCAATCGCTTCCTGCGTCGTCGACGGAGCGTCGTCCGGCAGCCGTTGCGCCCACCAATCCAGTGCCTGCTGCCAGCTCGGGGTATCGCCGCCGGAACCCGGCACATCCGCCGGAGCCGCCTGCGCACGCCCCTGTTGGAGTGCCTCGTTCCAGGCATCCCAATAGCGCCGTGCCTGCGCCTCGAAATCGCCCTCAGACCCCTTGGCCGTCATCGTCCGCTCCGGTGAACCATCGTGGTGCCCATGCTACGGCTTGGGAATCCTCAACGTCTTGCTGATCATCAACGAACCGGACAGCGCGAACAGCAGCACCAGCGGGTGCAACTGCCAGGGACCAAGCTGCCACTGGCCCCACCACAGCGCGTCGCCGATCCGGTCGGTCGAGGCAATCACCGCCAGCACGATCACCAGCGCCAGGCTGGTCGGAATCGGCGTGCCCTCGAAGTAAGGCACCTTGTCGCCGTCGCCGGCGATCTCCTCGGCGGTGACGTTGTAGCGCGCCAGCCGGCTCACGCCGCAGCAGACGAAGTAGCTCAGCACCAGCCAGTCCCACCCGCCCTGCATGCCGCAGGCGTAGGCCAGCGCTGCCGGGGCCACGCCGAACGAGATCACGTCGGCCAGCGAGTCCAGCTCGCGGCCCAGCGTCGAGGAAGACTTGCGCCAGCGCGCCACCCGGCCGTCGAGCGCGTCGAAGATGAAGGCCATCGGGATCAGCGCCATGCCGAACAGCAGGTCACCGCGATGACCATCCTGGAGAAATCGCATCGCTGCGAAGATCGCCCCGGTGCCGCAGAACGCATTGGCCAGGGTGAACCAGTCCGCCAACTGGAAATCGCGCAGCATCGAGAAATGGCGTTTCATGCGAACCTGTGCATTGAAATGGCCGACAGGGTAGCGCGACCGGGTCCTGGCGGCGAACCTCTCCTGTCAACCTCGGAAGGCCCACGATGACGCCACGTTCCATCCTGATCACCGGTGCCGGCAGCGGCATTGGCGCCGGCATCGCCCACGAACTCGCCCGCGCCGGGCATCACCTGCTGGTCAGTGATCTGTCTCTTCCGGCGGCCCGTCAGGTTGCCGACGACATCATCAAGGCCGGCGGCTCGGCCGAGGCGCTCGCACTCGATGTGACCGGCGACGAATCCGTCGCTGCAGCCCTGGCCGGCCTGTCGCGCCCCGTGGACGTGCTGGTCAACAACGCCGGCCTGCAGCACGTCGCGCCGTTGGAGCAGTTCCCGATGGAGAAGTGGGACCTGCTGGTGCAGGTCATGCTGACCGGCGCGGCGCGCCTGACCCGGGCCGTGCTTCCCGGCATGCGCGAGCGCGGCTTCGGGCGCATCGTCAACATCGGCAGCATCCATTCGCTGGTGGCCAGCCCGTACAAGAGCGCCTACGTCGCCGCCAAGCATGGGCTGGTCGGCTTTTCCAAGGTGATCGCGCTGGAGACGGCGCAACACGACATCACCATCAACACACTCTGCCCCAGCTACGTGCGCACCCTGTTGGTGGACAAGCAGATCGCCGACCAGGCCCGCGCCCGCGGCATCAGCGAGGACGCCGTGGTCGGCGAGGTCATGCTCCGGCCAATGCCGAAGGGCGTCTTCATCGAGTACGACGAACTGGCCGGCACCGTCGCCTTCCTAGTCTCGCATGCCGCCCGCAACATCACCGGGCAGACCCTTGCCCTTGATGGCGGCTGGACCGCCACGTAGAGCGTCTTTTCATCCGATTGCGAAAACATCGGTCATTTTTTCGCCATCCGTCTTGACAGCGTTGCCTGGCGGGGCCTGCGCACGGTTTTCCACAGACTTACCCATATTTCATCCACAGGGGCTGTGGAAAACGTGACGGAGCGCAGTGCTTCGATGGCGTTTTTTTCACCAGCCATCACCGAACATCTTTCTGATCAGTCAGTTGCGGAACCTGTCCACAGCTTTGCCCGCTACTCACCCACACCGAATGTGGACAACCCCAGCAGATCGGATAAGCCCGGGCCGGGCCGCGTCAGAGCCTCGAATAGCTCCAAGACAGCATCCGCCCATCGCGATACGGCATCACGCCATGGAACGGCCGCGCATCGCCGTCGAACACCAGCGGCAGGAAATGCCGGTCGCCTTCCCACATCGGCAGATCGAACAGGCGGTCGAGCTCGACCCACTCCAGCGTGCCTTCCGGGTTGACCGACATCGGCTCACCCTCGAAAGCGTCGATCACGAACACGAAGCCCAGCCAGTCCTCGCCATGCTTGCCGAAGCCCGGCCAGCTCAGCGTGCCGCGGAAGCGCATCGCGGTGCATTCCACCCCGGCTTCCTCGAGGATCTCCCGGCGCATGCCGGCCAGCACATCTTCTTCCGGCTCGATCTTGCCGCCCAGGCCGTTGTATTTGCCGAGATGATGGTCGCCCTGGCGGATATTGCGATGGATCATCAGGACGCGACGGCCGTCCGGCGACAGCACATAGCCGAGTGTGGCGACGATGGGCGTGTACGGCATGCGGTCATCCTGCGAAAACCGCCAGTATGCCCGAGCACCCCACTCCACCCGAAGGCCGCAACGCGGCCTTCCCTAGAGATACCCGTCAGGACAACGAAGCCGGCAGCGCCAGATCGGCCATGCCAGCGGCCACCCGCCGCAGGCGGGCACGCCCATGCCCCTGCTCGGCCAGATACTCCAGCCACTTGCCCAGGAAGGTGTTCATGCGCATGCGGTGACTGATCACCTCGCGCGGCGGCGGGTACATCCCGATCACGTCCTGCCAGCGACGACCGACGTAGCAGTGCGTCGTCTCGGCCTGGCGGGCGTCCTGATACAGCCGCACGAAGGCGGACGGATCCGGCTCGCCGGTCAGCGGATCGCAGAAGTCATAGGTCAGGCGCAGCTCGACCGTATAGCGGTGGCGTTCGATCACTTCCAACCGCACATCCAGGCCGTCGCCGACGCTGGACACATAGGTTCCCTCAAGCAGATCGCCCGGCGCGAACAACCGATTCAGATGCACATAGTTCTCGGCGTACAGCCCCATCAGCCAGCCGAACTGGCTCAGGCGAGGGATGCGTTCGTGGCGGACCGGGACGTTGCGCATGGCCCGATCCTACACGCTGCACTGCGACAACGGCAGCATTGACGCCCCGTCGCCATCGGCCTACTTTGGTGATCTACCCCCGCTTTCCTGCGAGTCCCTCGCAAGAGCACGGCACGTCTTCAGAACATCTCGCGCTGCAGGCCGAAGGTCGAAAGGACCTTGCTCGAAATCTCCTCGATCGAGGTATGCGTGGTGCTCAGGGTCGGGATGCGCTCGGCCTGGAACATGTGCTCGGCCGCGGCCACTTCACGGCGGCAGGTCTCTGGTGCGGAATAGCGCGAATTTGCGCGACGCTCCTGGCGGATCTGCTGCAATCGATCCGGATCGATGGTCAGGCCGAACAGTTTCTTGCGATACGGACGCAGCCGCGGCGGCAGCCGATCGGTCTCCAGATCCTCGTCGGTCAACGGATAGTTGGCCGCCTTGACCCCATAGTGCAGCGCCAGATAGATGCAGGTCGGGGTCTTGCCGGCGCGTGAAACCGCGACCAGGATCACGTCCGCCTCGTCGTAATTCAGCGCCACACCGTCATCGTGACTGAGTGCGAAGTTCATCGCGTTGATGCGGCGGTGGTAGGTCTCGAAATCCACCATGCCGTGCGCCTGCCCGACCCGCGAATGGCGCGGCGTGTTGAGTTCGCGCTCCAGCCGCTCGATGAAGGGCGCGAACACGTCCAGCATCAGCGCCCCGCTCTCGGCCAGGATCATGCTCAGGCCCGGGTCCACGCAGGAGTTCACCACGATCGGGCGCACCTGGTAGCGCTCGCCCGCAGCATGGATCCGCTGGCTGGCCTCGCGGGCTTTTTCTGCATCGTCGATGAACGCCATGCGGTCGGTGACGAAGCTGAAACCGTTGAACTGGGTCAACAGGCTGTGGCCAATGGTTTCAGCGGTGATACCGGTTCCATCGGACACATAGAACACCGGCCGGATCGTCGACATCGGGTGGATCTCCTTGCTGGAACGCCTGGAGCCACAGGAATCAAGCTTGTGCGGGCTCGGCTGTGCGCTGCATCATAACGGTTCTTCCTACGGACGCGGCCATGCAGCCCGGCCCATCGGGCGGTGGTCAAACGGAGCATCGCGCTTGAACGAGAACATCCTGTGGTTGCATGAACTGCGCTTGGCCGACCTGGCCCGCGTGGGTGGTAAGAATTCGTCGCTGGGCGAAATGATCGGCAACCTGGCCGGGCTGGGCGTATCGGTTCCGGGTGGTTACGCCACCACTGCGGAAGCGTTCAAGACGTTCATCGCCTACAACGACCTGTCCAAGCGCATCTTCGACAAGCTCGAAACGCTGGATGTCGAAGACGTCAACGCGCTGACCATCGCCGGCAAGGAAATCCGCGGCTGGGTGATCGATGCACCGCTGCAGCCTGATCTGGACAAGGACATCCGCGACGCCTACACCAAGCTGTCGGCCGAAAACGGCGGCGGCGACGTGGCAGTCGCGGTGCGTTCCTCGGCTACCGCCGAGGATCTGCCGGATGCCTCCTTCGCCGGCCAGCAGGAGACCTTCCTCAACGTGACCGGTGCCGACGATGTCGTGCACAAGGTCAAGGAAGTCTTCGCCAGCCTCTACAACGACCGCGCGATTGCCTATCGCGTACACCACGGCTTCAAGCACGAGGACGTGTTCCTGTCGGCCGGCGTGCAACTGATGGTGCGCTCCGGCGTCGGCTCCTCCGGCGTGCTGTTCACGCTCGACACCGAGTCCGGCTTCCGCGACGTGGTGTTCGTCACCTCGTCCTTCGGCCTGGGCGAGATGGTCGTGCAGGGCGCGGTCAATCCCGACGAGTTCTACGTCTACAAGCCGACCCTGCAGGCCGGCAAGCCGGCGATCCTGCGCCGCTCGCTCGGCAGCAAGGCGATCCGCATGGTGTATTCGGACGTGCCGGGTGAGCGCGTGCGGACCGAGGACACCCCGGCCGAGCTGCGCAGCACGTTCTCGATCAGCGATGCTGACGTGCAGGAGCTGTCCAAGCAGGCGCTGGTCATCGAGAAGCACTACGGCCGCCCGATGGACATCGAGTGGGCCAAGGACGGGGTCAGCGGCAAGCTGTTCATCGTGCAGGCCCGCCCGGAAACGGTGAAGTCGCGTAGCCACGCCACCCAGATCGAGCGCTTCGCGCTGCTCGAGAAGGGCGGCAAGGTGCTGGCAGAAGGCCGTGCCGTCGGCGCCAAGATCGGCGCCGGCACCGCGCGCGTGGTCAAGTCGCTGGACGACATGGCCCGCGTGCAGCCCGGCGACGTGCTGATCGCGGACATGACCGATCCCGATTGGGAGCCGGTGATGAAGCGCGCCTCGGCGATCGTCACCAACCGTGGCGGCCGCACCTGCCATGCCGCGATCATCGCGCGTGAGCTGGGCGTACCGGCGGTGGTCGGCTCCGGCAACGCGACGCAGGTGATCCAGGATGGCCAGGAAGTGACCGTCAGCTGCGCCGAAGGTGACACCGGCTTCATCTACGAGGGCAAGCTGGAGTTCGAGCGCGTCACCACGGACCTGGGCAACATGCCGCCGGCGCCGCTGAAGATCATGATGAACGTGGCCAACCCGGAACGTGCCTTCGACTTCGGCCAGTTGCCGAACGCCGGCATCGGCCTGGCGCGCCTGGAGATGATCATCGCCGCGCACATCGGCGTGCATCCCAACGCCCTGCTCGAGTACGACAAGCAGGACGCGGAGACCAAGAAGAAGATCGACGCCAAGATCGCCGGCTATGCCGACCCGGTCAGTTTCTACGTCGATCGCCTGGCCGAGGGCATCTCGACCCTGACCGCCTCGGTCGCGCCGAATCCGGTGATCGTGCGCCTGTCGGACTTCAAGTCCAACGAGTACGCCAACCTGATCGGCGGCAACAACTACGAGCCGCACGAAGAGAACCCGATGATCGGCTTCCGTGGCGCCAGCCGCTACGTCGATCCGAGCTTCTCCGATGCCTTCGCGCTCGAGTGCAAGGCGGTGCTGCGCGTGCGCAACGAGATGGGCCTGGACAACCTGTGGGTCATGATCCCGTTCGTGCGCACCCTGGAAGAAGGCCGCAAGGTCATCGAGGTGCTGGAGAAGAACGGCCTCAGGCAGGGCGAGAACGGCCTGAAGATCATCATGATGTGCGAGGTCCCGTCCAATGCACTGCTGGCCGATGAGTTCCTGGAGATCTTCGACGGCTTCTCGATCGGTTCCAACGACCTGACCCAGCTCACGCTCGGCCTGGACCGCGATTCCTCGATCGTCGCGCACCTGTTCGATGAACGGAACCCGGCGGTCAAGAAGCTGCTGTCGATGGCGATCAAGGCCGCGCGCGCCAAGGGTAAGTATGTCGGCATCTGCGGCCAGGGGCCGTCGGACCATCCCGATCTGGCCGAGTGGCTGATGCAGGAAGGCATCGAGTCGGTGTCGCTCAACCCCGACACCGTGGTCGATACCTGGCTGCGTCTGGCCAAGCTCAAGGCGAGCGCCTGACGACGTGTTCGTCATGGTTCGCTGATGGCCCCTTGCGAAGCCCCGCCCTGCGGGGCTTCGCATTTCCTAGATCCGGTTCGTTGCGACAATCCCGATCACCCTGTCCGGAAAACCCCCGCTGAAGGAGCTACTCGTGACCTCAAGCGTCGTATCCGTCGTCCCCACCCTGCCCGTCGCCCGCTCCTGGTTCCACAACCTCGACTGGCAGCGCATCTTCGAAACCTACGGAATACCGGCGATTTCCGCGCTATTGGTGCTACTGGTCGGTCTATGGCTGGCCAAGCGCATCACCAACGCGATACCGCGCGCAACCGCACGCGTTGGCGTGGATCCGATGCTCGGCACCTTCCTGCGCAACATCGCCTACATCGCCGCGCTGGTGATCGTGGTGATCCTGTCGATCAACACACTCGGCGTGCCGGTCTCGCCACTGCTGGCCGTGCTCGGCACCGCAGGCCTGGCGATCGGCCTGGCGCTGAAGGATTCACTGTCCAACATCGCATCCGGCGTGATGCTGGTGACGCTGCGCCCGTTCCATGTCGGCGACACGGTCACCGTGGCCGGACAGACCGGCACCGTGCGCGAAGTGCGCATCTTCCAGACCGTGCTGGAGGGTGGTGACAAGCAGATCGTGACGATCCCCAACAACCTGATCACCGCCGCCGCCATCGTCAACCTGACCGCACAGACGACACGGCGTATCGAGCTGGTGATCGGCATCGGCTACGACGACGACATCCGCCTGGCGCGCAAGGTCGCGCTGGAAGCCATGCAGGCCGACGCGCGCGTGCTGAAGACGCCGGAGCCGGACGTGGTGGTCAACGAACTCGGCGCCAACGCGGTGAATCTCGGCATCCACTGCTTCGTAAAGACCGCTGACTGGTCCGCCACCAAGGCCGCGCTGCTGGAACAGATCAAGCTCGACTTCAAGACGGCCGGCCTCAACATCCCATATCCCAAACAGGACATGCATCTCTACCTGCACGATCAGGATGGGCAGCAGACTGGCTTGAAGGCCTTGGTGCGCGACTCCAAACCCAGCTGAGCCATCATGCTTTCTGTAGGAGCGACTTCAGTCGCGATGGGGCTTCACAGGGAACGCCCCATCGCGACTGAAGTCGCTCCTACAAAAACTCTCTTCGCCGATCAGGTTTCGGTCAAACCAGCCAACTCGCCCATGAAGTGGCGGTAGTGCCGCAGCTCGGCGATCGAATCGTGCACATCGCTCAGCGCGGTGTGGCTGGAGGTCTTGGCCACGCCGTCCAGCACCGAGGGCGCCCAGCGGCGTGCCAGTTCCTTGATCGTGGAAACGTCAAGATTGCGGTAATGGAAGTAGCGCTCCAGCCGCGGCATCTGGCGATGCAGGAAGCGCCGGTCCTGACAGATCGAATTCCCGCACATCGGCGATGCACCGGCCTTGATCCACTCCTGCAGGAACGCCACGGTGTGGGCTTCGGCATGACTCAGGGTGACATCGCTCTCGATCACGCGCTGCCACAGCCCGGAACGCCGGTGCTGGTTGCGGTTCCACTCGTCCATCGCTTCGAGTGTTTCCTGCGAGTGGCTGATCGCGAACTCCGGCCCTTCCGCCAACACGTTGAGCTGGGCATCGGTAACGACCGTGGCGATTTCGATGATGGAATCGCGATCGGTGTCGAGCCCGGTCATCTCCAGGTCGATCCAGATCAGTCGGTCATTGCCAGCGGAATTCTCGGCCATCGTGTCGTCAGTAAAGAAGAATCGGGAGGCGATGATAGCTCAGCACCCCGGCGCCCCTGTGTGCGAGGCGATCAACCCGCGACGGGAGGCTTGCCGCGCTTGGCGCGGAAGTAGTTGGTCAACCGCGTTCCCGCCTCGCTGGCAAGCAAGCCACGATCGACCTGCACCCGATGGTTGTGGCGCGCGTCGCCGATCAGGTCGAACACACCGCCGCAGGCGCCGGTCTTCGGATCGCTCGCCGCGTACACCACGCGTGCGATACGCGCGTGCACCATCGCCATCGCGCACATCGCGCACGGTTCGAGCGTGACGTAGAGCGTGCAGCCGACCAGTCGGTGATTGCCGAGCCGGCGCCCGCCCTCGCGCATCGCCATGATCTCGGCATGCGCGCTGGGATCGTGACTGGCGATGTTGTAGTTCCAGCCCTCGCCGATCAGTTGCCCCTCGGCATCGACCAGCACCGCGCCAACCGGGATCTCGTCGAACTCGCGCTCGGCCCGGTCGGCCAGCGCGAGCGCGTGACGCATCCAGCGTTCATCCTCGTCTGCTTGTGCCGGCAGCGCGGCTGCGCTCACAGCTCCCCTCTTTCTTCCAGCTTGCGCACGAACGCCTCGAACACCGCCAGCGTGGCTTCGCTGACGTGATGCTCGATGCCCTCGGCGTCGCGTCGCGCGGTGGCTTCGTCCACGCCCAGCGCGATCAGGAAACGCTCCACGGTCTGGTGGCGCTGCCGGCTCGCCGCGGCCAGCGCTTCGCCGGCCTCGGTCAGGAACACGCCGCGATACGGACGCTGAATGACCCAGCCGTCGCGAACCAGGCGCTTGAGCATCTTGGCCACCGTCGGCTGGGCCACGCCGAGGCGCGTGGCGATATCGACCTGCCGGGCCTCGCCGCCATCCCCCAGCAGGTCCGAAATCAGCTCGACATAGTCCTCGACCAGCTCCATCCGGTGCGCCTCCCGCACCTGCCGGAAACTTTCCACATGCAGCTCAGCGTCGACGAGTGCCGGCGCGGCTGGTTCGAGTTTTTCGCTTCTGCCCACCCTCTGGTCCCATATCCGATGCTGGCGAGGCGCCAGCGCGCCTATTTTGAATGAGTCTGGCCATCATTACGATTGAAACAGCAGATTGCCCTTGCTCACTAAATTAGCAATTGCTATATAGTACCTGCCATGTCCACCGAATCCCCACCCGCACCGGCCTGGCCGCAATCCAAAGGCTCCTCGCCCAGCCTTGGCGAGATGAACGCCAGCGTCAGCGTGCCCAGCGGTGGGCATTGGTGGTTCCGCCTGCTCGCCTTCCTCGGCCCTGGCTACATGGTGTCGGTGGGCTACATGGACCCGGGCAACTGGGCCACCGACCTGAGCGGCGGCTCGCATTTCGGTTACCTGCTGCTGTCGGTGATCCTGCTCTCGAATCTGATGGCGGTGGTGCTGCAGGGTTTGTCGGCACGGCTGGGCATCGCTACCGGCCGTGACCTGGCCCAGGCCTGCCGCGACCATTACCCTCGCCCGGTGAATCTCGGGCTATGGCTGATCTGCGAGGCCGCGATCGTCGCCTGCGACCTGGCCGAAGTGATCGGCACCGCGATCGCGCTCAAGCTGCTGTTCGGCATCCCGTTGACCATGGGCGCGATCATCACCGCGATCGACGTGGTGCTGGTGCTGTTCCTGATGAATCGCGGCTTCCGTGCGCTGGAAGCTTTCGTCATTGCCATGTTGCTGGTGATCTTCTTCTGCTTCGCGCTGCAGATCGCGATGGCCGCGCCGCCGATACGCGAGGTGCTCGGCGGATTCATCCCGCGCGCGCAGATCGTGACCGACCCACACGCGCTGTACCTGGCGATCGGCATCATCGGCGCGACGGTGATGCCGCATAACCTGTACCTGCATTCCTCGATCGTGCAGACCCGCGCCTATCCACGCACCGACGAAGGCCGCCGCAGCGCACTGCGCTGGGCCACGGCCGACAGCACCATCGCCCTCACCCTCGCCCTGTTCGTCAATGCCGCGATCCTGATCATGGCCGCAGCGGTGTTCCATGCGCATGGCCGCACCGACGTGGAGGAGATCGAACAGGCCTATGAACTGCTGGCGCCGATGCTGGGCGTCGGTCTGGCTTCGACGCTGTTCGCGGTCGCGCTACTGGCCTCGGGCATCAACTCGACCGTCACCGCCACACTGGCCGGCCAGATCGTGATGGAAGGCTTTCTGCGTCTGCGTATCGCACCGTGGGCGCGCCGGTTGATCACGCGCGGCCTCGCGATCGTGCCGGTGGTGATCGTCACCGCGCTCTATGGCGAAAGTGGGACGGCACGGCTATTGGTATTCAGCCAGGTACTGCTGTCGATGCAGTTGCCGTTCGCGGTGATCCCGCTGGTGCGCTTCGTATCCGATCGAAGCAAGATGGGCGCACTGGTCGCGCCGCGTTGGCTGGTGCATATCGCCTGGGTGATCGCCGCGGTGATCGTGGTGCTCAACCTCAAGCTGATCGCCGATACCTTCCTGCACTGACCGCAGGATCAGGTACCGGCACTCAGCACGTCCTCCTGCTCGGCCGCCAATTGCAGCCACGCCTGCGCGGCCTGAGAGAGGAACGCGCCGCGACGCCACACCAGCGCCATGTGCCAGGCCAGATCCTGCTCTTCCAGCGGCAAGGCGACGACCTGCGGATTCGGCCGGCGCAAGGCGATCATCCGCGGCAGCATCGCCAAGCCCATGCCGGCGGCGACCAGCGCGACGATGAAATCGATCTGCCCGCTGCGCGCCACCTCCTGCGGCGTGAATCCGCGCTGCTGGCACGCCTCGATGATCTTGCGATTGAACATGAAGCCCTTGTCGAACAGGATGAACGGCGTATCGCCGAGCATCTCCAGGCGCAACGAGGTCTGGCTGGCGAGCGGATGTTGCTTCGGCAACAGCACCGTCAACGGCTCGCGCCGCACTGACTGCCACTCGAAATCTTCCGACACGGGCAGCAGGCTGCCGGCGATCTCGACCTCACCGGCGCGCAGGCTGTCTTCCAGGGCCTGGCTGCCCTGTTCGAGCACCTTCAGGTCGATATGCGGATAGCGTTCGCGATAGATCGCAAACAGCGGCGCGAACAATACATCGCTCCCCAACGGCGGCAGCCCGATGTTCAATTCACCGCGCCTGAGTCCGCGCAACTCTTCCAACTCGGCCAGCAGATTGTCGCGTTCGCCAAGCAGTACCAGCGCACGTCGATAGACGATCTCGCCCGCCTGGGTCAGTCGGATGCCCTGACGCGAGCGATCGATCAGCACCAGCCCGAGTTCGTCTTCCAACTGCCGGATCGACTTGCTGACCGTCGGCTGCGTGGCGAACAACGACTGCGCCGCAGCGGAAAAACCGCCCCGACGCACGACTTCGACCAAGACCCGCAGTTGCCGGATGTCCATGCTGAATTCGAATGCACAAAACTAGGTGAATTCATTTTACTCATACCGGCACCGAAGGACCAAACTAAAGCCCCTCCCCTCATGGCGATCCGAAGCGTCGCCGACGCGGGCGTTCGAATCCACGCACCATCCCCCTGGTCGGAATGACATCCCTCAAGCGGAAACCGTTCAGCAATCCCACGAATTTACGACATGCCGGCCACGATTCTGCAGGCCGATATCGGAAGAGGCAGGACCGCGGCAATGCACCCTCCTGTTGGTGTTCGAAACCTGAAATTGCTGGTGGGTGACGTGGGCGCCAGTTACCGGCTACGGATGTTGCCGTCCTTCCGATTGATCGCGTTGCTGATCGCCGCCGGTGCCGTGTGGATACACGCAAGTCCGGAGTGGCTCGCCGCCGCCACGGCCTCCGTATTTTTCGTCAGCGGCTGCGTCGTGAACTGGCCGCGTCGCAAAAGACTCATGCTGCCCGGCTGGAGAACGGCCGGCTTCCTGGCGGCGGTCTATGTCAGCCTGGGTGGCTCCTCCGACTACGACAGCGTGGTGCAACCGGCGCTGGCGCTGGTCGGGCTGATAGCCTTCGTCGACATGGCCCTTTACGTTTTGCGAGCCATCAGCGAGGCAAGGCGATTGAACGGACAGATCCAGAACATGGACGAGCTTGACCTGCTCGCACTGCTTCCCGATGAAGCCCGCGCCGATGCCAGACGCTGGCAGGCCGGCGATGACAGCAAGTCCGCCGAACTGGCCCTGGTGCTTCACCTGAGTGCACTCTGGAACGCGCTCAGAGCACAACAAACCGGCGAGCATGCACACGGCATAGTGGCTTGAGAGCAATCGGGCGATCTAATCTCCTACAACACTCCGCCGCCGCGCACCGTCGCGGCAAACTGCTGCCCCAATCACTGCTCGATCACTGGACGCCACGGCACCAGACAGAATCCCACTCGATCAGCTCACCGCCGGCAGGCCCGGATCGATCCCCGTCATCAGCACCGACTGCTCCCACAACCGCTGCGCCAGCGCCGGGTCTTGCGCATCGTTGGATCGGGATGCTTTTCCGGAAACGCCCCTCACCCCACGGAACCCGATCGGGCCATAGTAAGCACCGGGTTCCACCACGCCGGTTGCGGCTTGCAGCGCGGGCCATGCGCCCTTGTCAGCGCTGTTGAGCAGGACGCTGACGATCGGGTTGAGTACCTGCAAAACCCCCATGTAGCGCCCCAGATTGGTCGAAGCCATGCCCGGATGGCAGCCCAATGCAGTCACCTGCGAGCCGGCGGCGCGCAGGCGCCTGTCCAGTTCGAAGAAAAACAGCGCGTTGGCCAACTTGCTGGCGGCGTAGCGTTGCATCCGGTTGTAGCTTTTGTCGGCGTTGAGGTCGTCCCAATCGATCCGCGCGTTGTTGTGCGCGATGCTGGAAGTGGTGACGACACGCGCGCCCGGCGTCGCGCTCAACGTGGGCAGCAGCAAAGCCGTCAGCGCGAAGCAGCCCAGGTGGTTGACGCCAAACTGCAATTCGAAGCCCTGCTTGGTATGCATCAGCGGCGGTGTCATCACACCAGCGTTGTTGATGAGCGCATCCAGGCGCGGCTCACCGGCCACACGTTCGGCCGCGGCTTTGATGCTGTCCAGGTCGGCGAAGTCGATCGGCAGGAAGGCCAGGTCAGCACGCGGCGCGACCTGCCTGATCCGCGTCATCGCCTCCTCGGCCTTGGCCTCGTCACGGCAGGCCAGCAGCACGCGCGCGCCGCGTTGCGCCAGCACTCGCGCGATTTCAAAACCAATGCCGGTATTGGCACCGGTGACGATGAAACATTTGCCGGATTGGTCCGGCACATCGGCTTCGGTAAAGCCCTTGGATTTGGACATGAGGGGTTCCTTTCGGTGGCAAGAGCGGATGGGTTGGCCTGCCCCTTCCCCGCCGGCCAGGCACATTGCCCGACCTGGCGGCAGGATTTAACATGAGGCACCCTCCGAATAATAAACGGAGGAACCCTCCGCATGCAACAGGATCGAATTCGCGTGTCTGAAAACCCCACAAAACGTAAGCCCCGCGCGGACGGCGAGCGTAATCGGCAACGCCTGCTGGAAGTCGCCCGGGTGGCATTCGCCGAACGGGGCACATCCGCCAGCCTGGAAGAGATCGCGCGTACAGCGGGCCTGGGCATTGGCACCCTGTACCGGCACTTCCCCACGCGCGAGGTGTTGATCGACGAGATCTACCGCGAACAGGGCGAGCTGCTGACGGCCGCCGCCGTGGCACTGGGCCGGCGCCACGCGCCCGCCGAGGCCGTGCGCGAATGGCTGCTGCTTTTCATCCACTCGCTGGAAAACAAGCAGATCATGGCCGGCGTGCTTGCCTGCATGTCCAACGACGGCGGCGAGGATTACTGCGCGCTGTCCGGCGAAGCGCTGGTGACCGCGCTGGAAGGCCTGCTGGATACCGCAATCAAAGCGGGAGAGATCACTCCAGAAGTGACGGCCCTGGACCTGCTATGCGCCATTACCGGTATCGCCAGCTTCGGCTCGGAAACTGATTGGGGCGCCAGTGCCAAGCGGCTCCTGGATGTGCTGATGGCGGGCCTGACCAAGACGGCGGCGAAGAGGCAATAGCTTCGGGGAAAGTTTGGCTGGCGAGGCTGATCGCTCATTCAAGCCAGTGCCACTCGAACCCGTTTTAGGGACCAAGTGCTTCACGCTAACGGGCAACGCCCCGATGGGTGCTATTGCTCAACGAATTCCAGGATGTGCGGTACAAAGGCTTTGTCCTTACCAGCGAAGCTGTGATGCGAACTGAACCGGCAGGGAGTCTCATCGTCGTCCTTGCCGCCGCTCATCGGGACAACCTCAACTCGGCCATATGTCTCTCTGGCCGCCCATGATTTTCGAAGTTCAGCGTCCGCGCACTCTTCTCTGATGATCACTCGGACGAGTCGCCTGAACGTTCTTTGGCAAGACGCGCCGAAAAGTTCTCATTGCTTAACGCCCCTTCGATGCGTCAGAGCGAATCGAGTACGCCTGCATCGGCCTCGCGCATCAGTCGACGGTAGGCCGGACGTCCAGCAATCGCTGAGCCTGTGCCTTTCCCTTGGCGGTCAGCCTCACGATCGTTCATCGTCCGTCCTTGGGGTCAGATCGCGTATCCGCCGAACCGAGTGCCTTGAGTTGCTTGACTGCCTTGATGACGAATGGACGGGACTGACCGACCGCCGTCGCGATGCCCGTGACAGCCTGTGGTCCACGATCGAACAGGAGATGGACCGTCGCAGCCAATGGTCACAGAGCGGCTCTTACCCTTGCTCCCGCAACACCTCGATCAACTCGCGCAAACCTGGCGGCGTCTGCCGGTGACCGGGGTAGTAGAGGTGGAAGGCGGCTTCCATGGGCGCCCAGTCCGGCAGCACCACCTGTAGTTCGCCACGCTTGAGCGGTTCGCGCACGCGCTCTTCCAGGCAATAGGTGATGCCCGCGCCAGCCGTGGCGATTTCCACACCGAAGGTGGTCTCGTTCACGCACAACTGGCCGGGCACTTCGATGACTTTGCGCCGGCCGTCCTTCTCGAATTCCCAGGGGTAGATGGTCCCTTGCCCGGTGCGGATCTGGATGCAGTCGTGCGCTTTCAGGTCTTCGGGAACGTTGAGCGGCGCGCTGCGGTGCAGGTAGCGCGGCGAAGCGACGGCCACCCACTTCAGCGGCGGGCCGATCCGTACAGAGACGAAGTCCTCCGGCACGGTTCCGCCAAAGCGGATGCCGGCATCGAACCCTTCCTGCACGATGTCGACCATGCGGTCGTTCACCGCGACTTCGACGGCGACCTCGGGGTAGTTCTGCAGGAACCTGGGTAGGTGTTTGGCCAGCAGCAGGCGTGCGCCGTCCTGCAGCACGTTCAGGCGCAGCCGGCCCACGGGCCGGTCGCGATGCCGGTTCACTTCGGCCAGCGCACCGCCGATTTCCAGAAAGCCCACTTCCAGGCGTTTGGCAAGGTTGGCGCCCGCCTCTGTCGGCGACACGGTGCGGCTGGTCCGATTGAGCAGGCGCACGCCCAGCCGCGCCTCCAGGTTGCGGATGGCATGGCTCAGCGCCGAGGTGGTGATGCCCAGTTCCACCGCGGCCTGGGTGAAGCTGCACAGGCGATGCACCACCACGAAGGCGTTCAGGTCGGCCAGGTCGGCGCGGGACAGTTTGGCGGTGGGACGCACGGGCATGACGGCTCCGAATGGTTGAATCCAATTACAAGAACCATGCGATATGCCTCAATGATTCAGCATTGATCGCCACGTATTATTACAACTACTCAACAATCGACGGGAAATCCTGGCGCTGTGTTCCATCTCTACCTGCTGCTGTTCTTTGCGTACGTGGTCTGGCGTTTCGTCGTCCCGCTGCCGTGGCCCGTGGTCTGGCGCGTGCTACTGGCCGGCATGCTGTTGCTGGCCTCCAAGTACCACCTGATCCAGCAATGGGTGTTCGGCACCATGTTCTCGCCGGAGATGCCGCGTGCGCTGGTGATCCTGTGCGGCTGGCTGTTCTGCACGTTCGTGCTGCTGGTGTTGCTGGTGCTGCTGCTCGACGTGCTGCTGGCGGTGGCCTGGATCGCCCGGCGCGGGCACGCGCTTGCGCCGCGCCTGCGAACGCGCGCCCGCTATGTGGTCGGCGCAGCGGCACTGCTGCTGGCGGCGATCGGCGTGCACCAAGCGATCCAGGTGCCGGAGGTGCGCCGGGTCGAGCTGACGTTGCACGGACTGCCCCCCTCGCTCGACGGCTTGCGGGTAGTGCAGCTTTCCGACCTGCACATCAGTCGCCTGTTCGAGGCGCCATGGGTCGAGCAGGTGGTGGCGCGCACCAATGCGTTGAAACCAGGCCTCATCGTCATCACCGGCGACCTCATCGACGGCACGCCGCAGGCGCGGCACGACGACGTGCAGCCACTTGCCGGCCTGCATGCCCGCCACGGTGTGATCGCCGCGCTGGGTAACCATGAGTACTACTTCGACGCCCCGGCGTGGCAGACCGTGTTCGAACGGCTCGGTATCCGGGTGCTGGTCAACCAGCACGTGCGCATCGACACGCAGGGTGGTGAGCTGGTCGTCGCCGGCCTGGCCGATCCCGCTGCACGCTCGCACGGCCTGCAAGGCCCGGACCTGCAGCACGCGCTCGCTGGCGTGCCCCGCCAGCGCCCCACGATCCTGCTGACCCACCGCCCCATCGACACCACCGTGCATGCCGAAGCCGGCGTGGACCTGCAACTGGCCGGGCACACCCACGGCGGCATGGTGCGTGGATTCGACCGGCTGGTGGTGTATCCGTACAACGACGGCTTCGTCTCCGGCCTGTACCGCGTGGGCGGCATGCAGGTGTACGTCAGCAACGGCAGCGGGCTGTGGAACGGCTTTCCGATCCGGCTCGGTGTGCCGGCCGAGATCACCGAGTTCGTGCTGAAACCCGCTTCCCCCTGATCCACGGAGACCTCCGCATGCACCCCGCCCTGCGCAAGAATGGCGTGGCCGTCATCACCGGCGCCGCCGCTGGCATCGGCCATGCCATCGCCCATCGTCTGGCCAGCGAAGGCATGAAGCTGGTGCTGCTCGACCGCGACGCCCACGCGCTCGCCCAATCCGTGGCGCGACTGGAAGCGGCGTTCCCGCAACTCGCACTGCACGACATCGCCGGCGATGTCACGACCACGACCACCATCGAAGCCGCGCACCAGGCCGCGCTGGCGCTGGGCGAGGTCAGCCTGCTGGTCAACAACGCAGCCGTCATCGAACGCAGCGGGCCATGGGAGCGGCCCTCGCAGTGGCGCCAGCTCATGGAGATCAACTTCTGGGCCGTGCTGGCGCTGCAGCAGCGCTTCGTGCCGACGCTGCTCGCGCAGTCTTCGGCCAGCGCGATCGTCAATCTCGGTTCCAAGGAAGGCATCACCACGCCGCCGGGCAACGCCGCCTATTCGGTATCGAAAGCAGCCATAAGGGTGCTGACCGAGCAGTTGGCCCACGAACTGCGCGAGCGGGCGCAAGCGCACGTCAGCGCCCATCTGCTGATCCCCGGCTACACCTTCACGCCGATGAACTTCCCCGATACTCAACACGATTCGCCCAAGCCGCACGCACCGTGGAGTGCGGCACAGGTGGCCGAGCGTCTGATCGAAGGCATGAATGCGGACGCGTTCTACATCTTCTGCCAGGACAACGAGGTCAGCCGCGAGGTGGACCAACGCCGCATGCAGTGGGCGATGGACGACCTGATCCACAACCGCCCGGCGCTGTCGCGCTGGCACCCGGACTGGCGCGACAAGTTCGCAGCGTTCGTGCGCGGCGTGTGAGACATCCACCGTGAGCCGGAATGCGACAGCCACGCGTCCGCAATCCACAGCCAGCGGCACGAACAGCAAACAGATCCCCATATCAGGTTCTTTTCCTTCCCCGCCCACGGAGGCCACCGAGCAGGTCGTGTCGGCTCCGCATGGCGTGTTCGTCGCCATCCTGACGCTCGCCCTGGGGGGCCTGTTCATCGGCACCGGCGAGTTCGCTTCGATGAGCTTGTTGCCTGGAATGGCGGCGAGCACCGGCGTGTCCATCCCCGTCGCCGGCGGCTACATCAGCGCCTACGCGCTGGGGGTGGTCATCGGTGCTCCGCTCATCGCTGCGTTGGGCGTGCGTTGGTCGCGCAAGGCATTGCTGTTGGCGCTGATGGCCTTGGTCATCCTCGGCTATGCCGCCAGCGCCCTGGCCTGGAACAACCCCAGTCTGTTGCTAGCCCGCGTCGTGGCCGGGCTGCCGCACGGTGCCTACTATGGTGTGGCCGCACTCATAGCAGCCGTCATGGTTCCCGCCCGCCGCCGCGCGCAAGCCATTGGCCATGTGATGCTGGGGCTGGCCGCGGCAAACGTGGTGGGCGTTCCCATCGCCACCTGGTTGGGCCAGGCGATGGGATGGCGCGTCGCCTTCGCCGCGGTCGCTCTGGGAGGAGCTGCAACCGCCGTCCTGATCGCGTGGTTCGTGCCCAATGTCGCCCCGGTCGCGGGTGCCAGCGCCCGCACCGAACTGGCAGGCCTGAGATCGCCGCAGGTGTGACTGACGCTGGGGATCGCCTCCATCGGCTTCGGCGGCATGTTCGCCGTCTACAGTTACATCACGCCTACGCTCACCGAGGTCTCCGGGCTGCGCCTGGAGAGCGTACCGATGGCCCTGGTGACCTGGGGCCTTGGCATGGTCGTCGGCAACGTCGTGGGGGGCTGGCTGGCCGATCGCGCGCTGGTCCCGGCCATCTTCGCCATGCTGCTATGGAACGTGGTGTTCCTGGCCCTGTTCTCCATCACCGCGGACTCCCCCGTCGGGGCCGTGCTGACGCTCTTCCTGATCGGCAATGGATTTGCCCTGGTGCCCGCCCTGCAAAGCCGCTTGATGCACATCGCGGGCAACGCCCAGACACTGGCTGCGGCGCTCAATCACAGCGCATTCAACCTGGCCAATGCACTGGGCGCCACGCTGGGCGGACTGGCGATCGCCCATGGCCTCGGCTGGGCTTCGACCGGCTGGGTCGGCGGCCTGCTGGCGCTGGGGGGACTGGTCTTGATGGCACTGGCGATCATTCCGACCACGAAACAACGTACCCGCTACGCCGATCAGCGCCCACGGCCACGCATTGAGACGTGACCGTGCTTCACCACCGCCCGCGCACTCAGCCCTCGTTCGGCCGCGCTGGCGTTGCCAGCATCCAATGGTCGTCCAACTCCGGCCCACCGCCCCGGTTACCGCTGCCGGCGACGACGTGGATCGTGTCGTTGACCACCACCGCCTGCATGCCATGACGCCCAACCGGCATCGCCGGCAGGCTCGTCCACGATCGGTCGCGCGGGTCGTAGGCTTCGACCTCGGCATGCGCGGCCTCCTGCCGGCCGCTTTCGCCGCCCAGCACTACGATGCGGCCGTCGAGCACGACCACAGAGACGCCGGAGCGCGGCGTTGGGATCGACTGCTCGGCCGTCGTCCAGCGCTGCTTGGCAACATCGTAGATATCCATAGGGTCCAGATGCAGACCGAACAGCCCACCGTCCTCGTGCCCGCTCAGGCGCCCGCCGACCGCGTAGATCTTTCCGTCCAGCACAGCGGCGTGGAAGTGGTCACGCGCGCGCGGCGCATCCGGCAGCGGCGTCCACGTGCCGGTTTGCGGATCGAACGCATCCAGCCACGGCACGAACCCGGCGCGATGGCCCAGCCGGTTGCCGCCCGCCAGATAGAACACCCCGTCGTGCACGACCAGCCCGCCGCCGCCCCGGCGCCTGTCCGGCGGCAACGCGGGGCCCTCACTCCAACGGTCGCTGGCCGGGTCGTAGATCAGCACGCGCGGCACCACGTCTTCCTGTGGCCACGGCCCGGTAAGCGCGCCGATCACGTAAATGCGGCCATCCAGCACCGCCGCCTGCGTATGGTGGATTTCCATCGGCGCCGCCGCACCCTGGCGCCATTCGCCGCTGGCGATGTCGAAGATGTCCAGCGGCCGCTGGCCACGACCGCCGATCAGGAACAACTTGCCATCCACCACAGCTGCCGCGCTCTCATGACGCGCCATGGGTTGGCCGGAAGCGCGCGGGGCCATGGACCAGGCGGCACGCGTGGGCGCGTCCGCCTCAAGCGTGGATGCCCCGGTCACGACCGGACTGGCAAGCGCCGCCGGTGCCAGCGCGGCGGCCATCCACAATGCGAATCCGCAAACATGCTTCATACGATTCCTCCGTGTCATCGAACTCGAAGTGTCAGGTATGACACAGGGCCCAGCGTCGATCAACGCGATCGCCATGCCTCATGCAGCACACGCATCAGCCGGCAATGGCGACTACAAGAAGAAACCCAGGCCTATCTACTACTCATCGACCCAGCCGTGGTCCAGCCGGGTGCAGCGATGTTCCATTCGCCCATGATGACGCTGCTTCACCTGGGTGACCGGCCTACTCGCTTCGAACTGGAGGCCGAGGAACTCACCATGTGAACTGCAGTGACCACGATGCTTCGTCGGGAACTCGATCACCCCGAGCTCGACGCGCTGTCCGCCGCGATGGTCCACTCACTCCTCTCCTGCCTCATGCTCAACATGAGCAGGGCCATCGCGAGAAGAGCCACGGTGCCAACCGTACAGACCTTGTTGTTCCGTCGTTTCCAACAAGAACTAGAAGAACTGATCTACACGCGTCCATTTGGCGTCAGCAAGCCATCGGGCGATCATGTCGCCAAAGTTCTTGGCGGCGGTCAGCGGCGCTTCTCGCGCTGCTTTTCGTGCGCCGGAGACTTGCCCTGGGCGACGACACGCTTGGCATCGAGCAGCTTTTCACGAGCCAAAGCCAGATTGCGCAGTGCTGCGTCGGTGAGCATCGAGGTTTTTCCTCCAGTTCTTGACGGCTTTTACCGTCAGGGGCCTGGAGACCTGCTGATGCCCGAAAAGCCACATAAACACAGCGTATCGGGAGGATTTTTACCGTCAAAGACCGATTTGGTCCGGATAGTAAACGGGAGGGTCTTAATCCGGCCTCCGGTTCTTACCTCCGGTTCTTACCGCCACTTTTACCGCCAACCTGTTTCGCTGGCCGGCGATAGTCACCGATAGTTGTCGCGACGTATTTTATTTTAAATCAACACGTTACGACAGTTTTTCGATAGCTGGCGATAGTCCCCGAAGGACGTCTTTTCACTCCCACTCGATCGTCGCAGGCGGCTTGCCGCTGATGTCGTAGACCACACGCGAGACGCCGCGCAGTTCGTTGATGATCCGGTTGGACACGGTGCCGAGGAAGTCGTACGGCAGGTGTGCCCAATGCGCGGTCATGAAGTCGATCGTCTCGACCGCACGCAGCGCGATGACCCACTCGTAGGCACGTGCGTCACCGACCACGCCAACCGACTTGACTGGCAGGAACACCGCGAATGCCTGGCTGGTCTTGTCGTACAGATCAGCCTTGCGCAGTTCGTCGATGAAGATCGCGTCGGCCTTGGCCAGCAGCTCGGCGTACTCGGGCTTCACTTCGCCGAGGATCCGCACGCCCAGGCCCGGGCCCGGGAACGGGTGGCGGTAGACCATCGTGCGCGGCAGGCCGAGTTCGACGCCGAGGCGGCGCACTTCGTCCTTGAACAACTCGCGCAGCGGCTCGACCAGACCCAGCTTCATGTGCTCGGGCAGGCCACCGACGTTGTGGTGGCTCTTGATGACGTGCGCCTTGCCGGTCTTGCTGCCGGCCGACTCAATCACGTCCGGGTAGATCGTGCCCTGCGCCAGCCACTTGGCATTGCTGAGCTTGTTGGATTCCTCGTCGAAGATATCGACGAACAGATTGCCGATGATCTTGCGCTTGGCTTCCGGGTCGGCCACGCCTTCCAGCGCCTTGAAGTAGCGGTCGGCCGCGTTGACCCGAACCACCTTCACGCCCATGTGCTCGGCGAACATCGCCATCACCTGGTCGCCCTCCTGCCAACGCAGCAGGCCGGTGTCGACGAACACGCAGGTCAGCTTGTCGCCGATCGCCTTGTGCAGCAGCGCGGCCACCACCGAGGAATCGACACCGCCGGACAAGCCGAGGATCACCTCGTCGCCACCGACCTGCTCGCGCACGCGTGCGATCTGGTCCTCGATGATGTTGGCGGCCGTCCACAAGGTCTGGCAGCCGCAGACGTCGACCACGAAACGGCGCAGCAGCGCCTGGCCCTGCAGGGTGTGGGTGACTTCCGGGTGGAACTGCACGCCGTACCAGCGCTTGTCCTCGTTGGACATCGCCGCAACCGGGATGCGGTCGGTAGTCGCCGTGATGGTGAAGCCCGGCGGCGCCTTGGAGACGTGATCGCCATGGCTCATCCACACGTTCAGACGCGGCGCGCCGCCGTGGTCGCTCAAGCCCTTGAACAGCGCATCGGCAGCGACGACATTGACCTCGGCATGACCGAACTCACGCTGGTCCGCCGCCTCGGTCGCACCACCCAACTGCGCGGCCAGGGTCTGCATGCCGTAGCAGATGCCGAAGATCGGCAGCCCACTGTCGAACACTTCCTGCGGCGCCGCCGGTGCGCCCGGCAGCGTGGTCGATTCCGGACCACCGGACAGGATGATGCCCTTGGCCCCGAACTTCTCGATCTCGGCCGGATCGTGGTCCCAGGCCCAGATTTCGCAATACACGCCGATCTCGCGGATGCGGCGCGCGATCAGCTGCGTGTACTGCGCGCCGAAATCGAGGATGAGGATCTTGTCGTTGTGGATGCTGGTCATCAAGCCGGGAATCGAGAATGGGGAAACGGGAATGGATAAAGCATCAGTACTGGGGGTTCATCGATTCCCGATTCCCGACTCCCCATTCCCGGACGGGCCTCAGCCCATCCGGTAATTCGGCGGTTCCTTGGTGATCTGCACGTCGTGGACGTGGCTCTCGCGCTGGCCGGCGCCGGTGATCTTCACGAACTTCGGCTTCTGGCGCATGTCTTCGATGGTCGCGCAACCGACGTAACCCATCGTCGCGCGCAGGCCACCCACGAGCTGGTGGACGATGCCGCCGACCGAGCCGCGGTACGGCACGCGTCCCTCGATGCCTTCCGGCACCAGCTTGTCGGCGTCGGAGGCATCCTGGAAATAACGGTCCTTGGAGCCCTTCTCCATCGCCGCCAGCGAGCCCATGCCGCGGTAGCTCTTGTAGCTGCGGCCCTGGAACAGTTCGACTTCACCCGGGGCTTCCTCGGTGCCGGCGAACAGGCCGCCGATCATCACCGTGGAAGCACCCGCGACCAGCGCCTTGCCGATGTCGCCCGAGTAGCGGATGCCACCGTCGGCGATCAGCGGGATGCGGTCCTGCAGCGCCTCGGCGACCATGTCGACCGCGGTGATCTGCGGCACGCCCACGCCCGCGACCACGCGCGTGGTGCAGATCGAACCCGGGCCCACGCCGACCTTGACCGCGTCGGCACCAGCGTCCATCAGCGCCAGCGCGGCGTCGCCGGTGACGATGTTGCCGCCGATCACCTGCAACTGCGGGAAGTTCTTCTTGACCCAGGCCACGCGCTCGATCACGCCCTGCGAGTGACCGTGCGCGGTATCCACGATCACCACGTCCACACCGGCCGCAGCCAGCGCTTCGACGCGTCGCTCGGTATCGCCACCCACGCCGACCGCGGCACCGACCAGCAGGCGGGTCGCGAGATCCTTGGCGGCATTCGGGTAGTCGGACTTCTTCTGGATGTCCTTGACCGTGATCAACCCGCGCAGCTCGAACGCATCATTGACCACCAGCACCTTCTCGATGCGGTTCCTGTGCAGCAGTTGCAGCACTTCGTTCGCTTCGGCGCCTTCCTTGACCGTGATCAGGCGATCCTTCTTGGTCATAATGTGGCGGACCGGATCATCCAGCTCGGTCTCGAAGCGCATGTCGCGATGGGTCACGATGCCGACCAACTGGCCGCCATCGACCACCGGCACGCCGGAGATGTTGCGGGCGCGGGTCAGCGCCAGCACGTCTCGGATCGAGGTTTCCGGGTTCACGGTGATCGGGTCGCGGATCACGCCCGACTCGTACTTCTTGACCGTGGCCACTTCCGCCGCCTGCTGCTCGACGGTCAGGTTCTTGTGGATGATGCCGATCCCGCCCAGCTGCGCCATCGCGATCGCGAGGCGGGCTTCGGTCACCGTATCCATCGCCGCGGAGACGATCGGCAGCTTGAGCCGGAGATCGCGCGTCAGCCGTGTTTCCAGGCTGACGTCCTTGGGCAGGACGGTCGAGTGGGCGGGGACGAGCGAAACGTCGTCGTACGTGAGAGCTTCAGCCTGGATGCGCAGCATCGGCGGTCCCGGGAGTTTTGGGGAAGCGCGACATTTTACCCTGAAACGCGCCGCGACGACACCGGGACAATCGGTCGCAGGTGCAATGCAGCGTTACGCCGCCGCCACGCGCCTGCTGTTCAGCCAGCGGCCTCCGCTGCTTCGATCGTGTTCTGCATCAACGTGGCGACCGTCATCGGCCCTACCCCGCCCGGCACCGGCGTGATCCAGCTCGCGCGCGCCGCCGCTGCCTCGAAACCAACGTCGCCGACCAGCCGACCATCCTCCAGGCGGTTGATGCCCACATCGATCACCACCGCGCCCGGCTTGACCCACTCGCCGGGGACCAACCCCGGCCGGCCTACCGCCACCACCAGAATGTCGGCATTGCGCACGTTCGCTTCCAGTACCTGCGGCGGTGTGAATTTGTGGCAGCTGGTCACCGTGCAGCCGGCAATCAACAGCTCCAGCCCCATCGGCCGGCCGACATGGTTGCTGACGCCGACGATGGTGGCGTTGCGACCACGCACCGGCTGGTCGGTATGGCTGAGCAAGGTCACGATGCCGCGCGGCGTGCACGGGCGCAGGCCGAACTCGCGCAGCGCCAGATGGCCGACGTTCTGCGGATGGAAACCATCCACGTCCTTGCGCGGATCGATGCGCTGGATCAGCCGGTTGGCATCGGGAATGCCCGGCAGCGGCAGCTGGATCAGGATGCCGTGGATCTTGGGATCGGCGTTCAGCCGGTCGATCAGCGCTGCCAGCTCGGATTCACTGGTGCCCTCCGGCAGGTCATAGTCAAACGCCTCGATGCCGACCTTCTCGGCCGCACGGCGCTTGTTGCGCACGTACACCGACGAAGCCGGATCACCGCCGACCAGCACCACTGCCAGTCCCGGCCGCGCCTTGCCTGCCGCGACCCGCGCGTCCACGCGCACCTTCAACTCGTCGAGCAGTTCCTCGGCGATACGGCGTCCATCGAGGATGCGGGCAGAAGACGAAGCGGCGGATACGTCGGCGGTCATCGGGCGGCGGCCAGGAAACGGGCTGCCTATTCTCCCCGATTCCGCCATGGCCGACACCACCGCAAGCATGAAAACCCCGCACTACTGCACCGAAGGACCCACGGATACTGAAGAACCGCAGGGATGCGGTCGTCCCGCTATTCGTCGTCCCGCGAGGCCAGCGCATCGGGATTGAGGGTCCGGCCTTCCCGCTTGGGCGTGGTGAACGGCGTGGGCTTCGGTCCCGGCTGGTTGCCGTAGAGCATCGATGCGCCGGCCTTCAATCCACCGCCGGCCATTTCCAGCTCGAAACGCTCGGCATCGCGCTTGCGGATTTCGCGCGCGATGTTGGCAGCCTCGTCCTCGTCCACACCCAGCTCCATCAGCGCCGCCTGGCCAAACTCGACCGCCGATTCGAACGTCTCGCGAATCTGGTAATCGACCCCGGCATGAATCAGGCGCAGGGAATGTTCACGATCGTAAGAACGCACCAGCAGTCGCGCCTGCGGGAACTCGTGCCTGACCAGTTCGACGATGCGATCGGTCACCTCGCGGCGATCGATGCAGATCGCGATCGCCTGCGCCGTGGCGGCACCAGAGGCATGCAGCACGTCCAGCCGCGCGCCGTCGCCGTAGTAGATCTTGAAACCGAATTCGGCGGCGCTGCGGATCATCTCGATATCGGTGTCGATGATGGTGACGTCGACATTGCGTGCCAACAGCGACTGGCTGGCGACCTGGCCGAAGCGCCCGAAGCCGATGATCAACACCCGACCACGCTGCCCCTCGACCCGCTCTATGCCTTCCATCGAAGGTTCAAGCTCGGGCGTCAAGCGGCCCAGCAGCAGCACGAACAACGGCGTCAACGCCATCGAAAGCACTACGATCGCGGTGAGGCTCGCACCTATGTGCGCGTCGATGACGCTCGCGGCGGCGGCGGCCGAGAACAACACGAATGCGAATTCGCCACCCTGCGCCATCAGCACGCCGCGATCCAGCGCCTCGCGGCGGTCACTGCCAGTGAGGCGCGCGATCACATAGATGCAGACCGCCTTGCCAACCATCAGTGCCAGCACGCCGAGCAGGATCCGCAGCCAGTCGCCAGCGACGACCGACAGGTCCAGCGTCATGCCGACGCCCAGGAAGAACAGGCCCAGCAGGATGCCGCGGAACGGCTCGATGTCGGCCTCGATCTGGTGGCGGAACGTCGATTCGGACAGCAGCACGCCGGCGAGGAAGGCGCCCATCGCCATCGACAACCCACCCAACTGCATCACCAGCGCCGCACCCAGCACCACCAGCAATGCGGCGGCGGTCATCACCTCGCGCGCCTGCGCCTGCGCCAGCAGCCGGAACAGCGGATTCAGCAACCAACGTCCGGCGGCGATCAATCCGGCGATGCAGCCCGCACCGATCAGGATCGAACGCCAGCGATGCGACTCGGCCGCCACACCCTCCATCGGCGCCATCACCGCCACCACCGCCAGCAGCGGCACGATCAGCAGATCCTCGAACAGCAGGATCGAGACGATCTTCTGTCCGGACGGCAGCGCGACATCGCCACGCTCGGACAGCAATTGCATGACCACCGCAGTCGAGGTCAGCACAAAGCCGAACGCCGCAATGAACGCGACCGGCAGATCGAAACCCAGCAGCATCGCGATCCCGGTCAGCACTGCGCCACAGGTCGCGATCTGCAGGGTGCCCAGACCGAAGATCTCGCCGCGCAGGCTCCACAGATGCGATGGCCGCATCTCCAGCCCGATCACGAACAGGAACATCACCACGCCAAGCTCGGCCACATGCAGGATCGACTGCGGATCCTGGAACCAGCCAAGTCCGAACGGCCCGATCGCCAGACCGGCAGCGAGATAACCCAGCACCGAGCCCAATCCCAGCCGACGGAACAGCGGGATGGCCACCACCGCCGCGCCAAGCAGGGCCACGACACTGGTGAGGTTGCTGGTTTCCGCGGGAGTCGTCATGGACGGATTCTAGCGGGTCCGTCCTCCCGAAAACGCCGAAGGCGGACCGGAGTCCGCCTTCGACATGCCTTCACCCGCTTGATCGGCAATCAGCCGAGTTCGGCCAAGGCCTTGCGCATCAAGTCCTGCGCCGCCGCACTCAGTTTCTCGTGCTCCAGCGCGTACTGGATGGTCGCTTCGATCAGTCCCAGGTGGGTACCGCAGTCGAAGCGCGTACCTTCGAAACGATAGGCGTTGACCGACTCCAGCTTCAGCAGCGCGGCAATCGCATCGGTCAGCTGGATCTCGCCGCCCGCACCAGGCGCAGTCTGCTCCAGCAACTCGAAGATCTTCGGGCTCAGCACGTAACGACCGACCACGGCCAGATTGCTCGGCGCAACCTCGGGCTTGGGCTTCTCGACGATCGCCGTGATGCGGCCCTGGCGTCCATCGAAGGCCTCGGTCGCGACGATGCCATAGCTGGCGGTCTTGTCGTGCGGCACATCCTGGACGGAAATCATGCTTGCGCCGGTTGCCTCCGCGGCGTCGGCCATCTGCTTCAGCGCACCGTCGCCGCGGTTCCAGATCAGGTCATCCGGCAGCAACACAGCGAAGGGCTCGTCGCCGATCACCGGCTTCGCACACAACACCGCGTGCCCCAACCCGAGCGCCTCGGCCTGGGTCACGAAGATCGCACGGACACCTTCCGGCAGTACGTGCCTGACCAGTTCCAACTGCTCATGCTTGCCGGCACGCTCGAGCTTCTGCTCCAGCTCGTAGGCCTTGTCGAAATAGTCGGCAACCGAATGCTTGTAGCGGTTGGTCACGAACACCAGCGTGTCGCAACCGGCCTGGATCGCCTCGTCCACGGCGTACTGGATCAGAGGCTTGTCGATGATCGGCAGCATCTCCTTGGGAACGGTCTTGGTTGCCGGCAGGAACCGGGTGCCAAGCCCCGCCACGGGAAAAACCGCCTTACGAATACGCTTGCTCATCAAATTCTTCTGACCTCTCGTGCGGGGAAGGGAACAACCGTATCGGAGCGCCTGTCACTCTCGTGGCGGGCAGAGGAGAAAGCGGGCATCAAACCGCCCAGGACCGCCTCCATGGCCGCCGTATCATAACGATCGACGGCGTCACGCAGTCTGGACACTTGCTGAAGCACCTGCTCCTGCGGGAACGCCCGCACATCCGCTTCGAGGATCTTCGGATGTGCAGTCGGCCGATAGTTCTCGTCGGCATAGAACAATGTCTCGTGCAGCTTTTCCCCTGGCCGCAGCCCCGTATACACGATCGCGATGTCCTTGCCCGGCTGCTTGCCGGTAAGCCGGATCATCTGCTCGGCCAGCAACCGGATCGGCACCGGTTCGCCCATGTCGAGCGTGTAGATCGCACCATGCGAGGCCGATGCCGCCGCCTGGACGATGAGCTGGCACGCCTCTGGAATCGTCATGAAGTAGCGCGTCACATCCGGATGCGTGACCGTGACCGGCCCACCTCGACGGATCTGCTCGCGGAACAGCGGCACGACGCTGCCGGCCGAATCCAGTACGTTGCCAAACCGCACCGTGACGAAGCGCGTGGCGGCATCGCGTGCATCCAGGCTCTGGCAGACCATTTCCGCGTAGCGCTTGGTCGCCCCGAGCACATTGACCGGCTCCACCGCCTTGTCGGTGGAAATGAAGACGAACGTCTCGATTCCGGCCTGATAGCAGGCACGTGCAACATTCTCGGTGGCGAGCACGTTGTTACGCACCGCCTCGCGCAGTTGCTCCTCGAGCAACGGCACCTGCTTGTAGGCGGCGGCATGGAATACCGCGTCGGTGCTCGCGCGCCCCAGCGCGTAACGGACCACGGCGGGATCACCACAGTCGCCGAGCACCCTGACCACTTCGACATCCGGGAAAAGCCGGCGCAGATCCGAGTCGATCGTCAGCAGCGCCAGTTCGTCCATCTCCAGCAGCACGATCCGGCTCGCTCCATGGCGCGCACACTGCCGGCACACCTCGGACCCGATCGAACCACCGGCCCCCGTCACCATGACGGTCTTGCCCGTCAGCCAGGCGCGGATCAGCTTCCAGTCCGGCGTCACCGGCTTGCGGTTGAGCAGATCGTCGATGGCGACCTCGCGCAACTCGCCGGGCAGCGACCTGCCTTCCAGCACGTTGATCAGCTTCGGCACCATCCTGAAGGGCAGCCCGGTGCTTTCGCACAGCCCGACCACGCGCTGCATGCCGGGTGCATCCATGGATGGAATCGCAATCACCAGCAGCTTGGCCGCCGTCTCCTTTGCGATCGATCCGATCTGATCCAGATTGCCGAGCACGGTCAGGCCCTGGATCTTGGCGCCGCGCAGATGCGGGGCATCGTCCAGATAACCCACCGGAAAGAAGGCGCCAGTGCGACGCAGATCACGTACCAGCGCTTCGGCGGCACGTCCTGCACCGAGGATCAGGACGCGTTGGCTCGTCTCGACCGAATGGGTGACCTGATAGTCCTTCCATGCCCGGTACAACAAGCGCGGCGTTCCCAGCAGCGCAGAGAGCGCGATGGGATAGACCACCAGTACCGACATCGGCACGCCGTTGAAGCGATCGAAGGACAGTGCGACCAGGATCGCAACCAAGCCGAGGAAACTCGCCTTGAAGATGTTCCAGAGGTCGGGAACGCTGGCGAAACGCCATAGCCCGCGATACAGACCGACCCGCCAGAACACCAGTCCCTGTGCGATCAGCACCACCGCCACGCGCCAGTCCCACAGCGGCAGGCCGGGCGATTCCCGGAGCATCGAATAACGGCCGGCATGCAGCAATTGCCAGCAGATCCACACCATCAGCAGATCATGGGCGACCACTGCCACTTTCGGCATGACACTTGCGAATTTGTCGCGCCAAGACGTCATCAAACGTTCCATCAAGGACTACGTAATCCCTTACGAAGAAAAAACCAGATCGTCACGGCGAAGGCTACCCAAGCACCCGTCGCCAGTAACACGAAAGAACGCTGCGTTGCACCAAGCGCCAAGAATAGGACAAGCGCGCACACACTGAAACAGCCGTACCCTAACGTAACCCAACTGTGCGTCCGCAATCTGCGGGCCAGTGCCTGGTAGACATGCTGGGTATGGGGTTCCCACCAGCGCTGGCGGCCGAGCATGCGAGCAACGAGCGTGAAGCCCGCGTCGACAAGAAAGGCCGTCAGCGGTATCCACGCCCACCACCATTCCGCGCTGTTCTCCAGCACCGTGCATGCCATCAGCGCAGCCAACACGTACCCGAGCGAACCGCTGCCGCCATCCCCCATGAAGATGCGGGCCCGGGGAAAGTTGAACGGCAAGAACCCCAGGCAGGCGCCCACCAGTGCCACGGCGATCCAAGTAATAGGAGGCGGCAACACCAGCGCGAAGGCGATCGCGGCCAGCAAAGCCTGCGTTGCGGCCAGTCCGTTGATCCCGTCCATGAAATTCCAGACGTTGATCAGCACCACGCAGGAGGCTGCCGCGAACAGCCCCTCAAGGGGCGCCGCACCGGAGCGATACATCAGCCACCCCAGCCAGGCCGAGGCGAGCACATGCACCACCAGTCGGACTGATGCGGACAAAGGGTGATGGTCGTCCCACCAGCCGATGCCCGCGACCACGACAAGGCCCGCAGAGAATCCAAGCAGCAGGAACCGGTACGCAGGGAAAAACCATGCCGCCAGCACCGCGGCTACCAAGACGACTACCACGATGGCCATACCGCCACCGCGCGGGGTTACCTCGGTATGGCTTCGGCGTTGCCCCGGCTGGTCCAGCAACCCTTTCGCAAGCGCGTACCGCCGAAGCAACCAGGTCCCGGCCAACGCCCCAAGGAAAGGAAGCGCCAACCACCCGATCCAACCCATCATCAACACGCCCTACACCACCGCGTAGTTCAGCAGCGGCTTGACCGTGCCCCACTCCTTGCAGCTCGGGCATTGCCAGTGATGGGTTCTGGCACCGAAGCCACAACGCGTGCAGCGATAGCTCGGGTTGCGCACCAGCAACTGGTCGGTGATGTGCTTGAGGTCGTGCAGGGTTGCGGTCGGATCGGCATCCGCAGCCAGGGTCAGGTCGATCAGCGCGGACTCGCCACGCACCGACGGCCGGTCCTTCAGCTGCCCGCCCAGGTAGGTTCGTGCGCTTCCGGGACCTTCTTGTGACTCCATCAGCTGGGCCAGCGCCAGCACCGGCGCGATTCCACGATAGTGCTCGGTCATTTCCGACAGGAAGTTGCGCGCTCCGGCGATGTCACCCACATGCCGATAGGCAGCGAGCAGACTGGGAATGATCTCCGGCAGATACTCCGGATCGTGGCGCGCGGCGCGCTCCCAGGCACGCACGGCGGCCTCGTCACGCCCCATGTCGGCCTCGATCCGCCCTTCGAGGATGCCTGCCCGCACCGAGGTAGCATCGGCCTGGTACGCACGCGATACCGCCTGCAGGGCCAGATCCGGCTTGCCCGCGCCACGATAGCGGTCGGCCAGCTCGCATTCGAACTGGGAGATCAGCTTGCCCATCGGCTCGCCGGTGACCTGCTCGTAACGGGTGGCGTTGTCGATCGCCTTTTCCCAGTCGCGTTCGGCCTGGTAGATGCTGATCAGGTGCTTGAGCGCCTGCGGCGCGCGCTGGTCAATCTGCGCCAGTTCGGTGAACACCGTCTCCGCGCGATCCAGCAGGCCGGATTTCATGTAGTCCTCGCCCAGCGCGAGCAATGCCTGGACGCGCTGCTGGTCGGTCAGGTCCGAGCGCTGCACCAGCCCCTGATGCAGACGGATCGCCCGGTCGACTTCGCCACGGCGACGGAACAGATGGCCGAGCGCGACCTGGGTTTCAAAGGTTTCCTTGTCCAGCTCGGCGATATGCAGGAACAGCTCGATCGCCTTGTCCGGCTGTTCGTTGAGCAGGTAGTTCAGACCGCGGAAATAAGTACTGGAAAGACGGCTGACCTGAGTATCGCCATGCCGCTGTCCTCCCCTGCGCCCGATCACCCAACCGCTCAACGCAGCCAGGGGCAGAAAAAGGAAGAACCAGAACCACTCGGTCAGAAAATCCATAGCGTGTCAGATGCCGTTGCTGGGGCTTGGAATGTTGGACTGCAAGGAAGCGGATACGGCCTTGCTGGCGAGCTGCTTGTTCGCCGTACGCAACCTGGAATAGAGCGGCAGGCACACGCCTACCAATGTCAGCAGTACGCCCACGACCAGACCTACGAAGGAAGTGAGGACGATGACCGAACCCAACTTCATCGTAAAGCTGGTGACGAGAAGATCGATGATCACTTCGCCATTGTTGACGGCGCCGATGACCAGGCCCGCCAACAGCGCGACGAGCAACAACACAAGCATCAGGACCCAGCGAAAAGCCTTCATTGGCTCGACTCCTTTCGGGGAGCAGTTAGCTTAACCGAGCCGAGGCTCCCTCATTCGCCGGAGTCGGCCACATCCACCGGGACCACCGAGCTGACGCGCTCGCGCAGCTCCTTGCCCGGCTTGAAGTGAGGAACATGCTTGCCCGGCAGCGCTACCGACTCGCCGGTCTTGGGATTGCGACCCAGCCGAGGCGGGCGATAGTGCAGCGAGAAACTGCCAAACCCGCGGATCTCGATGCGATCCCCGCTGGCCAGCGACTCCCCCATCATCTCCAGCAGTGACTTGACCGCAAGATCGACGTCATCCGACTTCAGATGCGCTTGGCGTCTTGCCAGGATTTCGATCAGTTCGGACTTGGTCATGGGGCAGAGAATCGATATTGACTTGGCACATCCGGAATCGGCCCGGGATTACCCGGGCCGATCCAGTGACACGATGACAATCGTGCCGGCGCTTACTCGGACTTGTTACCGTTCAGCTGTGCACGCAGCAGCGCGCCCAGCTGGGTGGTGCCGCCCGAAGCGGACTGGTATTCCTCCAGCACTTCACGCATCTCGGCATCGTCCTTGGCCTTGATCGACAGCTGCAGGGTACGACCCTTGCGATCCATGCCGACGAACTTGGCTTCGATCTTGTCGCCGACCTTCAGGTGCTGGGTGGCGTCGTCCACGCGCTCGTTGGCGATGTCGCGAGCCGAGACGTAGCCTTCGATACCGTCGGCCAGCTCGATCACGGCGCCCTTGGCGTCGACTTCCTTCACCACGCCTTCGACCTTGGAGCCCTTCGGATTGGCCGCCATGTACTGGCCGAACGGATCCTGCTCAAGCTGCTTGACGCCCAGCGAGATGCGCTCGCGCTCCGGATCGACGGCCAGTACGACCGCGTCCAGGGTGTCGCCCTTCTTGAAGTTGCGGACCACGTCTTCGCCGGTGGTGTTCCAGCTGATGTCCGACAGGTGCACCAGGCCATCGATACCGCCATCCAGGCCGATGAAGATGCCGAAGTCGGTGATCGACTTGATCTGGCCCGACACGCGGTCGTTCTTCTTGTGGGTCGCAGCAAAGGTTTCCCACGGGTTGGCCATGACCTGCTTCATGCCCAGCGAGATGCGGCGACGCTCCTCGTCGACGTCCAGGACCATGACTTCAACCTCGTCACCGACCTGCACGACCTTGGACGGGTTGACGTTCTTGTTGGTCCAATCCATCTCGGACACGTGCACCAGACCTTCGACGCCCGGCTCGATCTCGACGAACGCGCCGTAATCGGTGACGTTGGAGACCTTGCCGAACACGCGGCTGTTGGCCGGGTAACGACGCGAGATGTTGTCCCACGGATCCTCGCCCAGCTGCTTCAGGCCCAGCGAAACGCGGTTGCGCTCGCGGTCGAACTTCAGCACGCGGACATCCAGCTCGTCGCCGACGTTGACGACTTCGGACGGATGGCGCACGCGCTTCCAGGCCATGTCGGTGATGTGCAGCAGGCCGTCGATGCCACCCAGGTCCACGAACGCGCCGTAGTCGGTCAGGTTCTTGACGACGCCCTTCAGCACCGCGCCCTCGACCAACTTGTCCAGCAGCTGCTCGCGCTCTTCCGAATGCTCGCTCTCGACCACCGCACGGCGGGAGACGACCACGTTGTTGCGCTTGCGGTCCAGCTTGATGAGCTTGAACTCAAGCTCCTTGCCTTCCAGGTAGGCCGGGTCGCGCACCGGGCGCACATCCACCAGCGAACCAGGCAGGAACGCGCGGACATCCTTGATGTCCACGGTGAAACCACCCTTGACCTTGCCGCTGATGCGGCCGGTGATGGTCTCGTTCTTCTCCAACGCTTCTTCCAGCTCGTCCCACACCATCGCGCGCTTGGCCTTCTCGCGCGACAACACGGTTTCGCCGAAGCCGTTCTCGATGGAATCGAGGGCAACCTTGACCAGGTCGCCTTCGGCGACGTCGATCTCGCCAGCGTCGTTACGGAACTGCTCGATCGGCACGATGCCTTCGGACTTCAGGCCCGCATTGATCACCACCACATCGCCGCGGACTTCCACGACAACACCGGTGACGATGGCGCCCGGCTTCAGCTTCGCCAGGTTGGCTTGGCTGGCTTCGAACAGTTCGGCAAAAGATTCGGTCATTTGAAATTACTCGGTTGAACACACAGGCGATCGCTCAGTCGTTCTGAACGCGAACCGCCCGCCCTGGTTAGTCGACCCCGTACCGCAGGCCGTGTGTGAATTGGGAAAAACCGCCGCACACCATGCGCGACGGAGCCTTTACTGCTAACGATTCATTGCAACAGGGTCGAAACCCTGCCTGCCATGCGATGAGACGGCGCAACCCTCAGGAAACAGGCAGCAATCCAACCACGCGCCCGACGACTTCCTCGATGTCCATGCCGGTGGTGTCGATGAGAACGGCGTCTTCGGCCGGCCTCAACGGCGCGACCGCGCGTTGGGCATCCCGGGCGTCGCGAGCCATGACCTCGCGCAGCAGGTCGTCAAATATAACCGAAACACCCTTTTCCATCAACTGCTTATGTCGCCTGCCGGCACGCTCCTCGGCACTGGCGGTCAGAAACACCTTGTGGGCGGCATCCGGAAAGATCACCGTCCCCATGTCACGCCCGTCGGCGACCAGGCCCGGCAGGCGCCGGAACGAGCGCTGGCGCTCCTTGAGTGCCGCCCGGACCTCAGGAATCGCCGCGATCGCCGAAGCCAGGGCCCCGGTCGTCTCCAGCCTCAGCTCGTCGGTGGCGTCCACCCCGTTGACCACGACCCGCAGGCCACCATCCTCACGCTCGATGAACTCCACATGGGTGTCGAAGGTGCAGCGAACCAGCGCCGCGGCGTCGGACACATCGATATCGGCCCAGCTCGCCGCGACCCCGACCGCCCGGTAGAGCGCCCCGGAATCCAGGTAGTGCCAGCCCAGCCGAGCTGCGACAATGCGACTGACCGTCCCCTTGCCGGCCCCTGACGGGCCATCGATAGTGAGCACGGGAACAGATGCGTTCATGGGACTTCCTGAAGGGGTGAAGTCGCCATTGTAAGCGCCGCCCTTCGCCGATCGGCGCAATCACTTGAAAAGCCAAGAGAAAGCAAAGTAGAATAGCCGGCTTACTGCGGGATCGGCGCCATGTGGAAGTGCCGGCATCCCCTTCCCGAATCCACGTATACGCCGAGGTGTGTCATGAAAGTCCTGTCCTCCCTGAAGTCGGCGAAGACCCGTCACCGCGACTGCAAGGTGGTCCGCCGCCGCGGCAAGGTTTTCGTGATCTGCAAGTCGAACCCGCGCTTCAAGGCCCGCCAGCGCTAAGCCGGCGGCTCTCGAAACAGCGAGACCCGAAAGAACCGCCCTTGGGCGGTTTTTTCGTTTTCCCGATCACAGTTTGCCTGCCGGATGGGCATGCCGCCCTTTCGGCCCAGCCTCATCGGGCCGCAACGGCGGCTTTTTGTCTCCGTTTTTTGCTGTAATCGCGCTGATGCGAATCCCTCGCAGATGCCCGCACCTCCGTGTGCGGGGATTCAATGATTGATCCACTGGGGAGTAGATGATCATGAACCGCCGTTTTCTTGTTCTACCGTTGCTGGCCCTCGTCACCTTCGCCTCAACGGCGGGGGCTGAGACGCTGTTGATCGACCGCGTCAAGGAAAAGCCCGCGCAGGTGCTGCCCCTGCGCGGCCAGAGCATGGTCCAGGTGCAGTCGCGCTTCGGCGAGCCGTCGCAGAAGCTTGAGCCACGCGGCGGCCAGAAGCAGCAGTGGCCGACCATCAACCGCTGGGTGTATCCCGCGTTCACCGTCTATTTCGAGAAACAGCGTGTGGTTGATGTAGTCGCCAACCAGGCCGGTGCCGATGAGATCGGCCCCAAGACGCTGTAATGCGAGTCCCTCGCAAGAGCCCGCACATCCATGTGCGGGGATTTGAACATGCGAGTCCCTCGCAGGAGCCCGCGCATCCATGTGCGGGGATTTGAATGAACAGCCCGGGTTTTGGTTCGGGCGCGATCCGAGTATCACGCTGCAATGACTGACAGTTTTCGTTTTCCTGCGGAGTGGGAAGCCCAGTCCGCCGTCCTGATCGCCTGGCCGCACGCCGATACCGACTGGGCCGAGCGACTGGGCGAGGTCGAGGAAACCTACGTCGCGCTGGTCGCGGCGATCACCCGCTTCGAGCCGGTGCTGATCTGCGTGGCCGACGAGGACCTGCAGATCTATGCCGAGGCACGGCTGCGTTCGGCGCGGGTGGAGATGGAGCGGGTCCGGTTCGTCGCGGCTGCGTACAACGACACCTGGTTGCGTGACTCCGGCCCGATCACGCTGAAGCGTGCCGACAGCGGCTTCCGCCTGCTGGATTTCCGCTTCACCGGCTGGGGCGGCAAGTTCGAGGCGAACCTGGACGACCAGTTGGTCGGCGTGCTCGATGCGGCACAGGTCTTCGCCGGATACGAGGTGCGAAGCATCGACTTCGCGCTGGAAGGCGGCGCGATCGATACTGATGGTGCCGGTACCTTGCTGACCACCTGGCAATGCCTGCACGAGCGTCACCCGCAGCGCTCGCGCGAGTCGCTGAGCGCCGATCTGGCAAGTTGGCTGGCGCAGGACCGGGTGCTGTGGCTGGACCACGGCTACCTCGAAGGTGACGACACCGACGCGCACGTCGATACCCTCGCCCGCTTCGCATCGCCCGACAGCATCGTCTACCAGGCCTGCGACGACGCCTCCGACTCGCACCATGCCGAGCTGACCGCGATGGGCGGGGAACTGGCCGCGTTGCGCACCGCCGACGGCAAGCCGTACCGCCTGTTCCCGCTGCCGTGGGCGCAGCCGATCGTCGACGAGGGCCGTCGTCTGGCGGCCTCGTACGCCAACTTCCTGATCGTCAACGGTGCGGTGCTGATGCCGGCCTACGGCGATCCGGCCGACGAGGGCGCGCGTGCGGTGCTGGCGCAGGCCTTCCCGGATCGCGAGATCGTGCAGGTGCCGTGTCGTTCGCTGATCTGGCAGAACGGCAGTCTGCACTGCATCACCATGCAGTTGCCTGCGGGCCTGCTGATCACGATTTGATCTGTCCTTGTCTGCTCACCTGCAGGAGCGGGGGGGGGGGGGGGGGGGGGGGGGGGGGGGGGGGGGGGGGCGGGGGGGGGGGGGGGGGGGGGGGGG